>CANCXY010000073.1 GCA_947381875.1 uncultured Clostridia bacterium | reverse complement strand
CTGCCCCACATAGTTCATACAGGTAAACACCGCCTGCGCGGCCAGCATGGCGATACGGGCCTGCCAGTCGGCGGAGAGGGCGGGAAAGAAGCGGCCCAGCAGCGCGGGGACGATCAGGTCGGAGAGGCCGAAACTGATAAGATAGCACACCGCGATTACAACAGCGAAACGAACGGCGCTTTGCAGCAGGGGCGCTTTGCTTTGGAAGCTGAGGCGTCGGTTCAAAACAAAGCTGACGATGCTTGTCAGGGTAAACATCAGCGCAGTAGACCCCCAATAGCCCAGCGCGCCATAAAGGAGCTGGCTGCCCCCCATGCTGATAACCGTATTGCCCGCGCCGATCAAAAGAAAGGTAAGCAGGCTTTTATCCCAGAAAAAAGAAACCAATTTTTTTATAAAGTTCATGAATCCATTTTACCTGTTTTCAGAAATTCGTCCAGCGCCGCACAGGATGGGTTTCCAAAGGGGGCTTGCCCCTTTGGCGGAGTCCAGAGGCAGAGCCTCTGGCAGGTCCGGGCAGCGCCCCTGTGAGCCGTCATGCCTTCGTTTTCGGCGCGTCCTCCACAACGTACATGCTCTGGATCACGATTGGCACGCGCGGATAATCGGCGGCGTCGGTGGTGGCGGCAGCAATCTCATCTACTACATCCATACCCTCCACGACATGCCCGAAGGCCGCGTACTGGCCGTCCAGATGGGGCGCGTCGCCGTGCATGATGAAAAACTGGCTCCCCGCGGAATCGGGAAGGCCGCTGCGCGCCATGCTGATGACCCCGCGCTTGTGCCGGATGGGGTTGTTTACGCCGTTGGCAGAAAATTCACCTTTGATGTGCCAGCCCGGCCCGCCGCGCCCCGTCCCCTCCGGGCATCCGCCCTGGATCATGAAGCCGGGGATGACGCGGTGGAATGTAAGGCCGTCGTAAAAGCCGGAGCGCACCAGCTTTTCAAAGTTCTGGACGGTAATCGGCGCGGCGGAGGCGTCCAGCTCCAGGCGGATCACACCGCCGTTTTCCATTTTGATCTCAACCATCATGTACCCTTCCTTTCTGCTTCGGGCTGCCGCCCGGACCTGCCCAAGGGGCGCTGCCCCTTGGATTCCCGCCAAAGGGACGCAGTCCCTTTGGAATCCCATTCAGATATTTTTATTTCCTGCCCGCAGGATCGGCTTGTGTTTCCCGCCCTCCGGGCGGGAAAACACGCTTTTCTTTGCGCAAACGGGCATTACCACTTCGCGTCCTCGCGGTTCTTCGGCAGGACGGGCGTGACGGCGGCGATGGCGCATTCGATCATGCTGTCGTCGGGTTCCTGCGTCGTGATGCGCTGGAGCCAGAGGCCCGGCGCGGAAATGGCCGCAGTGAGGGGGTTGTCGTACCGGCCGCATAGCTGGATGGTCTCATATCCCACGCCCATCACCACCGGCAGCAGCAGCAGCTTGAACAGCACGCGCAGCGCGATATTTTCTGTGGTAATGCACGCCCCCACGATAATGCTCAGCAGCAGTACCAGCAGCAGAAAACTGGTGCCGCAGCGCGGATGGTACCGCGAACATGGGCGGATGTTTTCAACCGTCAGTTCTTTGCCCGCCTCATAGCAGGCAATCGTCTTGTGTTCCGCGCCGTGATAGCGGAACAGCCGGTGTATCTCCGGCACGCGCGCCACGAGCGCCATGTACCCGATCAGAATCGCGAGCTTGGCGACACCCTCTACGAACGCGCGGAACATACCCAGCGGAATAAAATGATCCACAAGCCCCGCAAACGCTGTCGGAACGACGAGGAACAGCACCAGCGCCAGCACCACCCCCATCAGCGACGCCAGCGCCATGATGAAATTGGTGCCCTTCTCGCCGAATTTTTCGTTGATCCACTTGTCAAACTTGCTCTCCTCTGCGGCGGCTTCCTCCTCCTCCATCGAAATTTCCGCGCTTTTCATCAGGCATTGGTAGCCGTTCACCATGCTGTCGACAAAGGAGAGGATGCCGCGCAGAAACGGTATCTTGCTCCACGCGTGCTTTTTCAGCGGTTTGGTCTCGGTGAAGATCACGCCGTCCGGCTGACGCACGGCCATACACATGGCCTCCGGCCCGCGCATCATGATCCCTTCCATCAGGGCCTGCCCGCCCACGCGGGTCTTAAAGCAGGCGGCCCCTTTTTTCTCCGGTGTCTGGTTTTCTTTCAATGTCCCTACCCTCTCTTGATAGATTGTTTCCGTGCCCCCGCAGGGGAGCGGGAAAGCGGTCTGGTTTAAGGCAAATGGCTTTCCCCTCCTGCGGGGGCGGAAACTGCTGAACCAGCGAAACGACACAAAAAACGATGCGATTGAAACGGTAAATGAGCCGATAAACGCTATCCCGCCGCCGACCGCCGCGCGGCAATCGGCAGGCGCAGGATCACCGTGGTGCCCTCCCCCAACTTGCTTCGGATATCGAAAATGCCGCCGTGCGCGGTGATGATCTCATCTACGACCGCCAGCCCAATCCCGCTGCCGCGCACCGCGCCCTTGCCCTTGAAAAACTTGATCTTCACGTTTTCCAAATCATCCGGCGCGATACCCTGCCCCTCGTCGGCGATGGTGACAAAGGCTGTGTCCTCCTGCGCCCACACGGCGACACGGATGGTGGAGCCGGGCGGGGAGTATTTGACGGCGTTATCCAGCAGGTTGGCGAACACCTGGCGCAGGCGTGCGGGGTCGGCCATGACGGGCACGGGCAGTTCCGGCTCCTCGTAGGCGAGGCGCAGGCTCGCCTGTTCTATGCGCTGTTCGGCAATGATCACCGCGTCGCTCACCTCCGCCACCAAATCCAGCCGTTCCGGCGCGAGGGTGAGGCCGCGCTGCATGCGGGAAAAATCCAGCAGCTCCTCCACCATGCCGTACAGCCGGTCCGTCTCGCTGGCAATCACCTGTACGCCGCGCCGGAAATTCGGGTCGGCGGGGCTTTTCAGCGCGGCGATTGTCTCCACCCAGCCCTTGATGGACGTGAGCGGCGTGCGCAGTTCGTGGGAGACAGAGGAGATGAAGTCGTTTTTCATCCGTTCGGTTTTCGCCAGCTCCTCCGCCATGTGGTTGATGGTGCCGCACAGTTTCCCGATCTCGCCGCTGTACTGTTTCTCAATGCGCGTGTCCAGGTGCCCCTGCGCAATCTCCGCCGCCGTCGCCTCAATCTGCCCGATGGGCCGCACGATGCTGCGGATAAAGAACAGGCCCGTCCATACGCTGAATAAGATCACCGCCAATACCACCGCGAGGCTGGCAAAGACGATGGTGGTAAGGCTCTTTTCCACCAGTGTCAGACTTGTGACAAGGCGTACCGCCGTCACCTGCCCGGCGGCGCGGGGGAGGACGGCGGTCACAGCCATCACGCGCTCCTCCATCGCGGTGCGGTAAATGGCGTACCCCTCGCCCCCGGCGTCTAAGAGCGCGCGGCGGTAGTCCTCGCCGACAACGATATTGGAGGGGGTGTACCCGGTGCTGGTCGCAACGGGCGCGCCGGAGGCGTCGACGAGCATCAGCTCAAATTTGTCTTTTTCGGCAAACTGCTCCACCATGCGCCGCAGCAGCACGCCGCGCCCCTCGCCGGATTCCGCCGCGCTGGCCTCCAACTGTGTGAGGATGGTGGCGGCGCGCGCTAAAAGCGCCCGGCGCGTGCCGTCGTAATAGTTGGTGATGGTGAAATAGAGGAACAGCGATTCCGCCACCAGGCACATCAGCACTGTGACAAGCAGGCTGCCCCGGATCCACTGCCTTGTGATGCTGTTCATGCTAAGGGTTCCACCGGTAGCCGTAGCCCCAGACGGTGAGGATGTGTTTGGGCGCGCTCGGCTCGTCCTCGATCTTCATGCGCAGGCGGCGGATATTCACGTCCACAATCTTCACGTCCCCATAATAGTTCGCCCCCCACACGCCCTCTAAGATTTTTTCGCGCAGCAGCGCGACGCCGGGGTTCGCGAAGAACAGCTCCATTACCTGGAACTCGACCTGTGTCAGGTCGATGGGCGCGCCGTTTTTGTAGAGCATCCGGCTTTTCTGATCCAGCACAAAAGCGCCGCTGGCGGCGCGCCCATCCTCCGCGCCGCCCTCGCTCTGACGCCCCACGCGCCGCACCAGCGCGCCCACCCGCGCCAGCAGCTCGCTGACGCTGAAGGGCTTTGTCATATAGTCGTCCGCGCCGATGGAGAGGCCCCGTATTTTATCGGTTTCCAGCGTCTTTGCGCTGAGCATGATGATGCCGATCGCGGGGGAATCGCGCCGGATGGTCTCGCACAGGGAAAACCCGTTCATCCCCGGCAGCATGATGTCCAAAACGGCAACATCAAAGCCTGCCCCTGGGCTGAAACCGGCCAGCGCCTGTTCCGCGCTCGCGGCCTCCGTCACATCGTAACCCGCGTTGCGCAGATTCAGTGCCACAAATTCCCGTATGGCGTCTTCATCCTCCACCACAAGTATTTTCCTCATCCCGTCCACCTCGTCTTCCTTCCTGCGTCCGGGCGCTGCCCGGACCTGCCAAAGGGCGCCGCCCTTTGGAATCCTGCCAGAGGCGCTGCCTCTGGACTCCGCCGGGCGCTGCCCGGACCCGCCAGAGGCGCTGCCTCTGGATTCCGCCAAAGGGGCGCAGCCCCTTTGGAAACCCATCACCTGCATAGCTGATTGCGTGCGGGGCACCCTCGCGGCAAGGGTGCGGCTCTATAACGTATAACGGTAGAACCTGTACGGCTGCTCGGACGCGTCGTCGAAATCCTGGTATTGTTTTTTCTCTGTTAAGGTAAAGCCGGCTTTTTCTACAGTTTTCCATGAGGGGACGTTGCTTTCCAGGATAGTGGCAATGATTTCATCCTGCTGATACCGCTGTAAAAAATATGGGACATACGCTTTGACAGCCTCCGCCGCGTAGCCGTGTTTTCTGTATTCCGTCCCGATAAAATAGCAAATACCGATTTTTCCCCAAATCTTTATAATAGGAGCATCCAACGGAACCGACGACTTGCTGTGTCCCTTTCAGCTCTATCGTATAGGCCAGATATTCGACCGCCGGATCGTCATTCTTTGCAAGCTGCTGTGCATCTGTGAGCCATTCAGCCACCCACGCGCGGAACGCGCTGTCAAGCCCCACAGGAACCAGGCTGCCGTCAGACGCCATATCAGCAAAAATGGCCCCGTCGCTTGTTTCCAAATCCCGGATAACCAGCCTGTCGGTTTCTATAAACATACATACTTCCTCTCAGCCGGGATTTACTGTTCTATATGCTTATACATGGCATAAATACCGTCGTTTTGAAATCCTGACTTTTTATAAAATAATTTATGTTCCATACAAATTGATTTTCTGTTTTAAGCGGGTATGGTGATGCCCTTATGTTTCCAGTTCTTTTCTATATACCGCACGTTCCTCCTCTGGCACGCCTATCGCTGCCATCGCCTGCTCCACTGTCATATCAACATTGGCAATCAGGTTACGGAGAGAGCGAAGCGTCCCTTGTTTAAGGCCACGCGCAAGGCCCTCCTTGCGCCCTTCCGCGCGTTCTTTCGCGCTTATTTCCGCATACGAGCCACCCATTGTACCTACACCCTCCTTGTCCTGCTTGAAATATTTTGCCCTCTCCCGTAGTACCTCATAGTGCATCTCATTCGGGTTGGAGCAGAAAAAGTCGTGCATTAACCGTCCCAGCTTCGTCCCGTCCCGGATTTCCCCATTGACGTAAATAATATACGAGCCGTCGCCGAACGGCTTGTTGTCCATATCCAAAATCGTCCGTTGAATGCGGTACAGGGGTTTCCCGCCCTTCAGCACGTCCTTCTTCGTGATGAAAATGACATACGCGTCCGGCAGGTTTGTGAACGGCTCATTTTTGCCCAACATATCTACATCCAGCGACGACCCATTGAACCGCGTCCGCTGCGGCACAGCTCCGCCGTTGTCGCACTGGACTTCTACGTTGAAACGGCGGCCCTTTCCATCCACCGCCACGATATCCAGCCGCACAGAACGTTCCAGCAGATTGGCAATGAACTTCTGTGTGTGTACTTCTTCCACAATCAAATCCGGGTCGTCCAGGATGATCCGCAGTACAAGCTGAATACCCTTTTTGTCACCGTCGAAAAACTTTGTCATGTACAGATCGTCCATCAAACAATAGTTTTTCAGGAGTTCTCTGTACTCCTCCAGAACGATTCTGGTACTCTCCTCTATGTTCTCCGTTGCCTCCATCGGCATGCGCCTCCTTTCGCGTTTGGGGCATATTGTTCCTCGCTGTTTCCTCTACATATAGCGAGCGTTTCCGCATGGCATACAGGCCCGAAAAAACCAGAAACTCAAGAAAACCGCATGACCCCTTCGGAAAGCACCCGGCGTTCCCAGGCGCTGCACGCCTCGCCAAATTCAAGCTGGATATCGCTGTCCTCCGCCCCCGCGGCGCTGTCCGTATCCCCCGGCGACCGCACCGCCGCACTGCGCACTGTACAGAGCAGCGCGTTATCCTCCCGCCGCCGGAGCTGCCAGCTCGTGTCCGTCTGCTCGGCGATCTGCACCGTCTCCCGCCAGGGGTCCGGCATGCGGATATACACCCCGCCACGCGCGTCAAAAATCCCCGACTGCCGCAGCGGCACGGTGCGCATGCCGTCCATCCAGTCGACGATATAAAACCGCCCCTCGGAACGCGGCGTCGCGACGCTCTCCCCGGCCGCCGCCGCCAAAAGCTCCCCGGACCCGTCCAGGTCCTGCGGCACAAGCCCCCGCAGCGCCTGCGGACGCACATAACAGGCTGCGCCGCCTAAATCATTGTCGGCGCACAGCGTCAGCGCGCCCTCCCGAAGCTCTAAAAACTGGCTCGCCGCACCGTCCGCCGTCTGCCCGTCTACCACAAACCCGCGCTGGGACCCAAAGGCCGTGCCGGAAAGCCCTGTGCATTTTTCCAGGCGCTCATCCAATATCGCCGTCTGGGTGTTCACAAGCGCCCGCTCCATCGGCTCGTACAGCGTCAGCACCGTCCCCGCGCCCGCCTGCTGTATCCCCGCCGCAATCGCCAACAGCACATTTCCTTCCGTCCCCGTCCCCATCCAGTACGCGTCATACGGCTGACGGCAGGCCGAATATACTGTCACATTGTAGTAATCGTAAACCTCTAAATATTTGTCGGCAAGGTTTTGGTTCGCGTACCCCACCAAAAGCTGCACAGAGCCGGGGAACACCTCGCACAAGGCGACCTCCGCCACCTCCGTGGACAGGCCCATCACCTCATACGCGACGTTCCAGCCATCCCCCGCCGGTTCCAGCACCGACAGATGCACGTTCTGCCCCTTGCTCTGCGCCGTGTACAGCACCGCCGCCTCCTGTACGCCGTCCCCGTCCAAATCCGCAAAGACCACCGGGTCCGGCTGCATGCCGCCGCGCGGATATTTTAACTGGAGCGTCTCCCCCAGATACGCGTTCAGCGCCGTCTGAACCGCGCTCTGCTGCGCGTCTGTGCGCGGCGCGCGCAGCAGGTCCTCTACATTGCCGCCGCCCAATATGTTCGCGCCCGTCCCGCCGCAGGATGTCAGTAGCAGGCAAAGGCAGAGGAGGAGCGCCAACGCCCCCCGCGCTGTTTTTCCGTGTATTTCCCCGCCCTGCGGGCGGGGAAATACACAGGAACATCCCGCTTTGTTTCCCCCGGCCCTCATTCGTCTAATTTCAGCACGGCGGTGAAAGCCTCGCTCGGCACCTGCACCGTGCCAAGCTGGCGCATCTTCTTCTTGCCCTCTTTCTGCTTTTCCAGCAGCTTCTTCTTGCGCGTGATATCGCCGCCGTAGCACTTCGCCAGTACGTCCTTGCGCATGGCCTTCACCGTCTCCCGCGCGATGATCTTCCCGCCAATCGCCGCCTGGATGGGCACCTCGAACAACTGGCGCGGGATGTTCTCTTTCAGCTTCTCCGCCAGCCGCCGCCCCTTCGCATACGCCATGTCCGCGTGTACGATCATCGAAAGCGCATCCACAATCTCGCCGTTCAGCAAAATATCCAATTTCACTAACTTCGATTCCCGGAACTCCTTCATCTCGTAATCGTAGCTTGCGTACCCCCGGCTCCGGCTCTTAATCGCGTCGAAGAAATCATATACAATCTCCCCCAGCGGCAGCTCATAGTGGAGGTCCACCCGGTTCGCGTCCAGGTATTTCATATCCCGCATCACGCCGCGCCGCGCCTGGCAAAGCTCCATCAAGCTGCCCACATAGTCGCTGGGCGTATAGATGTGCGCGTCCACAAACGGCTCCTCCGCCTGGGCGATCTGCGAGGGGTCGGGGTAGTTTGTCGGGTTATCAATGTTCTGCACGGTGCCGTCCGTCAGCGTGATGCGGTATTCCACGCTCGGCGCGGTCGTGATGAGGTCGAGGTCAAATTCCCGCTCCAGCCGTTCGATGATGATTTCCAGATGCAGCAGCCCCAAAAACCCGCACCGGAACCCGAACCCCAGCGCCGCGCTCGTCTCCGGGTCAAAGCTCAGGGAGGCGTCGTTCAGGCGCAGCTTTTCCAGCGCCTCTTTCAAAGCGGGATAATCCGCGCCATCCGCCGGATAGATGCCGCAGAAGACCATCGGCGTCACCTGGCGGTAGCCTGGGAGGGCTTCCTCAGCCGCCCGCGACGCCCCTGTCACGGTATCGCCGACGCGCGCCTCGCCCAGCGTCTTGATGGACGCGGTGAAATACCCCACTTCCCCCGCACGCAAAACGCCGCACGGCGCAAGCTCCGTCGCGCCCATATGGCCCACTTCCACGGGGCTGAACACCGCGCCCGTCTGCATCATGCGCACCGGCTCGCCCACCGAGAGCGTGCCGTCAAATACCCGCAGGTATACAATGACGCCTTTATACGCGTCGTATACCGCGTCAAAGATCAGGGCTTTCAGGGGCGCGTCCGCGTCGCCGGTTGGCGCGGGGATATCGGTGATGACGCGCTCCAAAACGTCGTCGATGCCGACGCCCATTTTCGCCGAGACGCGCGGCGCGTCCAGGCAGGCAAGCCCGATGATATCCTCCACCTCATGCGCGACGCGCTCCGGCTCGGCGCTGGGCAGGTCGATCTTATTGAGGATGGGGACCAATTCCAAGTCGTGTTCCAAAGCGAGGTAGGTGTTTGCCAATGTCTGAGCCTCCACGCCCTGGCTGGCGTCCACCACCAAAACGGCCCCTTCGCACGCGGCGAGGCTGCGGCTTACCTCGTAGTTGAAGTCGACGTGCCCCGGCGTGTCAATGAGGTTGAACTCATATTCCCCGCCGTCGCGGGCGGTATAGTGCAGCGTCACGGCGCGCGCCTTAATGGTGATGCCGCGCTCGCGTTCCAGTTCCATATTGTCCAATAGCTGCGCTTCCATCTGGCGCTCGTCCACGGCCTGTGTGCGCTCCAAAATGCGGTCGGCCAGCGTCGATTTGCCGTGGTCGATATGCGCAATAATGCAGAAATTGCGGATGTGATCCTGTGTCAAGGCGAAAAGCTCCTTTTCACGATTGTTAGGTTGACCCTATTGTACCACAAAATTTTGCGTTTGCACAGAGGGATTTTGAAAAGGCGCGAAAATTCCTGGCACCGCCCGCCGGGCTGCCGCCCGGACCTGCCCAAAGGGCGCTGCCCTTTGGAATCCTGCCAGCGTCCCGCTGGATCGGCCAAAGGCTCTGCCTTTGGAATCCGCCACCCTTTGAAAAGGGTGGACGGAAACTTTAATAGCGCCCATACATGCGTATGGGCGCAGATTTTTTCTGTATCCATTCGCCGCGGCTTTGCAAAAGCGGGGCCGTTTTATGTATTTCCCCGCCCGAAGGGCGGGGAAATACACAAGAATCTTTTTGCGGCCTTGAAAAACCGTCGAATTTGTGATACGATACAATTACAATATAAAAGCAGGTGGGAACATTGGCAGTCACGGCATGGATCGACCAGCAGCGTCAGAAAGATTTACAGCGGATCCGCAATTTCTGTTTGATGGACGACGATTTCATGACAAAATGCTTTGAGGGCGATGTCAAGTACATCCAGCTTGTCCTGCGGATTATACTGTGTATGCCCGATTTGATCGTCGTGGATGTCCGCACGCAGGTATTTATGGAAAACCTGCTCGACCGCTCCGTCCGGCTGGACATCTTGGCCACAGACAGTATGGGACGGAAAATCAATGTGGAGATCCAGCGCTCCGACAAGGGCGCGGGCTGGCGGCGGGCGCGCTACAACAGCAGCATGCTGGACACACATCTTTTGAAGAAAAGCGAAAATTTCGACGATTTGCCGGATACTTATGTGGTGTTCATCACAGAGCATGACGTGATTGGCGACGGCCAGCCGATTTACAGGATTGACCGGTATATTTCCGGCTCCGGCAAAAAATTTGAGGATGGTTCGCATATCATATATGTGAACGGCGAATACCGGGACGAAACACCCATCGGGAAGCTGATGCACGATTTTTCCTGCACCGATCCAAACGATATGTACTTTGAGGAGTTAGCGGAACGGGTACGGTTTTTCAAGGAGAGCAAAGAGGGAGTTTTGACGATGTGCAGAGCTATGGAAGATATGAGGAATGAGTCTTTGAAGGAAGGCAGGAGGCAGGGTATGCAGAAAGGCCGAACAGAAGAAAAAAATCTCACGGTACTTCGGATGCTGGAAATTGGGAAGTACGCTTTAGAGGAAGTTGCGGCCATTTCCGGTCTGCCTTTGGAAGAAGTCAAAAAGCTGCAAGCGAAGCAGGGCGTGTAATCCCCTGTGCCAATTTGAAGCATAAAAAGCGAAAGGCGCAGTCCCCCTGCCGCATGTGCGGGGCCTGCGCTCTTTTTTCTGTTTTGCCGCGAATTTTCGGCAAAAGACTCTTGCATTTTCCGTTTGGATGGAGTAAAATAGTCTTGGAACATAAAAGCGGCAGGACGTGGGGTGTCACCAGCACCCCACGCCCCTGTACGAGTGACGTGACCACTCAGCACAGCGAAATACATCGCACCACATAAAGTATTATACCCGTTTCAGTAAACAATTTCAAGCCTGAAATCAAGGGTTTTTGCTGTGGGCGCGTTAAATGCGGGGCTTGGGTTAAATAGCTCGGTTCCGCTTTGTGTGTTCCTGACAATTTCATAGCCCAGGGGGGCACAGACCAGTCTAACGGTTTCTTCCATTCAAAGCCCCCCTGGGAATCTTGTTAGGGACACACTGTATCCAAAACCGGAAGGAGTATCTGAGAAACCATGCACACGAAAAAGACACGTCCCCTGCTCTGCCTGCTGCTGGCGGCATTGATTCTGCTCCTGCCCGCCTGTTCCAAGGACGGAGGCAGCAGCGGCAGCGGGGAGGACAAAGGCGAAACCCTGCTGCCCATCAGCGTCAACGGCAAGGAGATCCGGGTGGGGGAAACCACTGTCCAGACCCTGCTGGACGAGGGATTCGACGTATCCTGGGTAGACGAGGATTATAACCGCATCGTTGTGGACCCCTCTACCGAGCTGGAGGCGGAGTCGTATTACAGCGGCCTCAGCATGAAGGTGTCGGACAATATGTCTTTTTCAATCTCTCTGGTAACGGACGCGGAAGCTGTCCCCCTGGGGCAGGCCGTAATCGCCCGGCTGGAAGTGCATATGCAGGCCGAGGATGACAAGAGCGTCCTTGAGACAATCTCCTTTGACGGCGTGCCCGTCACCGAGCTGACCCGTGAGAAAGCCGGGGAAAAGTATCCCGACTGGACCGGGAACGAGGTGATGTGGCTGAAGTACGGCCTGGAATACAAGTACAGCCTGGACTTCGATATGTCCACCACCATCCTCAGCGGCTTCACCGTGGAGCGCGTGTACGACGTGGATTGGGACAGCTAAGGGGGAACATAACTGGTTCCCTGTCTTGAAATCTCGCGGCCCCTCCCCGCCCGCGGCGGAGAGGAAGCATAAAAAGCAGCAGAAGGCGTTGTGAAAATGCCCTCTGCTGTTTTTTCATGGGATACTTTGGGGAGTTGACCACATCGCGGCTCTATTGCCGTGTATTTCCCCGCCCTCCGGGCGGGAAATACACGAAAACACCCCGCATGGGACACTCCCATACGGAAAATGCCTCAGCCGCCCGCCCTGCCGCCGTGCGGCAAAATCGGGGCTACAGGAGCTTTTTTAATACGGTGTCAATATCCTTGCCGCACCACGCCCGACGGCCCGCGGCCTCATCTTCCGCAAAGCGGTAAACCTCGACGTACATCACCACCGCCAGATACAGATGGTACAACTCAATCCGTGTTTGCGCGCCGGGCGCACTGTCGAGGGGCTGTCCGCCATTTTCCGTGTAGCCATTCAGGAACGCCCGCGGAAGTCGAAAAGGGGATACCCGGAAGGCGAATCGCCCACGTTCCCCCACCCCCTTCCCTTTTCCCCCCAAAGCGCGTATAATATCCTTTATAAGAAAGGGGTTGTCTCTATGAACTGGAAAAAACTGTTTGGCGTAGATTCGACGAAGGAGCTTGCGGCAGACGCCGTATACGCCGTGGCGGGCAGCGTCCTGTTTGGCATGGGCATTTATACCTTTGCCAAATCGGCCAGCTTCGCGCCGGGCGGCCTCACGGGCCTTGCGCTGATCCTCAACCATCTGTTCCGCCTGCCCATCGGCGCGACGACAGTGGTGTTGAACATCCCGCTTATCCTCATCAGCTACCGCGTGGTGGGGCGGCAGTTCCTGGTCAAGAGCTTCTGTACCATGCTGGTCTCCTCCTTCTTCCTCGACGCCCTGTTCCCCCTGACGCCCATGTACGCGGGCAACGACCTCCTGGCCGCGGTGTTTTCGGGCGTGACAATGGGCGCGGGGCTGGCGCTGGTCTACATGCGCGGCTCCTCCACCGGCGGCACCGATTTTCTGATTGTCAGCGTAAAAAAGCTCAAGCCGCATATCTCGATGGGGCAGATCACCCTGCTGACAGACATAACGGTCATCCTCGCCGGCGGGCTGGTGTTCCGCAATATCGACGCAGTACTCTATGGCGTGGTGTGCATTTATGTGGAATCGCTCGTCATTGATAAAATCATGTACGGCGCGGGCGGCAGCAAGATGGCGATTATCATCACCGCCGACGGCCTGAGGCTGGCACAGCGCATCAGCGACGCGACGGCGCGCGGTTCCACGCTGGTGAAGGCCATCGGTACCTATTCCGGGCAGGAGCGGCATCTGCTTTTGTGCGTGTGCGGCAAGACCGAGATTACCCGCGTGCG
>CANCXY010000072.1 GCA_947381875.1 uncultured Clostridia bacterium | reverse complement strand
GGTGCAATAAATGGAAGTTCAGATGGGACGATTTCTATTAAAGAAATAATCGAATATGTTGAGAAGAAAACAGGAGCAACAGCAAAAATTTCAGAAGATGGTGAAAATGCCCCCTATAATGGCACACCAGAATATAGTATAAATACCGAAAAAGCCAAAAAAACAGGCTTTACATTTTCGTCATTATCTGATTGGATATATGATTTGATAGATTACTATATTCAAATCGTTGAAAAGGAAAGTGAATCATCCCGCCCCTTCCACGAATTCCTTTTCCACAACAGAAAGAAACCCCGGAGCGAATCCGGGGGGCCTCAAATATAACATAAATAATGGTGTGTTTCGTCTGTGAAAACTGTCAAACTGCCATTTTTGGGGGGCGCTTTTTTGATAGAATTGCGGGAGATCACCGAGGCCAATTATCAACAATGCCTGAGCCTGTGCGCGGGCGTTCAGGACAGCAGCTTTGTCGACCCCGTTTCTTACTCCCTGGCGGAAGCATGGGTCTATTATCAGGACACAAGGCCCTTTGCTATCTACAGTGATGGTGTCATGGTAGGGTTTGTCTCCATGTATGTGGGAGAGGAAAACTATCAGATCATCAATTTTCTAATCGACGCCACTTTTCAAGGGAAAGGGCTGGGGACAAAGGCTGCAAAGTGCTGTATGGACTACTTGCGGAACACCTATGCCGCCCGCAAAATTTCCGCGCCTGTCAAACTGGAAAACACTGCCGCGCAGGAATTTTGGAAAAAGCAGGGCTTTTGCTTTTCCGATACCATTGAAGATGGATATGTTTTTATGAGGTGCATTTTTCCCTGAACATTATGCGGGGAAGGATGGGCCTCTATTTAGTTTGTCCAATACACTATGTCCGGATTGTGTTTTCCCCCAACAAGTCCTTCTTTTTCAAAGTCGTAATCAAGGAATCCTTTGTCGTCCAGAAAATACACTTCTTCTTTGTAAAAAGATATAATGGTTTCAAAAAATTTTTCTACAGATGAATGGCGTTCTACCAATCCATCACCTGGAGAATATGCAAATATCGCCTCTGTATCATCCCACTTTTTCACATAGCACACATAGCAGGAGGAATAATCCGCCAATAAAGGCACGATAACATTTATTTGCGGAGGATATATATTATCTGCCTTTATCAAATGCAATAGCGTGTAATATTCCTTTTCTAACTCCCTGATATGTATCAGCCTGTAACCGGGAATAAAATCTATATATTTTTGATTTGGAACGTCCTTACAGGTTCCTGCAAACCTGCTATATATTTCCTGGAAAATTTCAGGAACCGGCTGGGTTATCGCAGCGATGATTTTTTTCCATTCCTGATAGGCAGTCCCTAAACTGCTTTTATAGCCGAACCGCATATTGTCCGAAAGAGAAAGAAACTCAATAAGCAAATCTTGTATCATTATAGCTTGTGTCTCCTTTTCCGCGCCTTTAGCGCGTTGCCCTGCTCAATCCCGCTTCTCCTTTCTGGTCAATAAACTGTTATTGGTACCGGGCAATTATTCCATCACCATATTATAATATTCTTCCCCATCGCCTTCATCAACATATGGAACAGCATAAAAGCGTTTTCCGATGATTGTCCTTAACCGCTGGATATTCGCCAAGTCGAATGCGCCAAATTCCTGATAGCAGACAGTTTCGCTTTTTTCATTCAATTCCTCATAAAAATCCGTCACAAACAGTTCAAATTCATCCAAAATCCCCTCAATCGGTACTTGTGTAAGATTTCTGGGGGAGGCGTCCTCCTCGCCATAGCGTTCCGGTTCCATCTCAAAAGAAAGGGACGTGACAAAAATATCTTTATCTCGGCTCCCATATGGTGATTTGGTTTTATAGATTCCGTCTTCGATTTCCTGGAAATCAGTCTTTCTGTATTTCTCTGGTGTATAATTCTTAAAATTTTTCACTGCTGTTCCCCTTCCGCAAAAGAAAAAGCCCTGGGTCAAACCAAGGCTTCTCCAAAACATAAAAAACAATGGCAAATAACCTTGCCGCCCTATTTTCTTTTTTCAAACAAGCAGGGTACAATCTAAATAAGTATGCCCTTGCATTACAATGTTTTTTCAAAGTTTCGATAAATCAAAATTTTATTGACTATATGCCGCGTTACTTACCGGATGCAATTCTAATTCCCAATCCACAAACGGCTTATCAAGACAATAATCAGGGTCAAAATATCTTCGGATATATTCTGCGGCTCTCTTTTCACAATATTTATAATTCAAAACATTTCCCGCATGATCTAATTCTATGTTATTCATAAATATGGAAAACGCCTGTTCCATGCAACTGCTGTCTTCGTCTAATTCGTTCAAATAATCAATGCCTTTTAGAATAGGATATCCCAAGGTCCCATGCACAAACCAATACGAAAATTGTCTTACCGCACCGGATAAATACTTACTTACTTTCATATAGCGAATCTCCTATCCAGCCCGTCAAGGGCTGAGTAGTATTTTTCGCGTGGAACGCGAAAAAATCCCCACTCTGAAACCCTTGACTGTCTGAATTTTGCTTCCACTCCTCAAAGTACGAACTGGAATAGGCACATTGCGTCGAAGTAATCGGTGCAGGTAAAGTGGATGGTCTTCTCATCAATCCGGGACGCGCCGGGATAGAAGCTGGCGCGGTAAGCGGGGGCATGCTCTTTATAGCGGATGGTGATATCAAACTGGTCGGGCATAGGCACCATGCAGCGCTTATAGGTGCCGCTTGCCAGTTGGTCTTTCAAACGTTCCTCAATGCACCACACCGCCAGCGATGGGTGGATACTGGTAGAGGAGGCCCCGTCGCCCTCATTCACAACAACAGTGGAGATGGCGGGGATCATTTTCCTTGCGCTGTCGCAAAGCGCCTTGTCGCCGCTCACAAAGCACACGGGAATGCCGTGCATACCGGCCATATAGGCATTGATGGTAAATTCACTGGCGCGCACGCCATTGATCTCAATGCGGTCAATGCGCAGGTTCATCGTATGCGAAAGCGGATTCCCCACGCTGCCCGCCGCCGCGTGGTACCCGGTAAACACCGCCGCGTCCCACCGCCCGTGCTGGATGCCGCTCATCATGCTGTAGATGTCGCCCGACCACCCGCGGTTCAGCCGCACTCCTTCGGGCAGCGCCGCGGGGTCGATATTGCGCGCCGAATCGTGCGCGTCCTTTACAAGCACATCCGCCGCGCCCACGGCCAGCGCCGCGCGGCACGCCGCCGCCACTTCTTTGTTCATCTGCGCCCGGAAATACGCATAATCCCCATCCGCATGGCCCGGCTCTGTCTCGTGCCACGCCGCGATCCCGCAGGTCCCCTCAATGTCGCTGGAAATAAAGACGTTCATCGTTTTATCGCTCCTTTGTACTGCCCAGAAGCTCCGCCGGGCTGCCGCCCGGACCTGCCCAAAGAGCGCTGCCCTTTGGAATCCTGCCAGAGGCTCTGCCTCTGGACTCCGCGGCCTTTGAAAAGGCCGGCGAAACTTTTAACAGCGTCAATACGTCCCGTATTGACGCGGGGAATAGTTTTTTCCTGTCCGGCATAGCGGGGGCAGGATACGTTTGCACAGCCGCCCCCAAGGGGGCGGCTGTGCGGGTTTCTTTTTTGGGAGTTTAAGCTGCGGAAGCTGCTGGTGTGTATTTCCCCGCTTTGGATACTCCCTCTTTTTTCAGTTTTTCAAAGGTCAGCGCTGCACACGGCCGGAACCGTCGCCGCCCGCCAGTTTTTCTACTTCCGCCAATGTGGCAAAGTTGTAGTCGCCCTCGATGGAATGCTTCAGCGCGGACGCCGCTACCGCGAAATCTACAGCCTCCTGCGTGCCCTTGCCGGAGAGCAGGGCGTAAATCAGGCCGCCGCCGAAGCTGTCGCCGCCGCCGATGCGGTCGATGATATGCAGATGGTAGAGTTTGGAGAAGCAATAGGCGTCCTCTTTGACATTATAGAGCATGGCGCTCCAATCGTTGTCAAAGGCCGATTTGCTCTCGCGCAGGGTAATGGCGACCATCTCGAAATTGAATTTATCGGCAAGCTGCTTGGCTACGCTCTTATAGCCCTCTTTGTTCAGCGTGCCCGCGGTGATATCGGTCGCGGCGGCCTCGATGCCGAACACGTCCTTCGCGTCCTCCTCATTGGAGATACACACGTCGACATACTGGCACAGGTCGGTCATAGCGGCGCGGGCCTCGTCGCGCGTCCAGAGCTTGCCGCGATAGTTCAGGTCGCAACTGATTTTTACGCCGTGCGCCTTTGCGGCCTTGCACGCCTCGCGGCAAATCTCTACCACGTTCGCGCCCAGAGCCGGGGTGATGCCGGTGAAGTGGAACCACTCCACGCCCTCAAAGATGGCGTCCCAGTCAAAATCCGCTGTAGTAGCCTCGGAAATGGCGGAGTGTGCGCGGTCATAAATGCACACGCTGGGACGCTGCGACGCGCCCTTCTCATTGTAATAGATGCCCACACGGTCGCCGCCGCGCGTAATCTTGGAAACATCGACCCCGTACCGGCGCAGGCTGTTCACAGCGCACTGCCCGATGGCGTGCGCGGGCAGCTTCGTCACAAACGACGCGTCCAGCCCATAATTCGCTAAACTTACGGCCACATTCGCCTCGCCGCCGCCGAATGTGAATTCCAGATGATCGGCCTGCACGAAGCGCTCATAATTGTACGGCTGGAGCCGCACCATCAATTCCCCAAAGGTAACAACTTTCTTAGCCATAGTCTCTCTCCTGTTTCTATAGGGAGCGTCCAGGCCGCAGAACTATTTTCCGTGTATTTCCCCGCCCTGCGGGCGGGGAAATACACAAAACTCTTTGCCTGGACCGCTCTCTTTATTTTTATATCTGCGTATCTGTTCCCCGCCTGCGGCAGAGGATAGACAACGCATATCTTTACCAAATATTTTCCCGCCCGAAAACGCAATTTTCGGGCATTGAAAAGTTTCCGTCCACCCTTTTCAAAGGGTGGCGGAGTCCAGAGGCAGAGCCTCTGGCAGGATTCCAAAGGGCGGCGCCCTTTGGGACGTTTATTTCTGCACCAGGTGTACCGCGAAGCCGGCGAGTTCATTTTTGAAATAGATGGCTTTGGGCGAAGCGGTGTCTTCGTTGAACTCGATGCCCTGGCGTTTGAAGAACGCGATGGCGCGGGGCAGGGTGTTCGTGCCGATGGCAATGTGCCCGTTTTTGCCCAGGTACGGGGTCTTCATCACCTCAATGGTGCGGTTTGCGCAGAAGAAGCTGCTGTTACCCTCGGCGGCGTCGAAACCGAACATGGATTGCAGCACGCGGACGGTCTTGGTGGCCTCCTCGGCGTTCTCGGAATTGATGCCGATGTGCTTGACCTCGAAGCCCAACATCGTCTGCACGGCCTCGCGGGTCAGACGCTCGATCTCGTCCCAGTTCTCGGCCTCGATCAGGTCCTTCTTTACCATCCATGTGCCGCCGCAGGCGATGATCTTGTTGAAGGATAAGTAGTCGATCAGGTTCTTGGCGTTTACGCCGCCCGTCGGCATCCAGCGCAGGTTTGTGTACGGGCCGGCGACGGCTTTCAGCTTCGCGACGCCGCCGTTCTGCTCCGCCGGGAAGAACTTCACTACGTCTAAACCCATCGACATGGCCTGCTCCATTTCGCCGGGTGTGGCGGTGCCGGGCATCATGAGCATGCCTTTATCAATCACATACTTCGTAATCTCAGGGTTGAAGCCTGGGCTTACAATAAAGCGCACGCCCGCCGCAATGGCACGGTCGGCCTGCTCCTTTGTCAGCACGGTGCCCGCGCCAACCAGCATCTGCGGCACTTCGGCCACGATGCGGCGGATGGCTTCCTCGGCGGCGGCGGTGCGGAACGTGACCTCCGCCGCGGGCAGGCCGCCGCGCACGAGCGCTTTGGCAAGCGGCACGGCTTTTTCCGCGTCCTCGATCGCGATGACCGGCACAATGCCCAGTTCATAGATCCTCTGGATGACTTCGTTCATCTTAAACATCTTCCTTTCCTGTGTGGCCTTGCAGCCTCCTTCGGCACTGGGGCGCGTGTGCCGCGGCCAGTCAGCGCTGCCCGTGGGCAGGGCGCCGTTTTGCTTTTACCCCACTTATTATTGTAATTCAATCTGCCGGATTGTCAATAAATTTCTTCGCGTTTTTTGGGGAAAACGCAAAATTTTTCCTCCGCCCTTGCGTATTGGGGGCAAAAAGGCTACAATACGGGACGGCAGGGAAATCTATTGCGCCTGTTTTTTCCCGCCGGAGACGGGGGAACAGCAGGCCCGGCTGATTCCCGCCGCGCAAAACCGTAAATTGGGCTTCTGTGATAGTATGGGTACCATTTGAAAAGGGGTGTTTTTATGGCCCGCCGGATGGGCGGGGGTATGTCGGTGGTGCAGATCACCGAAGGCCCTATCGCCAAACAGATCCTCGCGTTCTTCTTCCCAATCCTGTTCGGGACGCTGTTCCAGCAGCTATACAATACGGTCGACGCCGTGATCGTCGGGCAGTTCGTCGGCACTGAGGCGTTAGCGGCAGTCGGCGGGGCCACAGGCTCCCTGCTCAGCTTCTTTACCAACCTCTTTGTGGGCCTCTCCTCCGGCGCGACAGTCGTGCTGGCGCAGGAGTACGGCGCGAAAAAATGGGATGAGGTGCGCGCCACCGTGCAGACCTCCTCCCTGCTGGTGCTGACCGTCGGCCTCGCGCTGACGGTGCTGGGTGTCGTGCTGGCTCCGTGGGCGCTGCGCTGGATGGGCACGCCCGACGACGTGCTGCCCCCGGCGCTGCTGTACCTGCGCGTATATATGATGGGCACCATCCCCTCCTTTTTCTATAACATGGGGTCGGGACTGCTGCGCGCCGTCGGCGACACGCGGAGGCCGCTGTATTATCTGATCATCGCCTGCCTCTCCAATATCGTGCTGGACGTGCTGTTTGTGGCTCTGCTGCACTGGGGCGTGATGGGCGCGGCGCTGGCTACCATCTTTTCGCAGGCGCTGAGCGCCGTGCTGGTGTTCGCCTGCCTCATCCACGCCAACGCCCCCTATCGCCTGGACTGGCACGGCATGAAAAATGACCGCCGCCTCTTGGGCGATATCCTGCGCGTGGGCGTCCCGGCGGGGCTGCAATCGAATATGTATGCCATCTCCAATATCCTGATCCAAACGGCCATCAACGGTTTTGGTACCGCGACGGTGGCGGCGTGGACGGCGCACGGGAAGATTGACGGCTTCTACTGGATGGTCTTAGGCGCGCTGGGCATTTCCATCACGACCTTTGCCGGGCAGAACTTCGGCGCGAAAAAATACGACCGTATCCGGCAGAGTGTGCGGGTGTGCCTGGGCCTCGGCTTCGCGGGGGCGGTGCTGATGAGCGTTTTGTACTACGCGGGCGCGCCGTTCCTGATGCGCCTGTTCACGCCTGACGACGAGGTGCTTCGGATCGGCCTGGACATTGTACACCAGCTCGCGCCGTGGTACGTGGCGTATGTGTGCGTAGAGATTTTCGCGGGGGCGACACGCGGCTGCGGCCGCTCGCTCGCGCCCATGCTGATGACAGGCGGCGGCATCTGCGTACTGCGCATTGTGTGGATCCTGTTCCTGCTGCCCGCGCACCGCACGCTGCCGTTCCTGCTGCTCAGCTACCCCGTGAGCTGGGTGCTGACAAGCGTACTGTTCCTCATCTACTATTTCCAGGGCGGATGGCTCAAAAAGCAGATCCGTTTGCAGGAGGAAAAGGAAGCCGCGCAGGCGTGACCAGAGGGCTGCCGCCCTCTGGACTCCCGCCCAAAGGGCGCTGCCCTTTGGAATCCTGCCACCCTTTGGAAAAGGGTGGACGGAAACTTTCATTGCCCGAAAATTGCATTTTCGGGCGGGAAATCGTTTGTTTAAGGATGTGCGCCTGTGATTGTGAAATCCCCCGCCCTATGGGCGGGGGATTTCGGTGGTTGATTGTCAGGCATTGAACACATATTTGTCCAGGCGGCGGAACGCTTCCTCCACCCGTGACAGCGGGAGTGCGAGGTTGATGCGCACATGGCAGGGGCCGTGGAACTGGCGGCCATCCTGCCAGCATACGCCGACGGCTTGCCCCGCGTGGAGCAGCTCGTCAATCGTTTTCCCGTGCGCCTCGCACCACTTGGTACAATCCACAAACAGCATATAGGTGCCCTGCGGGCGGAATACCTCGACGCCCTCAAAATGCTCCGCGATATAGTTGCAGGCGTAGTCTACGTTCCCCGCGACGACCTGGCACATCTCATCCGTCCATACATAGCCTTCCGGTTTGTATGCCCCGATCAGCGCGTGCATGGAAAGGACGTTCATAGAATTGTAATGCGACAGGGACGATTCCTTGTCCACTCTGTCCCGCAGCGTCTTGTTGTAAATGATATGATAGGAGCCGATCAGCCCGGCCAGGCTGAAGGTTTTGGAGGGCGCGTAGAACGCGGCGGTGTTCTGCCTCGCCCAGTCGTTGATCATTTGTGTGGGGATATGCTTGCAGCCCGGACGGATGATGTCCGACCAGATCTCGTCCGATACGATCTTCACATCATGCTTTTCACACAGTGCTGCAACCGCTTCCAACTCCTCGCGCTCCCACACGCGGCCGCAGGGGTTGTGCGGCGAGCAGAACAGGAGCGTGTGGATGTTCTGCGATACAATCTTTTCTTCCATATCCGCAAAATCCATGCGCCATACGCCGTCCGCATCCTTCACCAGAGGGGAATGCACCATATTGTACCCGTTGTTGCCCAGCGCGCTTGTAAAGCCCACATATGTGGGGGAATGGACAAGCACCTTGTCGCCTTTGGAACACAGCACGTTCAGCGCGGAGATTACGCCGCCGAGTACGCCGTTTTCGTAGCCGATATGCTCCGCCGCGAGGCCAGTGACGCCGTTGCGCGTTTCCTGCCAGCGGATGATGCTGTCGAAATATTCCGGTGTGGGCTGGAAATAGCCAAAGCAGGGGTGCGCGGCGCGCTTCTGCACGGCCTCCACAATGGTGGGGACGGTGGCGAAGTTCATGTCCGCCACCCACATGGGGATGGCGTCAAAGCCTTCTTTGGGGGCGTCGGGTGCAAAGCCCGGCATCGTGCCCAGGCCGTCGACGGCGATCGCGTCCATCCCGCGGCGGTCAATGATGGATGTAAAATCGTATTTCATCGCTGCTGTAACCTCCCTGAAACTTCATCTTTTCGACAAAATAGGCGGAATGTTGATTCCGTATCCACTCTACCATATGGCCGGGGGAATGTCAACTGCCCTGGCAGGGGCAGGATGGGGAAAATGTAGAAAAAACGCGCTGTCTGTTTTGGAGCATATGTGGTAAAACAGCCAGATAAGTGGTGTTGGTAAAGCCTCCAAATACAAATATTATCAAATTATACGCGATACCCCCTTGCGCTTTCTCCCACGATGATGTATACTAAACATGTATCATTGTGGGGCGGAACGCCCCGCGCGCGTGAAGGAGGGGGATCCCATGATCGCAGGTATATCCGGGATCATGAACGACCAGAATCTATACTTATCCATCCGCCGGGCGCAAAACGTGGAGACGCCCGCGCACACGGTTGCCGTGCGGCCCGCTTCGCCGCAGACGCCGGTACAGCCGGTCACACTTGTGCGCAGCGTGCCCGCCGAACAGCCTGTAGAGGACCCAGGCAGTGATCTGCTGCTGCGCTGGGCCACCGATCCCGCGTCCGTGGCGGGCCGGAGCCGCATTGAATATTTAGATGACGCCGCTTTGGAAAAGATGCGCGCGGAAAAGAACGCGGGTCAGGGCGTGCAGGGCACGGAAGAAGCGAAAAGCGCGCAGGAGGTCATGAAAGAGGGCGAGTGCCAGACGTGCAAGGAGCGCAAATATCAGGACGGCTCCGATGACCCCGGCGTCTCCTTCAAAACGCCGTCGCATATCGACCCGGAGATGGCCGCTTCCGCTGTGCGCGGCCATGAGATGGAGCATGTGGTGCGCGAGCGCGCAAACGCCCAGCGGGAGGACAGGAAGGTTGTAAGCCAGTTTGTCACCTACCATACCGGCATCTGCCCGGAGTGCGGCAAGGTGTATGTGTCGGGCGGCACCACCCGCACCACGACGGCGGCAGAACGCCAGCCCTCGGAGCAGGCGGAGGGGAATCAGCGCCCGGCGGGCGGCTTTTCGGCGCTCTGCTGATGCAATACTATCTTTGTGCTGTTCCCCGCTTTGCGGGCGAGAGAGGGCATGGAAAATATAAAATAAAAGTGGGCTGCATGGGAAACCATGCAGCCCATTGATACAGAATCGGGGGGCGATCGCGTATGGCGATTGAAAAAGTAAAAGAGTATCTGAAAGGGTTTGGCATGGAAGGGCGTGTGCGGGAGTTGGGGGAATCCAGCGCCACTGTAGAACTGGCGGCACAGGCGCTGCACTGCGAGCCGTGCCGCATTGCGAAAACGCTTTCCTTTCTTGTGGAGGGGCGCGCTGTCCTCATTGTAGCGGCGGGCGACGCCAAAATCGACAACCCCAGATACAAGGCGCGCTTTGGCACCAAAGCCAAGATGCTCACGCCGCAGGAGGCCGAAACAATGGTAGGTCACGCGGTAGGCGGCGTGTGCCCGTTTGCTGTCCCGGCGGACGTGGCGGTATATTTAGACGAATCGCTCAAACGCTTTGAAACCGTGTTCCCCGCCTGCGGCAGCAGCAACAGCGCCATTGAACTCACCATCCCTGAGCTGGAAACAACCTCCCGCTGCGCCGGATGGGTGGATGTATGCAAAGGCTGGACATCCTGAAAAACAGGCCGCTTCTCAAAGAACGCATATAACGATAACTCCGGCAGGACGGAATTTCCGCCCTGCCTTTTCTTTACCCTGCCGGCAGTGCAAAAAATTTTCTTTAGACTGAAACAAACCGGCCCCCTGCGTTGTACAGTAAGTGAAAGGGCCTTTCAAGAACCAATCCACATGGCACAAGATGGGTTTCCAAAGGGGCTGCGCCCCTTTGGCGGAGTCCAGAGGCAGCGCCTCTGGCAGGATTCCAAAGGGCAGCGCCCTTTGGGCGGGCGGCAGCCCAACAAAAGGGGGAGATGCGGGATGGATACGCAAGCGCTGGAACGTGCCGCCGTGCGGTATGGGGACAGCATTTACCGGGTGGCGCTGCACGCCACCGGGCAGTCGGCGGACGCGGAGGACGTGTTGCAGGAGGTGCTGTTGGAACGGTGCAGGACCAAAACGTGGTTCGCTTCCGAAGAACACGAACGGCGCTGGCTGCTGCGCGTGGCAGTCAATAAAAGCCATGACGCAGTACGCAAACGCCGCTGGAACCGCCTGCGGCCGCTGGAGGCGGCAGTAGAACTGTACGCGCCCGAAGACGCCCATCTGCGCGCTGTGTACGACGCCGTGTGCGCGCTGCCGCCCAATCAGCGGCTGGCGGTCGACCTCTACTATTACGAGGGCTACGCCACCGCCGAGATTGCCTCGATCTTGCATGCGCGGGAAGCCACTGTGCGCACCTGGCTGCACCGGGCGCGCGCCAAACTGAAAACATTGTTGGAGGATGAAGACCATGCGTGAACAGGAAACATACAAAGCCGCGTTTTCCGGTGTGAAAGCGCCCGCGGACGCCGCGCAGAAAGCGCTGGCGCGCCTGCAATCGGAACCCGTGCCGCCCCGGCGCGCGGCACGCTATCTCCGCCGCACCGCCGCCGCGCTGGCGCTGGCCGCGCTGCTCAGCGTCACGGCCTGGGCGGAGATGGCAAACGGGGCTGTCAGCAATATGCTGGCCCCGTTGTACGGCGGCGCGCAGACGGAGCTTGTTGACCATATCGGGCGGCCCCTGAACGTGCGGGCGTCGAACGGCGGGTATACCGTCACCGCCGACGCGATCGTCGGCGACCGCAATACCGTGTACGTCGTATATACCCTGCGCCGCGACGACGGCCAGCCGGTGCCGGAATATGCCGATTTCGCGGAATGGGAAAATTCCATCGCGGACAGGACAGGCAGCAACTCCCGCGACTCAATGCCCGGCGAAAACGGCACAAGGGTTTTTGTGGAGGAATGCACAGGCCTCACGCCACTCTTTGGCCGCAGCGCGGTGGTGACGCTCACCGACCTTGAGGAGTATGACCCCGTGACAGGGGAGCGGACGCTTGTGGTACCGGGTGAGTGGAAGCTGCGCTTTACCATGCGCTATGAGGACACGACCGAAACCATCCTGGCAGAAGGGCTTACTGTGACCGATACGGCGGGCAGGGCCTATACCGTAAAAACGCTGCGCCTTTCCGCTCTGGGCGTTTCGCTCGATTTGACTACCGAACCCTTCGACGCCAACCATCCAGAAAGCATTACGGATAACTTCTCCGTATCCGTGCGCATGAAGGACGGCACAGAAGCAATCTTCAGGACGCGGAATATTGGTGCCAGATCCTCTGGCAGCGTGGATTATTCGGCACAGTTCCAAACGCCCTGCACAAAGGATACTATTGAAGCTATCATCATTGGGGACACCGAGGTGCCCATCAACTGAACGGAAACTGAAAAAGTATACGGGAGGGGAGTGCCGCCGAGGGAGTCCGGCAAGGCACCCCCTCTCCCTCTGTTTTCCGGGATTTTGCACCTTTTTCAAAGGCCTTTTTGCGCCAGAGGGGACCGCCTTTGCGTAAAAGGCGCAAAGCGGGGAACACTATGCCCATATTCACTGGGGCGTGTCCGCATCGCGGAACTGTTGCCGTGTATTTCCCCGCCCTGCGGGCGGGGAAATATTGGACACTCCCTATTCACAACCCCGCACCAGGCACAGCGGACGCGGGGCCATATGGGAGGGAGCATTCTGGAACACAACAAAATGGATTCACGAAAAGCGGCCGTGATCGGCTGCGGCTTTGTGGGCGCGGCCTCGGCGTTCGCGCTCATGGAAAGCAGACTGTTTTCCGAGCTGGTCTTGATCGACGTTGATTTCGATAAGGCCGACGGGGAAGCACAGGACATTGCGCACGGCGTCCCCTTTGCCGGGCAGATGAAAATTTTTGCCGGGGATTACAGTGACCTTTCGGACGCCGCCGTCGCGATTGTGACGGCGGGTGGCAACCAGAAACCCGGCGAAACGCGGCTGGACCTGGTGGGGAAAAACGTAACGATTTTCAAAAGTGTCATCCCGAAAATCACAAAAAGCGGTTTCCACGGCATTCTGTTGATTGTGTCCAGATCGGAAGAGCGTCGTGTAGGGAAAGAGTGTTGCGAGACGTGG
>CANCXY010000071.1 GCA_947381875.1 uncultured Clostridia bacterium | reverse complement strand
CCAGGCTGAACACCTTGCGGTCCTTGAGGTTTTCGGGCACGTCGCCGCGCACGATACGCTGGGCCAGCCCCTCCACAATAGCCGTTTTGCCCACGCCCGGCTCACCGATCAGGCACGGGTTGTTTTTCGTTTTCCGCGAGAGGATACGGATGACGCCGCGTATCTCCGCGTCGCGCCCGATCACCGGGTCCAGCTTCTGTTTGCGCGCCAATTCCACCAGATCCTGCCCATACTTTGCCAGCACATCGTAAGTGCTTTCCGGGTTATCGCTTGTGACGCGCTGATTGCCGCGCACCTGCGCCAGCACTTCTAAAAACTTCGTCTTGTCGATGCTGAACTGACGCAGTACGTCACGCACGGCGGCGTTGGGCGCGTCGATCATGCCCAGCACTAAATGTTCTACAGAAACATAGTCGTCCTTCATGGCCTGCGCCGATTTTTCCGCCGCAGTCAGCGCGCGGTCCATTTCCGGGGTCAGGTACACTTTATCGGGGTCGCGGCCCGATCCCGTCACATGCGGCAGCGCGCTCACTTTTTTAGCGAACGCAGCGGCCAGGTTCCCCGGCTCGGTCCCCATCTTCTGGAACAGCTGCGGGATTAGCCCGTCTTGCTGGCTCAACAGCGCGCAGAACAGATGTTCCGGGCACAGCGCCTGATTCTCATATTCCACCGCCAGCGACTGCGCGGCCTGCAAAGCCTCCAGCGATTTCTGCGTCATTTTCTGTGCATTCATATACTTACCCTCCTTGTGTTGGGCTGCCGCCCAAACCTGCCCAGAGGCGCTGCCTCTGGACTCCGCCAAAGGGGCGCAGCCCCTTTGGAAACCCATCTTGTTGACAAAGGATGATTGTTTGTTTTTGTATCAAAGCGCGGCTGTTTCGCTTGTCAGACCCTCCCGGTAACAGCTCTCCACGGCACGCAGGGCGGCGGAAGAATCCTCTAAATGGTCGAAATAGGTTTTCAGGCATGCGTCGAACAGCCCCACATACCCCGCGATCGCGCGCCCTGCGTCATCGGCGTCCGCCGCGCCGGGCGGCGTGAGCAGCCTGCGGGTGTAGCGCGCCCCCTGCGCCTCGCTGCGTCGCGGCGCGCCCTGCAAATAGACGCACTCCATACCCGCCCACAGCTTATAGAACTGCCCGATTGCCAGCAACAGCGACGGGTTCTGCGTGCGCAGTCCCGCGCGCATCTCCCCCAATTCCCCTTCCGGGCGCGGATAAAGCTCCACCACATAGCGCATACTGGGATTGTATTTGTACCGTATGGCACTGCGCATGGCAAGCATCGCGTCCGAAGCGCCCAACATGAGCTGTAGCGCCGTCTGGCCGCGCACCGCGTTGGTGATGGAGGAGAAAATATCCTGCATCCGCTGTTCGGGCGTCGCCATCTGGGCGTATTCGGCCAGGATGCGGTTGATCATATTCGAGCGGCTTGTGCCCGCCTCATAGGCCAGCCGGTCGACCGCCTCCACTACATCGTCCATCAGCACCACGCTGTACACACTCTTGCCCACATTCAACACCTCCTGTGCTTCTGGGTATATTGTAGCATGGGCGAAATAATTTGTCAATATGTTTATATAATTTTCCAAACAAAATATTTAAGTCCAAAATGCCCCGTTTACGTTCGCTCAACAAGGCAGTTTCGCCTCGAACGCTGTCGATAGCTGTCGATATACGCAGGCTTCTCTATATATTGCGGTGCAGGAAAAATAAACCGCCCCGTGTTTTCCATAATTTACCATATACACATATATAATAAGCCCTTCAAAAAGTTTTGCGGTTTATAATCGCAAAACAATTGAATTTTTATAAGTTTTGCGGTATTCCGCTTTTAGAGGGGTACGGCAAAGCGAAACACTCTATATTCAAGTCACACAGGAGATCAGCTCGGAAAAGACAGCGAAGCGGGAGTATGACCGCCTGCTGGAAATTCCCGATAATTACCCAAAATACGTCCTCACAACAGACGGATTTGCAGGTGGGAACTATAAGGGCGTTAAAACAATGCACATAGCGGATTTCCTGCTCAGTGCGGAATATTAAAGGAAACTCAAAAAGGGCTGCTGCACAAAGGAATCCCTCTGGGCAGCAACCCTCTCATTTAAGCATATACTGTATATGTCTTTACTGTACCATTTGCCCTGCTGGCTCTGCCTCAATGATCCATGCTACCTGTTTGTAGGCCGGGCTTTCCCGGATAGCGCGGGCGGCGGGATTGTCCGGGCCATAGGCGGCAAGGATGGAGCGTACCTTTTCCGCCAGCGCCAGCAGTTCGGGGTCGGCCTTGGGACGGGTGTCCTCAGTGAAGCGGTCGAGGAGGAATTGCACCATATCCTTTTCACCGGGGCAGGCTTTCAGGCCGCGGCGCAGGATAGAGAGGTATTCGTGCGGGTCGCCGTTATCCAGCGATTCCAGCGCCCGCACGCAGTACAGCCCCCAGCGGTGCATGGGTGGGAGCAGTGCGGCGTTTTCTTCTGTCAGAAGCTGCGGCGCAAACAAAAGCGGCAGGGCTGCGGCTTCTAAGCTGGCAAATCGGCGGATAAAGGCAAGGCCGATTTCCGGGGTGCAGGCAGGGCGTTTGTTCGGCTTTTCATCCTTGCTTTTTTCGGGGCGGAAAAAAGCGCTGGCGGCCTTTTTGTTTTTGCCCAGCGTCCAGTCGAAAGACCGCAGCGCGGCCAATACTACCGTCTGCGTCCAAAGCAGACCTTGAAGGCTGGGGTATTCCTGTTCATTGGTCAGGGCCAGTGCCGTCCGCCAGGCAAAGTTTTCGTCGTGGGTCAGTCGGGCGGCAAGACCGCTCATGATTTCTTGATTCAGCGGTTGTTCGGCCAGAGGGAACGGTACGCCCGCCTGTAAAGCGCGCTTCAGTGCCTCAATGGGCAGTGCCTGCCAGTCTTCCACTTGCAGCAGCCATTCCCGCATTTCGGAGGGATCGGCGCTCATCATGATTTTTGCACCACGCCCGGCCTCGCACATATCGGCCAGCGCGGCAAAAGCAGTGTAGGCGGGCTGCCGGTAGCCTTCGTGTTCTTTTTCTTCCTCGCGGTAATTTTCGCCAAATGGAACCGTGGCAATTACGTCAAACACGGCAAGACGCGCTTTTTGTTTTTGCTCATCCGGCCTTTTTTGACCAATCTGCCTGTAAAAATTCCTCAGCGCAGGCGCGGCGTCCAGCGTGGTTTCGGCGTGCAGCTTGCACAGCGCGATTACAGCGTTGCGCACCTGATCGGGGCTTAGTGTTTCCCCCTCCAAACCGGTCAGCAGGGTCCGTGCCTTTTCGCTCTGTCCGGTTTGCAGGTAGGCGTTGGCAAGGGCGATCAGCAGCGTGCGTTCAGGAATCGGGCTGCCCGAGTGGATTGTGCTTGCGGTCAGATCGGCTTCGATCTCTTTGGAATGATTTTTGGCGCGCAGGGTTCGCAGTCCCTCGCAGTAGGCCTCGCCGTGCCGAATGGCTTTTTCCCACTCCTTATCGTCGTAGGCGGCCAAAAATGCGGTGTAGTGTACATCAACAAGAGTGTAGATCGAACTGGGGAACTGAGTTTCGGCATAGTCGATCCATTCGTTTAGCTCAGGCATCTCTCTGGTGCGTGCATGCTCTACCGCATGGCGCATAATCAGGCCGCCGTATCGCTGCCAGTGGTCGCGCCCGGTTTGCACAACTTCAACGGCGTGTCGAACATAATAGGTTTGGTCAGCGTCCCTTCCACCGCTTTCAATGCACTGATTTAAGGTGCGCAGGCTATCCGGCTCCTCTTTAAGGCGCTCTCGCAGCAGATTCATGTTGCGTTGTGTTTTCTTTTTGGCAGCCTCTGGAGTAGTGAACAGGTATCCATCGTGGTGCAGGATGGTGCGGGTCAGCTTTACGGCAGGCTCACGGAACCCCCACGATTCGTGGATTGCGCCGTGATAACGCTCGCCGGCAGCCATGCGCACCACACGCAGCGCGCGGAAGTCGTTAAAAGCCTCGCTCTGCTCCAGTTCGGCAGAAAAATAGTTTCGCTGGATGACAAAGGCAAAATCGGCCCGGTTCCTGCTCTTCAAAAACGCCAGCAACTCGGAAAAATCCGTGTCCAGCCATTCGTCGCAGTCAACGGATAAATACCATTTGCCAGTGCAGCGGTCCATTACGGCGTTGCGGGCGGCGGCAAAATCATCGATCCACGGAAAGTCAAATACCTCGTCGGCATACTGTTCGGCAACCGCGCGGCTGCCGTCCTCAGCGCCGGTATCCGCCATGATTAATTCGCAGGGAACAGCCTGCCGCAGCGGTTCCAGTGATCTCAGGCAGCGCTCAATACAACGCTCTTCGTTCTTGAAAATTATACCGATGGAAAGCAAAGGGGCAATTGTCATGTCATTTCTCCTCTTTTGTATAATCAGTCCAAATGGGGGCCGTCTTTCGACAGCCCCCATTTTGTAGCTCCAGCCGAAAGCTGGCGTTGCTTTTGGAGATTTACCAATTTGCAGAATGAAAATCTTATTGCAGAAGCTGCAGCACGCTCTGCGGCTGCTGGTTGGCCTGCGCGAGCATCGCCTGTGCGGACTGCACCAAGACGTTCATCTTCGTGTAGTTCATCATTTCTTTTGCCATATCCGTATCGCGGATGCGGCTGTTGGCGGCGCTCAGGTTCTCGGCGGCAACATCCAGGTTGTTGATGGTGTGCTCCAGACGGTTCTGGAGTGCGCCCATGGAAGCGCGCGTGGTGGAAACGCTGTTGATCGCTGTCTTGATCTTGGCGATGGCGTCGCTGGAAAGGGTCTCACTGGTAATCTTCAAACCATCCAGGCCCAGGCCCTTGGCGCTCATGTTGGCAACGGCAACAGTCATTTTGTTGAAGTCGTCCGCCGTATCGCCAATCTGCAAGGTCAGGCCGCCGCCCGTGATGGCCGGGGCATCCTCACCCACAGCACCCTGGATGGTCAGCTTGCCGCCTGCCTCGGTGACGGTGTAGCCATCATCCTCCAGCGCGGTCTTCAGCGCATTCACGGCGTTGTCCTTATCCAGGTACTTCACCGTAGAGGTATCGGTGCCGGTGCCGAACTTGTAGGTCTTGTCACCCACGCGGATGGCGTCGCCGGTGTTGATCTTATCAGCGGTAACGGTCAGTTCGATGCCCTCAGCCTCGCCGGCATCGGTGGCGGAGAATACGGCGTGCAGTTTATCCTCGCTGTCGTACACCTTGGTGCTGTCGTCCTTCTGGTCGATATGGATCGTGGTGGCGTTTTTGCTTTCGATCTCGAAGTTGGTCGTGCTCTCATTCGACAGCAGATCAACCGCGGCATGTACCTTTTCGGCGTCCGTCTTATATGCGCTCACGTCAATCAACGTTTCGCCATTGCTCGCCTTGACGGTGCTGTTGGCGTCCGTCTTGAAGACGAAGGTTTTATCGTCAATGGTCAGCTTATAGCCGTCCTGAACAATGCTGTCGGTAGAAAGATTAAAGTCGATACCGGCGCGAGCGCCTGCCACATCGGCAACTGCCTGTTTTACGTTGATGGTATCGTGCGGAATTTCGCCAATGCCGTTGCCTTTTACCTCGCCGGTGCCGCCTGCGGCGGCAGTAACCGTGACGCCACTGCCGATCGCATTATTGATAGTGGTTGCCTCGGCTGTGGTCAGCGTAGTAACAGCAGTGTCCAGTGTAAAGCTCAGCTTGTTGCCGTCTGCTTTAACGTCGAATGTCTGTCCCCCAATAGTGGCCTGCGTCACCTTGGCAGCCAAAGCGCTTGCCAGTGCGCTGGCATCCATCGCACCGACGATTTCGGTAGCTGCCAAGCTGAGTGTTATGCCGGCAACTCCTACATCCAACGTACCGTTTGTAACGGCTGATGTAAACTCTAACTTACCCAGATCCACGTCAAAGGAAGGCGCAGCAAAACTCACCGAAGCGGCACCTTCATGATAGGTGGCATCGCCAGCAGTAACTTTGGTGGCAAAACCGCTCAGCGTAACCGTCGCAGCGTCCGCGCCAGAAACGGTATCACCAATGGTGAACGCATCCTTGTTCAGGCCCATAGTGCCATCCAGCAGATTCGTACCATTAAAGTTTGCGCTCTTGGAAATGCGGTCGATTTCATCCAGCAGCGCGTTCACTTCGTCTTGGAGGGCGTCGCGCTCTGTCTGGGTATATGTGCCGTTTGCAGACTTTGTGGCCAACTCGACCATGCGGTTGAGCATATCATGTACTTCGTTCAGGTTGCCTTCAGCCGTCTGGATCAGGCTGATGCCGTCCTGCGCGTTCGCGGAAGCGGTTTCCAGACCTTTGATCTGGGCTTTCATCTTCTCGCTGATGGCCAAACCTGCGGCGTCATCGCCCGCGCGGTTAATGCGGAAGCCGGAAGACAGTTTTTCAAGAGACTTCGCGACTGCGCTGTTGTTCATGCCAAGCTGACGATAAGCGTTCAGAGCCATCGTATTTGTTCTTACTACCATACCCATGAGTAAATCCTCCTGTTGCGGTTCAGTGCCAAGCCAAACGTCTTGTTGGGCTTATGGGCAGTGTCCGCTTTTTTATTTTTATTTATTCCAATCTTCTCCACCCATCCGCCCGCCGCCTCCCGCTCTGCAGCGCGCTTGGCCGTGAACAGTGGATGAAAAAGAGTGAAAACTAAAGAAAAGGGAAAAGATTTTCGCCCTGCGCCCTCAATACCCAATCGCAGGTTTGGGAGCCGTATTTTGCGCCGCCTGCAATTTCCGATATACAGGCGGTTCGCCCTGCGCGGCCTTTTCGGCTTTGAGTACCTTTTTGCTCCGCCGCAGGCTCTCGGCTTTCATGGCCTCGATCTTCGCCCAACGCTCCGCGTCGTCGGCGTAGTGTTCGCCACGGGAGATTTTCATCTCTGCCGGGGCGTCGATGGCAACCTTGAATTTGTTGCCGGCGCTGCTCGTTTCAAAAATGGTAATGTAGATATTGTCGTTGATGACGATGGTGTCTCCAATGTTCCTTCCAAGCACAAGCATCTCTGCAACTCCTTTCGCATGCGGGGGGAAGCGGCCTGTTGTGGCGTCTGTGTGCGCGGCGCTCCCTTCGGGCTTTGTGCGTAATGTTTGGGCATCTTTGGGCAGGATTTACAAAAAAGTATACTTTTTTGTAAATTTCCTCTGTGCAACTTTCACAAATTTTCTTTGTGCAATGTGCTGTATTCCCTTGCCCTTTCACACTCCATATTCGGGCGATATAACGGAAACTTAACGGCTTTTTTCAAAAATTTTTGGGGCTTCTAAATTTACAAAAAAGTATACTTTTTTGTAAATCCAGAATTTTGGCTACTGGTCTGCATTTGCAGGCTTTTTTGCATAAGAAATAACGCCGTTTTGTTGTTGCGTCCCGTTTTCCCCTAAATGCCGAATTTTGGCTGTCTGCTTGGGTTTATGGGCTTTTGTGCAATTTCACAAGAAATCCGAAAAAGTGGAATTTTTGGGGCATTTTTCGGACTTTTTTGTAAAAATCCAAAAGATAAAAATTTAACGATATGCTTTAGCTGTATCTCCTACACGAAAAACGTAAAATCGCGACATAAAAAAACAGCCGCAGCGCCCGGATACCCCGGCGTCTGCGGCTGTTTTTGTCGAATTTTGGTTTGACAGATGCAATGGTTTATGACGTGCTGGAAGGGCAATCAGGAGGCGGCACCACCCCAAAAGGCGGATCAGCGAAAGTCCAAATGGGAAGGGGGTGTCGCGATGCGGAGAAAGTTGGCAAAGGCATTTCGCATTTTAGTTTGTATCTTGTTTCTTTTCGCTTTTGCCTTGTACTTTTCGCCGTTGGCATATTAAAAGGGCCTGAACTGGGCGAACAGTTCAAGCCTGATTCGTGCAACGGCATGTTGCTGGTGCCGTCCTTCTGACTGTATTATATAATAAATCTGTGTGGATGTCAACCCCCCGCCCATATTTTTCACCACAAGCGGCCGCAGCCCCCGGAACCCCCGGAACCTGCGGCCGCTTTGTCCTATTCTAAATACTCTAAACCGGAAAAATCAAATCGCAGCCCGCGCGTCACCCTGCCGCGCCCGCAAACTGGCTCTGGTACAGCTCCGCATAGAACCCGCCCCGCGCCAGCAGTTCTTCATGGTTGCCTGTCTCCACAATATCCCCGTCGCGCATGACAAGAATCAGATCCGCGTCGCGGATGGTGGAGAGCCGGTGCGCGATGATAAAGCTCGTGCGGCCCTGCATCAGCTCGTCCATGGCTTTCTGGATGGCCACCTCGGTGCGTGTATCGACGCTGGATGTCGCCTCGTCAAAAATGAGGATGCGCGGCTCGGAAACAATGGTGCGCGCGATGGTAAGGAGCTGCTTCTGCCCCTGGCTGATATTGCTCGCTTCCTCGTTCAGCACCGTGTCGTACCCCTGCGGCAGCGTGCGCACAAAGTGATCCACCTGCGCCGCTTTGGCCGCCGCAAGCACATCTTCGTCCGTCGCGTTCAGGCGGCCATAGCGGATATTCTCCCGGATGGTGCCGTTATACAGCCATGTGTCCTGCAGCACCATGCCGAACATATCGCGCAGGTCATTTCGGGCAAACTGGCGCAGGTCGTAGCCGTCCAGCACAATCGCGCCCTCGCTCACGTCGTAAAAGCGCATCAGCAGCTTTACCATTGTTGTTTTGCCCGCGCCCGTGGGTCCTACGATCGCCACCTTCTGGCCCGGCTTGATAATGGCCGAAAAATCGTGGATGATCGTCTTTTCCGGCACATAGCCGAAATGCACATGCGCAAACGTCACCTCGCCGTGGATGAGGTCGGCGGAGAGCGGGGAGGCCGGATCGGGCGTCTCCTCGGCTTCGTCTAAAAATTCAAAAACGCGCTCCGCCGCCGCAGCGGTCTGCTGAAGGACGTTCGAGATATTGGCGATCTGCTGGATGGGCTGTGTGAAACTGCGCACATACTGGATAAATGCCTGGATATCGCCCACCGTGATGGAGCCGCGCAGGGAGAGGAACCCGCCCAGGATACAGATGCCCACATAGCCCAGATTCCCCGCAAAGTTCATCAGCGGCATCATCAGGCTGGAGAAAAACTGGCTTTTCCAGCCGGAATTATATAGTTTTTCGTTGATGTCGTTGAACGTCTCAATGCTCTTTTCCTCGCCGTTGAACGCCGTCACCACCAAATGGCCGCCGTACATCTCCTCAATGTGGCCGTTCGCGTTGCCCAGGTATGCCTGCTGTTTCTGGAACAGCGGCTGGCTGCGCTTCACCACGGCGCTGACGATGAACAGCCCCAGCGGCAGGATGCACAGCGCCACCAGTGTCATCAGCGGGCTGATGGTGAGCATCATCACCAGCACGCCGATAAACTGCGTCACGCTGGAAACGATCTGCGTCATGCTTTGGTTGAGCGTCTGCGTCACCGTGTCCACGTCGTTGGTGATGCGGCTCAGCACCTCGCCATTCGGCACGCGGTCGAAATAGGCCAGCGGCATCCTGTTGATCTTCTGGCTGATGTCGCGCCGCATGCTGTAGCTGATCTGCGTAGAGATTTTCGCCATCAAAAGCCCTTGTATGAGCGAGAACAGCGCCGAAACGCCGTAGATGGCGGCCAGGAACAGCAGGATGCGCCCAATGGCCTCAAAGTTGATGCCGCCTGTGCCCGTGAGCTGCGCAACGACGCCGTTGAACAGCTCCGTCGTCGCGTTGCCGAGGATCTTCGGCCCGACAATCGAAAAGATGGTGGAGGCGATGGAGAGCAGGATTACCGCGATAATGGCAGGCAGGAAACGACCCAGATATACAAGCAGCTTGCGCATGGTGCCCTTGAAATCCTTGGCCTTTTCCCCGGCCATCATGCCGCGCGGACCGTGGCGCGGGGGGCGGGGGGCTTTGTTTTGCTTTTCACTCATGAGGCCAATTCCTCCTTTGAAAGCTGGCTCTGCGCAATCTCGCGATATGTCGTGCAGGTCTTCAGCAGTTCTTTGTGGGTGCCAATACCCGCCACGCGCCCTTCATCCAGCACAACGATCTGGTCGGCGTGCATGATGGTGGAGACGCGCTGGGCCACGATTAGCACCGTCGCGCCGCTTGTCTTTTGCTTCAGGGCGGCGCGCAGAGCCGCGTCCGTCTTGAAATCGAGCGCGGAGAAGCTGTCGTCAAACAGGTAGATGGGGGCTTTTTTCACAAGCGCGCGGGCAATGGCGAGGCGCTGCCGCTGGCCGCCCGAAACGTTCGTGCCACCCTGGCTGATTTCGGTGGCGAAGCCGTCCGGCAGCGTGTCGATAAACTCCGTCGCCTGGGCCGTCTCGGCGGCGTCGCGCAGGTCGGCGTCCGTAGCCTCCTCGCCGCCGTAGCGCAGGTTCGAGGCGATATCGCCAGTGAACAGCACGCCCTTCTGCGGCACATAGCCGATCACATCGCGCAGCGCCTTCTGCGGCAGCTTGCGGATATCCACGCCGTCCAGCGTAACGCTGCCGCCCGTGACATCATAAAAGCGCGGGATGAGGTTGAGCAGCGTCGATTTGCCGCTGCCGGTGGAGCCGATAAAGGCCGTCGTCTGCCCTGGCTGGGCTGTGAAGGTGACGTGTTGCAGGACGTTTTCATCCGCGCCCGCGTAGCGGAACGACACGTCATGAAAGCCGATGATGCCCTGTACGGGGCTTTGCAGCGCGCGGGGCTTCGCGTCGTCGCGCACGCTGCTCTCGCTCTCCAATACCTCGGCGATACGGGTCGCGGATACGGCGGCGCGTGGCACCATCACGAACATCATGCTGATCATCAAAAAGCTCATGATGATCTGCATGGTATATTGGATAAACGCCATCAGATCGCCCACCTGCATGGCGGCGCCGGCGATCTGGTGCCCGCCCACCCAGACAATCAGCAGCGACACGCCGTTCATGATAAGGGACATCACGGGGAACATCGTCGCCATCGTGCGGGAACCAAACAGGTTGACATCGGCGAGGTCGCGGTTGGCCTTGTCGAAGCGTTCCTCCTCAAATTTCTGCGTAGCAAAGGCGCGAATCACCATCATGCCGGAGAGGTTTTCGCGGCTGACGAGGTTCAGCTTGTCCACTAACTTCTGCATGAGGTTGAATTTTGGCATCAGCAGCGCGCCCACCGTGGCAATCAGGCACAGGATCAGCACGACAGCCAGCGCAATGACCCACGCCATGCCGCTGCTCTTGCGCAGGGCCATGATCGTGCCGCCAATGCCAATGATCGGCGCATAGCACATGGTACGCAGCCCCATGGTCGCGAAGCCCTGAATCTGCTGTACGTCGTTGGTACTGCGCGTGATCAGGCTGGCGGTGCCGAAGCGGTCGAATTCGTTGTTGGTGTAGCTGGTGACTTTGGCGAAGATATCGCGCCGCAGATCGCGCCCAATGCCCGCGCCCATCCGGCTGCCGCAGAAGCTGACGGAAATGGCGCACAGCATCAAAAGCAGCGTAAGCAGAAGCATTTTGCCGCCCGCCGAAAGGATATACCGGGTCTGCATGGCGTCGGTATCCGCGCCAAGCTGCATATAAAAGCCTTTGGTAAATACGACGCCCGTCTGCCCGCGCATCATTTCAGGCGTAGCGGCGGCGTCCTCAATGGATTTTTGCACCAGTTCCTGCGGGAGCTGTGCCAGCACCGGCAGCAGCTCCGACAGTTGAGACATATCCATCGAGCGCGTTTCCGTGTCGGCGGCGTCGATACTGCCAAACGCGCCCGACTGGGCCATGCTGCTCATCAGGCTTGTCATGGCATAGGAGGCGCGGCCAAACACGTCGTCCAGCGCGGACAGCGCGTCGGCGTCCAGCGAGGGGTCGCGGCGGTATGTCTCCATCTGGGCCGCGTTCGGCCAGTCTTTCTGGAAGCGCGCCCACTCGTCCGCGCCCATCGCGTCCGCGTTCGCGGGCTGGTATGCCTCCTCTACTTGCGCGCGGTCCGCTTCGTTCATAAAGGCGGACATCAGCCGCAGGCCGTCAGCGGAAATGGCCTGTGGCGCGGCCTCTGTGATACCGCCCTGCTGGATGCCGATATTGACGATATTGCTCATCACATTGGGCAGGTTCAGGTCCACCATAGCCTGGCAGAACATCAGGACCAGCATCGCGGCGGCGAAGCCGAGGTACGGTTTCAGATAGCGTTTCAAACGCATCATGTGTCGTTCTCACTCCCTGTTGGTTTTTTGGCATTCCCTGTCAGTGGTTTTGTGCCGTCGGGGTCGGCGGCAGCGGCTTCCAGCCCTTCGGTCAGCCGGGCGAGCAGCCGTAAAAGCGTGCGCAGGTCGTCCTGCCCCAGGCTTTCGATGGCGCGCGACAGCATGCCATGAAACCGCCTGTGGGCGCTCTCCATCACACGCAGGCCGTTGAGCGTAATGCGCACACCCGTGACGCGGCGGTCGGCGGGGTCGGGCACGCGCTCCACATAGCCCATCGCCTCCAACGCGCTGACGCGCTGGCTGAGCGCGGGCAGGCTCTGGTGCATGGCGTGTGCAAGGTCGGTCAGGCGCACCGCATCCGAGGGGCTTTGCGGCGGCGTTTCCTCCCCAAACGGCGGGCCGCATATCTCGTTGGGGTGCGCGATGGCCATCAGGGTGCCAAACTGCGATTTGCTGAGCGTATCGCACGGCGTAACATTCTGCCACGCTTTGCGCATGCGGTCCATCTCCCGGAACAGGCGTGAGATATCCGCCTGCATTTCCTGCATTGCTCTGCCTCCCCTCACACAGATTTGTTAGGCTGGTTAATGGTTATTGCATGAAACTATTAAGCCGCTTAATCAATTATAGCAAAAAAATCCCCATTGTCAAGGGGGTTTTTGAAAATTATGGGAATGACAGCTCAACAAAGGGGACAGAGCATCATGAAAGATAGAGGCTTTACCACCCCCACCAATACGGGCGGAGGGGAGCCTCTATGATTATTATGCACACTCCCGGTGCATTTTGCAAGAGAAAAACAAAAATAAAGTTGGGCCGCCGCGTGTTTTTGCGCGGCAGCCCTGTTTCTTATATCCCTGTATTGTCATACGCAAGTTCAAGGACGAGTTTCTCAGCCGTTTTCTGCGGCGCATCGATCAGATTTTTCAATACGGACCTCAACGGTAAGCCAGAAGCCATACTGATGTGGCATTGATGGACCATTCAGTCGATCAGGTTCATTTTTGCGGAATCTGTCCGGGCGCCCGGCCATTTTTTTACAAACTCCGAAAAAATATGCGTCGCGTTCCCGCCCGGCATATGATGGCTGTTGAAGCTGCTGCTATACTCCGGGAATGTATATTGAAACCCGCATTCACACTCCATCAGCCCTTCTTTCCTGGGAAGGACAGCGCCGCAATGATGGCATTTCAGCTTCCCGCTGCGGATCAGTGCAAATTCCTCTGTTCCCTGCTGACAGCGCACATAAAGCTGGA
>CANCXY010000070.1 GCA_947381875.1 uncultured Clostridia bacterium | reverse complement strand
GATGTCCGTGCGTGACTGGAGTTCAGACGTGTGCTCTTCCGATCTGTTCCCCGGCTGCCCGGAGGTACGCGGCGGGTATCTGTACGCGAACGACCGCCCCGGCCTGGGTATCGACATCGACGAGGAAGCCGCGGCAAAGTTCCCCTGCCAATACCACAACAACGCATGGCTTTGGGCCAGACTGCCGGACGGGACCGCTGTACGCGCGTGAGGATCCCCACCGCCTTAGTGTGCCCGTTTGGCAGATGACGAATTGCGCGCAAGCGAAAAAGCCCCCCCGCACTTTTTCTGAAGTGCGGGGGTTTTGATCTGACAGGGGATATTTTCAGGTTTGAGCGTTCTTTTCAGGGGCTTTGAAAATAGCAGCAATCCCCATCCCCTTCACGCCAACGGTTTCCACGCGGCGTCGATCATATTAAACCGGCTGTTCTCCTTCACCGCTTTGGAAATGCGGTGGATCATATGCAGGTTCCGCGCGCCGCCGATAATAAGCATAAGCCCCGTATGGATCATCAGCGCGGAGACGCCGAGGAAGCGGACACTCTCGCCACTCCCGCCTGTCGGCGGCGCTTGCTTTTGCCAAAAAGGCATGGTATAATAGCCCAGGACATAGTACTTCATGCCCATACCAAAAAGGGGGAGCGGAATGGAAGGGACACGAGGCGCTATCATGCAGGCATTCAATCAACTGCTGGATGAAAAACCCATCAGCAAAATTACTGTCAAGGATATTGTCGGGCGCTGCAATATCAACCGGAACACGTTTTATTACCACTTTTCGGACATCCCGGAGCTGGTGGAGCAGATCATGAAGGATATGGCGCAACAGTTCCTTCAAAACCATTTCCAGCCGGGCCAGCCTATGGAGTGCATCCGCCCGGCGATCCAATACGCGCTGCGCAATAAAAACAAGGTTCTTCACATATACCGCTATGTGTCGCGGGAAACCTTTTTAGCGTATATCAACCGGCTCGTACTTGCCGTTGTGCAGGATTATTTCAGCGGCCTCACCGCTGACAGCAGCGTGTCGGCGGAAAATATTGCCGACCTGACCCACTTTTACAAGTGCGCCATTGTAGGGCTGGTGCTGGACTGGCTGGACGGCGGCATGCAGGAGGATATGATGGCCCTGGCGCAACGGCTCTGCATCCTTTTAGGCGGCACAAGCAGGCGGGCATTGAAACGGTAACAGCGAAGGGGAGGAGCATATGCTCCTCCTCCTTCGTCATCTGTCTGCCGGAAACTACCCAACGAGGGGGCCTGCGTGTATCTATTGCCGTGTATTTCCCCGCATGGAATACTCCCTCGTGCAATCCCGACTCTATGGGCGGGAAATACACGGATCCTGCCGGGGAGAACGGGCCCGGAGCGTTCAGCCCTGACAGCCGCCGCAGTGCCCGGAACAGGCCCAGAGCTTATCCGCCTCCGCTTTCCAGTTTTCGGCGTAGGCGTCGCACTTGGCGCAAAGGTGTTCCACGCTTTCCGGGGACATGGGGTCGGTGGAGTACGCGCCGCTCTCGGCCACCATCCGCCGCAGTTTTTCGGGATTTTCCAGCATGGGGCAGGGGCGGAGCATATTGTCGTTGAAGGGCTGGTTTCGGTGGTAGGCCATAAAGATGGGGGAGCGCAGGCAGTCCAAAAGGCTCATTTCCCGGATATTGGCGTTGGAATAGTGGACGAACACACAGGGGTCTACATCGCCGTTCGCGTTGATATGCAGGTAGCGGAACCCGCCCGCGATACACCCGCCCACATATTCGGCGTCGTTCTGGAAATCCATCGCGAACAGGGGTTTTTCGGCGCGGAGCCTGCGCACCCGGTGGTAGACCGCCCGGCGCTGTTCCGGGGTAGGCAGCAGCTCCGGCACGGCGTCGTTGCCGACGGGCATATAGTGGAAGTACCAGATAAAATACGCGCCCATGCGGATCAGGCTGTCATAATATTCATCGGAGGTGATGGAGTCATAGTTCTGGCTGGTGTAGCAGGAGGAGATGCCGTAGGGCAGTTTGCGTTCCCGCAGCAGGGACATGGCCCGCATCACCTTCTGATAGGTACCTGTGCCCCGGCGGGAATCGGTGGCGGCCTCGTCGCCTTCGAGGGAGATGGCGGGGATGAAGTTGCCTACCCGTAGCATCTCATCGGCAAACTTCTCGTCGATCAGGGTGCCGTTGGTGAAGGCGAGGAACACGCAGTCGTCGTGCTTTTCGCAAAGAAGGACCAGATCCGATTTTCGGACCAGCGGCTCGCCGCCGGTGTAGATATACATATAAACGCCAAGCTGCTTGCCCTGCTGGATGATGGAGTCTATCTCCTCAAACGTCAGATTCAGCTTATTGCCGTACTCGGCGGCCCAGCAGCCGGTACAGTGGAGATTGCAGGCGGAGGTGGGGTCCAGCAGGATGGCCCAGGGGATATTGCAGTCATATTCCTGGCGGAATTTTTCCTGTTTGGGCCAGCCAATCAGGTTTGCGTTGATGAAGAAATTCGTCACCAGCGTTTTCATCACTTTGGGGTCGACATCGGTGATCAGGCGGCGGATATAGGAATAATAGGGGTTGGCGGGGTCCTCAATCGCTGCACGGATCATCCCGCGCTGGACGGCAAACTCATCCCCGGCGAACCTGTCCGCCCAGTCCATGATGGTGCGCAGGTTTTTCTCCGGGTCTTTGTAGAGATAGTTCATGGCATGCTCAATGCCAAACTTTTTCAGTGTGTCGTTGAATCCCATTTTTTTACAACTCCCTTATCATGATCGAGCCGTCCTGTTTTGGCGTGTTTCCCTTCCCGCAGGGAGGGAAAACAGACAAAACGCTGTCGGCCGCGGCTGTTTTTGATACTCTTATTGTAATAAACCGCCGCGCCGCAAACAATGGACAAGTCAGGAGGCAATGCGCAAAAAAACAGGCATTTATACTCAATTTGTCTAAATTAAAAATTTCCTGTTGGATTTGAGGGCGTGTCCCAAACGGGAGTTTTTGTGTATTTCCCCGCCCTACGGGCGGGGAAATACACGGCAATAGCTCCGCGATGCGGACACGCCCGGATTTGATAGGCGCTTGCCAAACAGGCGGGCGCGCGGTATAATAGCGGCACGATTCAAAATAAAGGGGGATTTTTTACCATGAAAAAAGTTTTGCTGCTGGGCGATTCCATCCGCATGGGCTACCAGGACTATGTCCGCCAGGAATTGGCGGGGGAATGCGACGTGCTGTACGACGCCGAAGACAACGGGCGTTTTGCCGCCTATACGCTCTGGCAGGCGAACCAGATGTTCAAAAAATACGGCGCGTTCGACGTTGTACACTGGAACAACGGGTATTGGGATATGAACATTGAGGCGCCCATGCACACGCCGATGCACCCGGTAGACGAATATCTTCATTTCCTGCGGCGGATCATCGGGGAAATCCGGCACAACGGCGCGAAGATCATCTTCGCCACCACCACGCCGGTACTTTCCCACGGCAGCGCGGCGGACAACACGGGCACGGGCGCGCAGGGCATCGCCTACGACGACGCGTGGGTGCGCCAATATAACGAAGCGGCCAGACAGCTCATGGACGCGGAACATATCCCGGTCAATGACCTCTACGCCCTGTGCAAAGAAGACGCGGGATATTACAAATGCGAGGATAAACTGCACCTGACGCCGGAGGGCTACCGCCGCTGCGCCGCGCAGGCGGCGGCATATATCCGCCAGGCGCTCGCCTGACCCATTGCGTACGAAAAGGCGTCCCGCACCTTTTCCATCAACAAAAATTGTCCGCGCGGCAATGAAATTGCCGCGCATAATGGGTTTCCAAAGGGGGCTTGCCCCCTTTGGCAGAGTCCAGAGGCAGCGCCTCTGGCAGGATTCCAAAGGGCAGCGCCCTTTGGGGGGCGGTGGAAGGCCGCCCTGTTCTATTTCTTCTGCCCCCGATAGGCGGCAAGCACCATCACAGCGGCAAGAAGGGTGAGAACGAGCATTGACATCACAGGGTAGGCAAGCCGCAGACCCAGAAAATCAAATACCTTATACTCTCCAAAAACTTCCTGCATCAGCGTTACATTGGCAAGACCGAAATCTACCAAGGGCCCCAGCCGCTGAACCACGATTTCCCCCATGGCGGCCAGCCCCACATTCACAAAGAGCAGGGTAAGGCTGACCCCCGCTGCCCCTATCTGGCTGCTCATTTTTGAGGAAACAAACGCAATCATCAGGCCATAGACGAGGCCGGTGAAAAGCAGCCACAGGGCACCCACCACCGCCAGATGCCAAACCTTGAATCCATAGGGGGACTTGGCATAAGCGGGAATGGACTGAATGGCGGCGTTCCAGCCGTGAAAGCTGTGATGAGAGAGAAAACCGAACGCAAACGTAGCTGTCAGGTACAGGACCACCACCGCGGCGGAGGCCGCCAACACACTCAGCAGCTTGGCCGTGACGATCTTCTTTCGCCCATGCCGGGCGCTTAAAATCAGGTCATCCATACCGCTGGTGCGCTCTATGGCAAACACCGGGGCAATCACAAAGGCGAGGGGTACAAATACCAGAAACTGCATCATGTGGGTTCCCCAGTTGTTGAACAGGTTCTCCCACAGAAGGATATTGGCGAAATCCGGCTGGATATCGCCGCCGTCCTTCAGCCGTTCCACATAGCTGTGATAGTTCACCGCCAGAATTGCTTCCGGCTGATCCTTGATGCTCCGGGCAATCGCCCGCTCATCCGTCCCATAACGGGCGGCCACTTCCTGATAGATCTTCTCAGCCTGCGCCGCTTTTTCTTCATCCAGCGGCCCTTCCCAGTCCACGGCCAGCTTTTCGTAGGCCCGGTAGCTGTCGCCGCTGCCGATGAGGAACATGGTAGAGGTCAGGCCGACGGCACTGTAAAGCGCCAACAGGCACGCAAGTAAAATCAGGGTTTTCTTATTCAGCAGAAGCTTTCGCAGCTCAAATCGAAACAGCGGCATTCTCATTCCCTCCCGGCCCGCTGGGGCAAATAGTTGAAAATATAGAGATAGGCGTCCTCCAAAGTGGGCGCTGCGGGCCTGGCGTCGGGGCTTGGCCGATTCTCGTCGATGACCCGCACTTCCATTATGTCCCCCCTGGCGGCCACATTGCTGATGACTGCCCGGTTCTGATACTCCATCAGTGCCCCGGCGGGCATTTCCGCCAGCCAGACCTTCTGTTTCATCATATCCAGGTACTCTCTGCCGGTGTGGATGTGCCGAATGGTGCCCTGTTCCATCATCATGATCTGGGCGGCGATATGCTCTACATCGGAGACGATATGGGTGGACAGCAGCACCAGCCGGTCCCTGGAGTAAGCGGAAATGATATTGCGAAACTTGATCCTCTCAAAGGGATCCAGGCCGGAAGTCGGTTCATCTAAAATCAGGATCGCCGGGTCATCCAGCAGGGCCTGGGCAATGCCCAGCCGGCGCTGCATGCCGCCGGAATAGGCGGCACATTTTCGGCATAGGTCGTTCCATAAGCCGACCGTGCGTGCCAAATTTTCGATTCGCTCCTTCGCCCGGCGCTTTTCCATCCATTTCAGGGCCGCCGAATATTCCAGATAGTCCCGTCCGGTGAAGTCGCTGTAAAAGGCTACATCCTGGGGCAGGTAGCCAATCCTGGCCCGGTATTTGTCCCCTGCCGTTTGGATATCCGCGTTGTTATACAGCACCCGGCCACTGGCGGGGCGCAGGACGTTCGCCAGAATGCGAATGAGCGTGGTTTTGCCCGACCCGTTGGGGCCGAGAAGCCCATAAACCCCGGTGCCCATGGTGAGGGAAATGCCCTTCAAAACTTTCTTATCTTTGTAATTTTTTGCGATCTGCTCCAGCCGCAATTCCATCGCTGCCCCTCCTTATCTTCTGGGGCCGCCGCCCTGGACGGCCCTGGCTACCTTGATGGTGGAAAAGTCTGCCCGATTAAATTTCACCACGCACAACGTGAAAAACACGCCGCCAATCAGCGCTGTGATGGCAAGCCCCATCCATGGGGTAATGACAAAACCGCCAATCGCAAAGGCCATGCCCTGCTCCACCAGTTCCATCCGGCTCAAAGAAAAAGCCCCAAGAGCAACATAACGGAAGATGGAAGTGGTGTAGGTCAGAGGGTTCAGGTATACAAGGGGGAGCAGGAAACCGGGTATCATAGTGGTGGGAATATACGCCCCGGAAACAAAGGTCAGGGGCATCATGATCATGGAACTGAGGGTCTGAAAGGCGGGGGAGTTCCGGGAAGCCGTGGCTAAAAACAGGCCAATGGCGCCAAAGGTCATGGCCGAGAGGAACATTACCAGAACCATCAACAGCATTTGCAGGATATTCACCCGCAGGCCCAGAACCACGCCGACGAGCATTGTGACTGCGCCCTGCAAAGCGGCCACTACTGTCCCGGATAGAATATGGCCCATGGAAATCTGGGAGCGGGAGATAGGGGCTACCATCACCTCTTTCATATAGCCGCTGGCGATGTCGGAGAGAATGTCGGAGGAGTTGTTGACGCTGGTTTGGAATACGCTCATAATGATAACCCCGGCGATGAGGTAATTCATAGGCGTGTCCACGCCGCTCATAGAGGAGCGCATCAAAAAGGAAAACATCACCAGCATGAACATGGACATAAAGAGGCTCCCAAAGAGACGCCCTTTACTGCGGATATAGTTGAGCAAATTCCTCTGTACAATAGCAGCAACCGGATTCATTATCCTCTTATCTCCCTTCCTGTGATTGCAAGGAACACCTCGTTCAGTGTCCCGTTTTTAACTTCAAAATCTTGTATTTCATCCCGATGGGCTGATAAAAAATCCAGGGCGGCGGCTGCGTTATGAGTGTGGAACACCAGCCGGTCTCCCACCAGCGCACATGGAACGCCCCGTTCCCGAAGGGCCGTTTCCAGCGCCTGGGGATAGGCGCTCAGCACATCTACTTCTGTGCCGGTATACGCGTGCTTCAGATCCTCCGGCGTGCCCTGGGCCACGATTTTCCCATGATCCATAATGACGATCTTACCGCAGACCTCCGCTTCGTCCATATAGTGCGTGGTGAGAAATATGGTCATGCCCTTTTGCTTTTGGAGCTGCTGGATATAGGCCCACACATTGGCCCTGGTCTGGGGGTCCAACCCGGTGGTGGGTTCATCCAGAAAGAGAACTTTGGGGTAGTGGACCAGCCCCCGTGCAATCTCTGCCCGACGCTTCATGCCGCCGGACAGACTGCCCACCGGGACCCGCTTCCAGTCGCTCAGTTCCACCAGATCAAGGGCAAAGCCGATGCGTTCCCGGACCTCGTTTTTGGGGACCCTGTAAAAGGCGCAGTGATACTTCAGGTTTTCCTCCACCGTCATTTTTTCATCCAGGGTGGAGTCCTGAAATACGATGCCGATATCCCGCCGGACGGCGGCTTTTTCCGTGGACACATCGTGGCCATTGATGTGAATGCTGCCCTCTGTCGGGTCCAAAATGGTGCAGAGGGTGTTGATGGTCGTGCTTTTCCCCGCACCGTTGGGGCCGAGAAAGGCGAAAATACTGTCCTCGTCCACGGTGAAGGAAATATCATCTACAGCGGTGAAGCCCCCGTAGCGCTTGGAAAAATGCTCTACGTCAATGATTGATTTCATAGGATCATCTCCTGATAAAAAATAGGGTCCTATGCGGCTGACCGCATAGGACTTATCTCCATAGAAACTATGGTGCCTGGGTAATTTGATGTTTACTTTCCGTTGCGCCAAGGATGGAAGCCTTCTCGATCCGGCACGGGACCATCATAGTTGGGGTCAAAACGTTCTGCTCCCGGTATGTCTGCCGGTCGGCCTCCCCGCCCAAAGGACCCGAAAGCCCGTTCCCGCATGGACATAAGCTGATAAAAATGTTCGTCTCCCATGCGGGACCTTGCCCGGACCGTCCAATCCTCCGCTTCCTCGTCCCCCATATCTGCCCGGAGCGCCTGGATAAGCTGGTCCAGATATCCGCCGAACTGTTTCAACTCCTCTGCGGAGAGGCAGCCGAGAAATGCCGTGGGGTCAGCCTCCGGCGGCTGGGCTTGCCGGCCCTTCTCTGTCAGGCAGACCAGCATGACCCTGCGGTCCGCCTCTGAGGGCCTGCGCGCCACATAGCCGCCTTTTTCCAGCTTATTCAGCAGTTCATTGAGGGATTGCTGCCGAATGCCCAGCAGATAGGCGAGGTCTTTTGTGGCAATCTCCGGCTGAATTTTCAGCATAGCCAGGATGCGCCCTTGTCCGCGGGATGTATCGGCGAAGGGGCCAAATTTTATTTGGCTTCCCATTTCCTGCCGCCGCATCAGCCCTTGCAGCACGGAAAGTTTTTCGTGGATTGCGGTGGTGAGTTCGTCCACGATAGCACCTCCTTTCTATTACAATATAAATTGGTTGGAACCCTCGGCAGCCAGCCGGGGGTTTTGTCTGTCTTAATGGTACCTGTTTGAAATGACTATACACCTCCCGGCACAGTTTGTCAACAGGTACTTGTATAAAATAATTTCCACGAAAAAATACGGTATAAGCCATACCAGAGAGCGCCCGTTGGGGCACGTCGCGCAACTTTCAGTTTTCCGTAAGATTTCTGACAGATTTGGCGCAGGGCAGTTGAAAGGTTTGGGGGATACAATGCTTTCATATTCCGGCATGTCCGGGAAGGAGGCATTGTGAGATGGAATGTTCAAACGCTGCTCACTGGAAAGTGGCTGTGCTGTTTGGGGGACGGTCGAGCGAGCATACGGTTTCGCTGCAATCGGCGCACGCGGTTTTGTGCGCGATGGCGCATACACGGTTTGAGGCGGTGCCGGTGGGCATCACGCGGGAAGGGCGCTGGCTGTGGTACCGCGGCGCGCTGGAGGCGATCCCCTCTGGCGCGTGGGAGGAGGGCGACTGCCTGCCAGTCACGCTCTCCCCGGATCCCGCTGTGCATGGCCTGCTGTTGGGCGGCGGGGATGGCTTGTGTGTACCCCCGCCTGTAGGGCGGGGGTACACACGGGAATATTCCTGCGGCTCAGACATGCCAGGGACAACCCTGTATTTGGACGCGGCGTTCCCGGTCCTGCATGGGAAGAACGGGGAGGACGGCACGGTACAGGGGCTGTTGGCACTGGGCGGCATCCCGTGTGTCGGGTGCGGTGTGCTGGGCAGCGCTGTTTGTATGGATAAGGACACCGCGCACCGTCTGGCGCGTGAGGCGGGTGTCGAGGTGCCGGCGGGTCTCGTGATAGAGCGGGGCGATGATGCTTTGGCCGCCGCCCGGCGGATTGGGTTCCCGCTGTTCGTCAAGCCTGTGCGGGCGGGGTCGTCGTATGGCGTCACGCGCGTGGAGACAGAGGCGGGATTGGCGGACGCCGCCGCGCTGGCGTTCACACATGACAGCCGCGTGCTGCTGGAACAGGCGGTCGCGGGGTTTGAAGTCGGCTGCGCGGTGCTGGGCACGGGCGCGTCGCTTACGGCGGGCGAAGTGGACGAGATCGAATTGCCGCCCGCCTGCGGCCTGTTCGATTATACCGAAAAATACACGCTGAAAACAGCGCGTATCCATATGCCCGCGCGTTTGCCGGACGCGGAGCGGGCGCGTATCCGCACGGCGGCGAAAACCGTGTACCGCGCGCTGGGGTGCGAAGGGTTCGCGCGTGTCGACCTGTTCTATACGCCGGAAGGGCGGATCATCTTTAACGAGGTGAACACGATTCCAGGCTTTACGGCGCACAGCCGGTTCCCGGCCATGATGCGCGGCGCAGGGCTGGATTTTGACGCCCTTGTCGCCCGCCTGATCGAAGGGACGGTGGGCGCGCTATGATTCAGCATATCACCTTTGCCGAAGCGCACCGGGGAACGCTGCTGCTTGTGAACGACCGCCATCCGCTGGCCGCCTGGCCGGAGGGCAGCGCGCTGGTATCCGTCGGGGCGGACGCGGCAGGCTGCCCGGTGCTGCTGCGGCGCGACGCGGCCCGGATGCTGTCCGCGCTTTTGGACACCGTGCGGGGGCACGGCGCGATCGTGCCCGTCAGCGGCTGGCGCGCGCATGCCGAACAGGAAGCGCTCTACGCCGATTGCCTGCGCGAACACGGGGAAGCGTTCACCGCCGCCTATGTCGCCCTGCCGGGGTGCAGTGAGCATGAGACAGGGCTTGCCATCGACGTGGGCGAGGCGCGCGGGGAGATCGACTTTATTCGCCCCGCGTTCCCCGACACCGGTGTGTGCGGCGCGTTCCGGCGCGCGGCGGCGCGGTGCGGGTTCATTGAGCGCTATCCCGACGGCGCGCGGGAGATCACACATATCGGCGCGGAGCCGTGGCATTTCCGCTATATCGGCGTGCCGCACGCGGCGCTGATCTCCACGCAGGGCGTCACGCTGGAGGAGTATGCGGAACAGCTTATGGCCTGTACGCCCGCGCGCCCGCTGCGCACCGAGAGCGCCGGGCGCGCGTACACCATCTTCCGCGTGCCGCTCACAGAGGAGGGCACTTCCTTTGAAGTGCCGGAGGGCACGCCTTGGCAAGCTTCCGCCGACAACTGCGGCGGCCTTGTCGTGACCGTCTGGGGTGCGGCATGACGGCGCGGCGCGCATACCCGGCGGTCGACCGCTTCCGCATTGTGGCGGCGCTGCTGGTGGTGTGTATCCACACCGCGCCGCTGGAGGGGGTTGGGGAAACGGCGGATTTCACGCTGCGCACACTGGCGCGGCTGGCCGTGCCGTTCTTTTTCACGGCGACGGGCTTTTTCGTGCTTGGCCCCTCCTTTTGCCCAGGCGGACGCACCGCGAAGCTGCCGCCCGCCGTCTGCCGGTTCCTGAAAAGGACGGGCGCACTGTATGCGGGCGCGACACTGGCCTATCTGCCCATTGCCATTTACAGCGGAAATATCCCACAGAAGGACCTGCCCTTTTCCCTGTTCCGCTGGCTGATATGGGACGGCTCGTTCTATCATTTGTGGTACCTGCCCGCCGTGATGTTGGGTGTGCTGATCGTATGGGCGCTCTCGCACCTGCCGGTCTGGGGCGGCGCGGCAATATGCGGTGTGCTGTACGTTGTGGGGGTATTGGGCGATAGCTGGCACGGCCTGGCGCTGCAAGCCCCGGCCCTGCGCGCGTTTTATGGATCGCTGTTCGCCCGTATGGACTACACGCGCACGGGCCTGTTTTTCGCGCCTGTATTCCTGTTCGTCGGCGCGCTGCTGGCCTCCCGTCCGCGCCCGGCGCGGCGCGCGAGCGGTTTTGGATTGATGGCCTCGCTGGCGCTGCTGTTGATAGAGGCGTTCGCGGTGCGCGCCCTGAACTGGCCGCGTTTCGACGCCATGTACCTGTCCCTGATTCCCTGTTCCTGTTTCCTGTTTGCGCTGCTGCTTCTGCCGCAGGGGCGCGGCGGCGCGTTCTGGCGCACCTGGTCGATGCTCGTCTACCTGGCGCACCCACTGATGATCGTAGTAGTGCGCGGCGCGGCGAAACTTCTGCGCGCCGAACCCCTGCTGATTCAAAACGCACTGATACACTTCCTGACCGTCGCCGCCCTCAGCGCGTGCCTTTCGGCGCTCTTATCGGTGCTGACCGCATGGCACAGGCGCCGCACGCCGCGCCCCTACGACATCCGCACGGCGCGCGCATGGGCGGAAGTCGACCTCGACGCGCTGGCATACAACGCGGCGGCCCTGCGCGCCTGCCTGCCCAAAGGCTGTCAACTGATGCCCGTCGTCAAAGCGGACGCCTACGGCCACGACGCGGCGGCAGCAGCGGGGCGGCTCTGGCGGGAGGGCGTGCGCGCGTTCGCGGTGGCAACTTTAGAGGAGGGCGCGGCCCTGCGCAGGAGCGGCATCGGCGGCGAAATCCTGATATTGGGTTACACAGACGCCGCACGCGTGCCGGAACTGGTGCGCTGGCGGCTCTCGCAGACGATATCGAGCGAGGCGCACGCCCAGGCGCTCTGCGCGGCGGCGCAGGGGCGCACAGTGGACGTGCATATAGCGGTAGACACCGGCATGCACCGTCTGGGCATCGACGCCTCTGATACACTCGCTTTCGCACACCTGATGCAGGTCCCGGAACTGTGCGTGCGCGGCCTGTTCACGCATCTGTGCGACGCGGAAAACCTCACGCCCGCCTCGCAAAACTGCACCAACGCGCAGCTTGCGGCGATGGCTTCTCTCATTGACGCCCTGCGCGCCAGCGGCTGCGCCATACCCCCCGTACACGTCCAGGCCAGCGGCGGAATTTTGAACCTGCCGAACGTGCGGTGCGCCTATGCGCGTCCGGGCCTCGCGCTCTATGGGGCCTACGCCGCCGCTTCCCGCCTCACCCCGCCGCTCCGTCCCGCGCTGGCCCTGCGTGCGCGCGTTGTCTGTACCCACATCCTGCACCCAGGAGAATCCGCCGGATATGCCCACGCTTTCACCGCCCAGCGGGAAACGCTGCTGGCTGTCGCAGCCATCGGTTACGCGGACGGCTGGCCGCGCGCCGCCGGAGAGGGGCGCGGCTGCGCGCTCCTGCACGGACAGCGCGTGCCCATCGTCGGCCGCGTGTGCATGGATCAGCTCCTCCTGGACGCGACCGAAACGGGCGCGTCCCCCGGCGACATCATCACCCTGATCGGTGCCGACGCCTCCGCCTGCATCACCGCCGCCGAAGCCGCCGACCGCGCGGGCACCATCCCCAACGAACTCCTCACGCGCATTTCTGCCCGCGTGCCGCGTATCTACGACGCCCCAAAGGCTCCGCCTTTGGAATCCGCCAGCGTCCCGCTGGACCGGCCAGAGGCTCTGCCTCTGGACTCCGCCACCCTTTGAAAAGGGTGGACGGAAACTTTATATGCGCCCATACTGGCGTATGGGCGCGGAAAATGTATTTTTTGGATATCGCCGCTTCCGTTCTGAGGGAGCGGTTTTTTTGGATATACCCCGTCTTGCCCCACGGAAATCAATTTTGCCTGTTTCTCCCCGCCGGAGGCGGGGAGAAACAGCAGGATCTATTGTTTTTCGCCGCGTAAAATCGCAAAAATTGATTTCCGTGGTCTTGCCCTTGACAAACCACAGATTGTGTGGTACTATATAGAAAATCTAAAATTTTAGATTGCATAAAATAACAAATATTGATGGGTGGCGAAGGGCTATGAAAACAAAAAAACTTTTTACCGAACACGAGCTTGCTATTTTGAAAGTACTTTGGGGCGCGAAAGAGCCGCTGGCAAGGCCGCAGATTTTGTCGCGCCTGACAGAACCGGAGATGAACCCCGCGTCGTTCCATGTGGCAATGAATCATTTGATGGAAAAAGGGTATGTGGAGGTCGCGGGCTTTGAGCGCTGCGGTACAGGGTACGGCAGAACCTACGCCGCCCGGAAAACACGGGAGGAGTTTGTGCTGCATATGCTCCGCGTGACACAGCCGGAAGGGACAGCGCCGAAGAATACC
>CANCXY010000069.1 GCA_947381875.1 uncultured Clostridia bacterium | reverse complement strand
CGCGATGTCCGTGCGTGACTGGAGTTCAGACGTGTGCTCTTCCGATCTACCACACAAACGGCGAGAGAACGATCCCCGCCGATCCAGCCGCTGTCCAGCCCAGTCACATCATTTTCCAGATCCACCAGAAGTTGGGCCTCTCCTGTCTCTGGATCCATCCAGAGGAGCTTTTTTTCAGCGCCGTACAGGAGAAACAGCCCGCCGCCATCGGTGTAGGACACGCTGGACGGGTAGGAATACGGATAGGAGAAATCATCCTCCGTCAGGGATACATTCCACTGTTCAGCATCCTGCTGCAACGAATACTTTACAAGAGCGCGGTCATAATCGAGGCCATCGGGTTTACGCGCCAAAAGATACAGGCTCCCATCTTCGCCAAAGCAAAAGGACGCGATGTTTTCCCATGTGTTTTTCACCTCTGCTGTCCCGGAGGATGTATCCAGCATTAGAAGCCGGCCATCGGCGCCATAGGAGGCATCGGAGATCAGGAAGTAGCCGTCCCGGACCGCCATAGAGGAGGGGGTCGTATCGGACGAAAAGAAAAACACGTCATCCTCCGTCACACCTTCCCGGCAGGGAAACACCGTTACCCGTTCCGATTCCCATTCATAGTATGTACACCATAAGGTACCATCCTGATCAAAAGATGGGGTTCGGAAATAAGGTCTCATGTAAAATTCCTCCGGGCCGTAGGTGCGCAGGGTTTCCCCCGATGCCATAGACACGACATCCAATGAAAAATCTTCCTCCGATTTCCCCTGGCGGAAGGAAAAAACACAGGGCTGACCCTCAAAGAAAAAAGTTTCAGGCAGAGGATCACCAATCGGGATGGGTAGCGACGGATCATCCGATGCCTGCCGCACAGGGCGATAGATGGAAGTTTGAAAGCTGGAAATATCAAACGGCTGGGACATCGTGTTTGTGTGGACACCGCCGCTGTCGGATGAAGGGGTCGCGAAAGCGGTTGGAGTACTTGAAGTGTTTGAAACTGCCGGGGTTTCCTCCCCAGGCGTGCGCAGCACCAGCCACGCGCCCACGGCAATGACCGCCGCCAGCAGTATCCCCAAAGCGGCCAGTTGTATTTTTTTGCTTTTCATTTGCCATTCTCCTCTCATATGTACTTGGGTACGATAAAGTGGAAATGAATAGATTCGATCCATCCACAAATCTAAACTGTTGTGAAATCACTTGCAAACAGGCAAAAACGTTCCCGCGTCCTTCCGCCCGAAGGACAGGGAACACGGGCGTTTTCAGATGTTTTCCCTATAAAACAGAGAAATGCCTATGTATTAAGCCTGTATACGGCTATTTTTTTATGGCGCTCCTGATCGCTACGGCTCCCGCCGTCAGTGCCCCGCACTCCACAGCCGTTAGGGCGTGGCCCAGCCGCAGTTTCCCGATTAGCGACGCACCGTAGGACGAACACAGCCCGTCCGGGAAAGTGCTTTGCGCCCATTGGTGATAGTGGGCCGGATGAAACAGAGAGCCATCTGGCAGCAAGCCTGTTGGCATAATGAACTCCAAACGCCACAGCCATTGCAGCGCCAGGATGGCGGCGATCGCTTCCACCGCCAGGACAATGGCTTCGGCCATCAAACGCACTCCTGCATCGGACAGGTACTGCGCCGGGTACTGGCGTTTCCGCGCCGACTGGAAGCGGCCCCACTCCGTCCGGACCAAAGCCCGGAGCAGGCCCCACAGCAGCCATATCCCCCAAACCACGCCCCAAACCCGCCACAGCCTGCCGCTCTGGGCAGCGACATCGGCAACCCAGGCGTAGTCGATCACTTGGGAGTCTACGCTCGCCCCCGACAGCGCCGCGCGCATCGCTGGGGCGGCAAAGGGGCTTTGGGAGCGGATCACAAGGCGCTCCCCCTCCTGAACGGGTTCCCATCCCCATTCCGCCGCCGCAGGGGCAAGGGCCTGCTCCACAGCCGGGAAATCGAGGGCGAGGACTTCCACCCGGCTCTCCGGCAGCTCCCGCAATATCAGCGTGTGGTATGTCAGGGCGGCGGCGAATATCAGCGCCGCCGCCAGCGCACAGATCAGCCGTCGTTTCATGCTCCTTCCTCCTCCCATATACGCACGGGGACGGGATTTCCCAGGAGCGCCCTGTCGGCGTACCGCACCACGCGGGCATCCCGGTAAAGGCCATCCACAGCGGCGAGACCGTCCCCCGTTGCCAATACCCGCACCGTGGCCCGCCGGGCGGCCACAGGATAGAAATAGGAGAGCGTATCCTCTGCGACATAGACATACGGCTCTTTGTCGGGGTGGATGGCCTCCGCAGGCACCACCATATCGTAGCGCTTCCCGGCAATGATGCCAGGCCCCGGCGTCACGCACAACACCTGCGGGGTGCGCAGGGCGTCCAGATGGTGGCTGACAAAGGTAAAAAAGAGCATGAGGAGCAGGAAAACGGCGATTCCCTTAGCCGCTGCTCGGTTCATCTTCCTTCCCCCTTACTTGATGCTTGTCAGGCTGATGCCCTCCTCCAGCGCTTTCTTGCAGCACAGGTAGAGGAGCATGGGCGGCACTGCGTACAGGACCCCTGCCGCAAAAGCCGCCGCGCCGAAGCTCTGCCCGCTCAGCCGTTGGGACAGGGGGAGCAGCGCCTCACTGCGCAGGAATACCACCGGCTGATCCACCATAGACCAGCAGCTAATGGCCTGCAGCGTCACCAGTGACAGGATAGCAGGGCGGCACAGGGGGCAGATGATGTGCAGCAGGATACGTCCCCCGCCCGCACCGTCCAGCCGGGCGGCCTCGATGATCTCCTCGTCCAGCCCCCGCATGAACTGGGTGAGCAGGAATGTTCCGAAGGCCCCGAAAGCGCAGGGCAGGATAATGGCGGCGGGGGTATCGAGCAGGCCCAGGGCGCGCAGGGTGAGGTACTGGGCCACCACCGTGGCCTGAAAGGGCAGCAGCATCAGCAGGGTATAGAGGAACAGCAGGGCACTGCGTCCGGGGAATCGGTACAGGCTTAGACCGTAGGCCCCAAGTACGGCCACCGGCACGCACAGTATCAAAATCCCGGCAGTATACCCCACTGAGTTCCAAAACCATTTGAAAAATTCTCTGGAAGCCAGCAAAATTTTCTCGTACTGCCCAAGAGAGAAATGCCCGTCCACCCGCAGGGAACCAAGAAGCAGAACACCAGCCGGGACAAGGCAGGCGATGGCCGCTATGGATACCGCGGCCCGCTGGAGCTTCCAGCTCAGACCCTTATTCCACATGGCTTTTCATCCTCCTTTGCAGCAGAAGCACAGCCGCCACCAGGGCAGACAGGGTGAGTACCGTTATGAAAGCGGCGGCACTCAACCGCTGATAGTTGAGCTTGTAAAAGCTGCTGTTCATGAAGTGTTGCAGCATATACAGCCGCCGGGGCGGGGTTTCGCCGTAGAGCATGTACACATCCCGGAAAAGCAGGAAATAGTTCATCACCGCCACAATGCCCGCAAAGAGCAGGGTCGGGGAGAGCAGGGGGATGAGTATATGGAAAAGATAGCGCTCCTCGCCGCCGCCCTCCAAACAACAGATTTCCTGATATTCCGTAGGCAAAGTACGGATAGCACCAGTGAGGATAACGCTGAGGTAGCCCGCGTTGCGCAGCAGGTACAAAAGCAGGGTGAGGGGCAGGGCAGCGGGACCGGCGAGGGTATCCCGGCCCCACAGGCCCTCCCAAGCCACGGCAAAGCTGGAAGCGGGCAGGACAAAGGGCAGCAGCAGCGCCCACTGCTGCCAGGGAAAGCGCCCCTTTGCAAGCACGAAGCTGAGCAGCAGGGCGCAGGCAAGCGCCAACGGTACGCCTAAGACAAGGAACAAGGCGGTGTTCCCGATCGCCTGACGAAAGATCGGGCTGTCCAGCAGCCCCCGGAAATTGGCAAGCCCCACGAACCGGGGTTCCGTCACCCCCTGGGTGAAGGTGTAGTAGAGGCTGGACAGGAAGGGGACAACGTAGAACGCGCATACGCCTGTCAGGCTGGGGAGGATGAGCAAAAGGCCCATCCGTTTGTTTTTTGTTTGCATGGTTATAGTTCTTCCATCTTCGTGGTTGATGACAAGTATATAATAGATTTCTCATACAATGGCATGGCGGTTGAGGAGAAATTTCTAAATAGACAAATAGAGGTGTTTTCCAAGCCATTCAATAAATAGGATTATAGCATTAGTACTTTAATGTGTCAATAGAAACTATCCGAATAAATAGAAAAAATGACAGAAAAAAACTGCATGAATGCAGTTTTTTTCTGTAGACTTAATGCAGATTTTGTATAGATACCCAAGGCCGCCCGCTAAGCGGGTTTATGGGCGCGCGTCGTCTGGCGGTCGATCATCTGCGCGGGGAGATGTTTGGTGACAGGCGGGACAGCCGGGTTTTCCAAATGCTCGATCATCAGGCGGATGGCGGTATACCCTGCCTCGCGGAGAGGCTGGCGCATGGTCGTGATGGGCTGCGCTTCATAAAGCGCGGCACCAGTGCTTTCGTCATCGAAACCAATAACGGAAACGTCATCCGGCACATGAAGGCCGGCTTCTTTCAAAGCGCGGATCGCGCCGAAAGCCGCGATATCCGTAGCAAAAAAAATCGCGTCCGGGACGCGGGCCGCCTCGATCAGGCGCTTCATCGAAGCATACCCCTGTTCATAAAAGATGGAACGTGCCATGCCGCTCCGATGCCAGTTATCCTGTTCGGTGATGGCGGGAAAGACCATCCAGTCCGGCTCCATATGGATGCCGTACTCCTGCATGGCGCGCGTAAAGCCGTTCATGCGGTCCAAGGTGATCCGCAGATTGATATCGCCCCCAAAATGGGCGATTTTTTTGTGCCCAAGCCGGATGAGATGTTCCGTCGCGGCAAAAGCGCCCGCCACATTGTCAATCAGCACCTTGTTGACATGCAGATCGGTCAAATCATTCTCGATCAGGACGAATGGGAATCGGGAGGCGGCAAGCTGGCGCGTCAGATTATCCTCCGGGATGGAGCTGCCATACACGACAAGCCCGTCCACATGCCCCTGCGTCAGGAAATTCAACTGGCGTTTCTTTTTCTCGTAATCCCCACAGGAGTTTGTGTAGATCACGGTATATTCGTGCGCGGCATCCGTATGCGACACGCCGGATTCAAGGCCGGCGACAAGTGGAACGATAAATGTAGAGGACAGGTCGTCCACCGATACGCCGATGCAGTAGGTGCGGCGCTGGACAAGAGACCGCGCAAGCATATTAGGGCGGTAATCCAGCTTTTCAATGGCAGCCGCAATCAGCGCGCCGCTCTCGGCGCTGACCCCGCTTTGCCCATTGATGTAGCGGGAAACAAGCGTTTTGGACACACCCGCACACAAGGCGACATCCCGAATAGTAGCCACGGCAGATACCCCCTTCTTCACAGGAAACCCGCGGATTTTTTCTAATCATACCGCGAAAAGTGCCGCTTTGTCAATACTTTTCCCGAATGCGGGCATGTCCGAACTGCGTGGATATGCACGGGAACGCCTCGCTTTAGGCACGCTCCGGGCCGCTGTCACGAATTGGAAAAAGGGAAAATACAGATGTGGAACGGTATACAACATGTCCATATTTCCAGGAAAAACTTTGTGGAAACAGAAGAATATTGAGAAAATTTGACGCCTTTTGCTTGACATCCGCCAGATTGTACGGTATTGTTATAGCGGGACGTGGAACGATACACATTCGCGTTTTACTTACGACAGAAAGAAGATGACCGCTATGGCTAAAACGAGATCGACGCTGGGGTCTGCGGGACGTCGGAAGGGCCGGTTCAAAAAGAATCTGCCGCTGCTGGCGATGTGCATGCCCGCGATGCTCCTGTTTTTCCTGTTTTCCTACCTGCCGCTGCCGGGCCTGTATATGGCATTTGTAAACTATAACTATGCCAAAGGCATGTTGGGCAGCCGGTTTGTTGGATGGACAAATTTCAAGTTCCTGACCCTTTCCGGCGACCTGCCGATGCTGGTGCGCAATACGGTATTGTATAACCTTGCGTTCATCCTCGTCAACAACTTCTGCCAGATCGCCCTGGCGCTGATGCTTAACGAGGTGCGCTCCAGGCGTTTCCGTAAGGTATCGCAGGCAATGGTGCTGCTGCCATATTTTATCTCGTTTGTGATCGTTGGCCTGTTCGCCTACAACATCCTCAACGCGGATTACGGCATCCTGAACAATGTGCGCGAGGCACTGGGGATGGAGCGCATTGCGGTTTACTCAATGCCTGGGGTATGGCCGCCCATCTTTATCTTTTTGAACCTCTGGAAAAACATCGGCTATGGCACTATCATCTATTTTGCGGCCATCATGGGTATCGACACCGGCATGATCGAGGCTGCGGAGATCGACGGCGTTTCATCCTGGCAGCGCATCCGCTATATTATGCTGCCTTGCCTGCGCCCGACGATGGTAATGCTGATTCTTTTCTCCATCGGCTCTATCCTGCGCGGCAATTTCCAGCTATTTTACAACGTGATCGGCGGCTCGAACAAGATCCTGTTTGAAACGACGGACATCATCGAGACCTATGTGTACCGCGCGATGATGAACAATTTCAATTTTTCCAGTGCGGCAGCGGTATCCCTGTTCCAATCCGTATTCGGCTTTGCAACCGTCCTGCTTGCCAACCACATTGTTAAACGCATCGAGCCGGACTACGCGCTATTTTAAGGAGGGAGCGTCCCAATGGAAAAAACGAAAGCATCCCCTGACCGGAAGATCCGCACCGACCTGTCGGGCCGCGTGCTGAAGACCATAAGCTATCTTGCAATCACCTTTTTCGCGGTGATGAGCGTGACGCCGTTCATCCTGCTTATCTCCGGTTCGTTCACTTCGGAATCCTATATCATGAAAAACGGCTACGGGCTGTTCCCGCACGAGGCCACACTCGACGCCTATAAGCTGCTGTTCCAGAACCCTGACACCATCATCGGCAGCTATATCGTGACGATTCTGCTCACAGCGGCCGGGACGGCCGGTGGGCTGATCATTACAGCCATGACGGGCTACGCGCTGCAGCGCCCGGACTTCGCCTACAGGAATATCGTCTCATTCTATATCTACTTCACCACGCTTTTCTCAGGCGGCATTGTGGCGTATTATATCGCGATCGTCAAATGGATGGGCCTGAAAAACAGCTATCTGGCGATTATCCTGCCCATGATGGTCACATCATGGAACGTGATCCTGATGAAGAATTTCATGAAGGAGATCCCGCACGAGATCAGTGAATCCGCGATGGTGGACGGCGCGGGCAATCTGCGCATCTTCTTTCAGATCATCCTGCCGATGGCAAAACCCGCCCTGGCAACAGTCGGCCTGTTCCTTGCGCTCAGCTACTGGAACGAATGGTATAACTCCATGCTGTTCCTCGATAACAATGTCGCCTACCGCCCGTTGCAGCTTTTTTTGTACAATGTAGTCAACAAGGCGGACTTTATCCGCAGAGCCGGGGAAAGCGCCGGGATCGACGCGTCCAACATCCCGATGGAGACGACAAAACTCGCCGTCGCGGTGGTGGCTACAGGCCCGGTCATCCTGTTTTACCCGTTTGTCCAGAAATATTTTATCAAAGGGATTGCCATTGGCGCGGTGAAGGGGTAAGCCCGGAGGAGTGTCTACATCGCGGATTTATTGCCGTGTGTTTCCCAGCCCGTAGGGCGGGGAAACACACGAAAACACCCCGCATTGGACACTCCCCTCGGCCACGGCGCGGGTCCGCATACTGTCATTTTGAAAACGGATGGGCCGGCATAGGGAACGGTACACCGATTTCAGAGTATAATCATTTACAGGAGGAAAACAAAGATGAAACAGAAACTTGCACTGCTGCTGGCGCTCGCCATGCTTTGCGTGGTGTTCGCGGGATGCTCCGGCGGGGCGTCGTCCTCGTCATCCGCTTCTACGGGCGGATCATCCTCGTCCAGCACATCCACCGCGTCCAGCGCGTCGGACACCTCGTCGCGGCCGGACACCGACCCCGTCTCTGTCAGCGGGGAATTCCCCGATTTTTCCTATGTTGACGGGATCGATACCTCGGAATTTGTGACCGTGGACTGGCTGATGGTAGGCGATGTCCCCGACAACGGCCAGACCGATGCCGTGCTGGAGAAGATCAACGAGATCCTGCGCAGGGAATTGAACTGCGAACTGCGCCTTTCCTTTATCGGATGGACGGAGTACCTCTCCAACTATAACCTGCGGCTGGCGTCCGGCGAAGCGCTGGACATCGTGTATTGCGCGGACTGGCTGGACGCGAAAATGAACGCGTCGCGCGGCGCTTACCTGCCCCTGGACGACCTGCTGCCCGTGTACGCGCCGAACTTCTGGAACGATGTGAAGCCTGAGGAGTGGGACCAGGCGCGCGACGCCGAAGGGCATATCTTCCAGCTCCCGATGAACAACCACGCGTTCTATGGCCTGTCCGCGATGTTCTACCGCAATGACTGGGCAAAGGAGGCCGGGTTTACCGATGGCATCCACTCCTTTGATGACATGGGGAAATACTGGCAGTGGGTCGTGGACAACCATTCCGATGTCGTGCCCTGGAACACGGCGGGCGACCTGGACAGCAACCAGCTTCTGAACATGTATATGTTTGATAAAACAGACTGCATCAACTGCATCGGCAGCGGCTCGTTTAATATCATCCTCGGTGAGAGCAACGACAACCCCTATCAGCTTTTGAACGCGGTGGAGCAGGACTGGTTCCTCGACTTCGCCAAGACCATGAAGGAGTGGGGCGACGCGGGCTATTGGCCCTCGGACGTTATGAGCCGCACGGGCAACCAGACCGATGCGAATATGTTCCAGGTCGGGAAATCCGCCAGTTGGGAACACCAGTTGGAACAGCTATTTAATGATGCGGTCGAGTATGAGAAAAAGGTCCCCGGCAGCGACCCGCAGGCATATGTCTACGAGGAGAACCGCGGCTTCAGCTACGCCGCCGCCGCTACCCGCTGGGCCGACGCGCTTGCTGCCACCTGTGACTGTCCTGAGCGCGCCCTGATGGTCTACGACCGCATGCGCTATGACCGCGAGCTGTACAATCTGTACTATTATGGCATTGAGGGCATTCAGTATGAGCTGAACAGCGAGGGCCTGCGCGTGGACCCGGAGGGCTATAGCGCCGCAAAGGACGGCATTTACTTCTGCAACAACGCGCTGCGCAACGATGAGTACGATATTGAGCGCGCCGACGCGTGGCCCTATAAGAAAAAGTACATCGACATGATCAAGCCGATGCTGATCATCAGCCCTTACGCGGGGTTCTCCTTCGACCCCACGCCTGTTACCGCCGAGTATACCGCAATGAATGAGATCGTCGCCCGCTACCTGCCGTCGATCATGTTCGGCAAGGCCGGCGACCCGGAGGCGGCTGTCAAGGAGTTCCGAGACGCGCTCCAGTCGGTTGGCATCGACCGTGTCATTGAGGAGGCAACCCGCCAACTGAATGAATTTGCCGCGGGCTGACAAAGGCGCTGACTGCCGCCAGCCGGAAAGCCCGTGGGAGCCGGATGGCCCCGCGGGCTTTCCCCACTTTTTGGGAAGGAGCTGCTGTGAATGAAGCGTATCGCCATTGTATGGAACGATATTTTTCACTACCGGGAAACCTATATGGATATGGCTGCCAGGCTGTTCGGAAAAGAGGATGAGGTGTTTTGTACCGAGCATATCCGGGATGTGATCCTGCGCGAGCCGCAGCCCGATCTTGTGGTGAACTTCACGATGGGATGCGGGAAGCCGGACGACCATGAGCCGCTGAGCATAGCGGAACAGGAAACGCTGTATGCGGCGGTGGAAAAGGGGATGGGCTGTATCTACGTCCACGCGGGCCTTGCGTGGAACGAGGCGGATTCGCCTGTGGGCCGCCTTGCGGGCGGGCGGTTCGCAAGCCACCCGCGGCCCAATGTGACGGTGGCCTGTCTGCCGATCCCCGGTCTACACCATCCCATCATGGAGGGCGTTGCGCCGTTCAGCGCGCGCGACGAACATTATTTCTGCACGGTGGATCTCGCGCGTGTAACGCCGTTCCTGGCGACGGTATCCATCGCGGGCACGGAGATAGGCGGATGGAGCCAGGAGATCGGAAAGGGCCGCGCGGTGTCGCTGACGCCAGGCCACACACCGCAGATGGTGGAGGCGATGTTCCCGCTGATGCAAAATGCTGTGCGCTGGTGCCTGAAGGAGCAGATAGGGAAACCCATTCAGGGGTGAAGGGGGCTTCAAAAGAGCTGTACCCTTTGGCTTCATCCATCCAAAAGAACAGAAAGGAAAAGATGGAACTATGGATATCCCCCCGATCGCATTAGGTCTATATACCATTTTCCAGCATGCGCGCGCCGATTTCGCCAGAACCTGTGCCGAGGTGAAGCGGATGGGCTATCAGGGAGTGGAAATGTACGGGGAGCCAGCGCAGTTCCCGGCTGAGCTGGTTCGGGATACGCTGGCCGCGCAGCAGTTGGCGCTGACAGGCTGGCACATGGAATGGAAACACCTGCAGCCGGATACAATAGAAAATTCTATTGCCTTCTTTCGCAAAGCGGGGCTTAAAACTGTCATCATCCCCTGTCTTGGGGGGCGGTGGGGCGTGGGGCATGCCCCCACGGAGGAGTGCGAGGCGCGCTGGGAACAGTACCTTGAACGCATCGAGGCTGTCCGGGCACGCCTGGCACAGGAAGATATGCGCCTTGGCTACCATAACCATGAACACGAGTTTCAGCTCTGTTACGGCGGTCGGCGGGTGTTCGATATACTGTACACGTCGATGGACCCGCGCGTCATCATGGAGCTGGATACAGGCAACGCGATCGAGGGCGGGGCGGACCCGGTGGCGATCTGCGCGGGGACGAATAGGGCCATATTCCTGCATTGTAAGCCATATTCGCGGCAGCATGGATTTGATGTGGCACTGGGCGGCGGGGCGGACGCGAATGACTGGCGCAGGACGGTAACGGCGGCGCGGGGGCGCTGCGAATGGCTGATCGTGGAGAGCGAATGCAGCATATCAGACGAGATGGAAAATGCGCGCCAGTGCATCCAGGGGCTAAAAGAAAAGCTGGCGGGCAAGGGGGAGGTGTGAGGAAATGCGGATAACAATCGCGAAAAATGGACAGGCGTTTGACAATATAGCGGCATGGAAAATCATCGGGGAGATATTGCGGCACGCGGACGGGCGCACGACGCTCCAATTCGGCACAGGTGGGACCACGCTGGACATCTGCCGCGCTGCGGCGCAAATTTACGCGGCGCACCCCTTCAGCACCGCCCGCGTGTGCGTGTTTGGTTCAGGCGAGGCTGCCGGTATCGCGCACGGCTGCCCGGAAAGCTGGTATACGATTTTGGAGCAGGCGATTATAAAACCACTAAAAATCTATGAGGAAAATTTCATCATGCCCATGCCATTCCCGGACGACCCCGTGCGGGAATGCCGGGCGCATGAATCTGTGATCGCCGCGCGCGGCGGGATCGACCTGCGGCTGGTGGAGCTGGGGGATGACGGCGCGCTGGACCTGCTGCGCCCTGGTACACCGTTCGGCAGCACAGCCTTTGTGGAACAGGCGGACGGCGGGACGGCACAGATGACGCTTGGCATGCAGAACCTGATGCACAGCAGGCGGATCCTTCTGGCGGCTAAGGGGCGCGGCCAGGCGGAACGCATCCGGCAGGCACTACAGGGGCCGGTCACGGAAGCTGTGCCTGCTTCCCTGCTGCGTCTGCATCCACTTTTAGAGGTCGTCCTGGACAGGGAGAGCGCCGCCCTGCTGTGAAAGACAGGAAAACAGACGCGCGAATCGCACAGACGGGAGAATGGTGATGAAAACATATCTTGGAATAGATTTCGGCGGTACCAAGCTGCTGATCGGCGAAGTGGACGCGGCGGGCACAGTGCTGCGCACCAAATGCTATGGGACAGGTTTCACACGGCAGGCGGACGCCGTACCCGCGCTGCTGCACGCTGTGCGGGATTACAGGGATACGGTGGGCTTTGCGGGTGACGCCTCTGCCGCGGGCGTCGGCATCGTGGGGATCGTGGATAATGCCCGCGGCGAGTGGATCTCCATTGCGCACGAGCCGGAGGGGCCGCCCGTCCCACTGGCGCGCATGGTCTCGCAGGAATTGGGGCTGCCCTGCGCCATCGACAACGATGTGCGCAGCTCCACCACGGCGGAACTGCTGCTGGGGCAGGGGCGGTATTCGAGGGACTTTATTTACCTGAACGCTGGCACAGGTCTTGCGGCAGGCTTTGTGGTCGACGGGCGGATCCTGCGCGGCGCCCATGTGAACGCCGGGGAGATCGGGCATATGGTCGTGGACCTGTCCGATACGTCGCCTTGCTGCTGCGGGCGCGCCGGATGCGTGGAAAATGTGGTATCCGGCATCGGGTTCACCCGGCAGGCGCGTCTGCGCGGCATGGAGGATCTGATGACGCAGGCGGGCGGGCGCGCCGATGTGCGCCTGCTCTTTGAGAGGGCGGAAAAGGGCGACGCGGCCAGCCAGGAAATCATTGAGTGCGGCGCGCGTGCGTTGGCGTGCGTTATGATGAACCTTGTGCGCGTCACCGACCCGGATACCATTATTTATGGCGGCGGGATATTGGGGGACGAGCGCTTCCTGCACAGGGTGGAGCGCCATCTTGAACCAGGCACGATGCGCGGCGTGACGCGGGGGCTGGTGGCTTCCAGCTTCCAGCCGCGGTATGCGGGCCTGCTGGGCGCGGCCAGTCTGGGGATGGTCCGGGAGAGCGGGGCGGCGTGCGCGCCGGTGCATAAGCGGGACGAAGGGAGAGAGGCTCTATGATTACACAGCAATTCCAGCGGGAGCTGGAGGATACCCTGTATATACACAGGACGCTGCCTCTGCACAGGGAAAATTCTCTGGAGGCGGAATTCCCAACAAAAAAGGTTCTGCAAAGCCGCACGCTCTGGGGTACATCCGGCATCGAGATGCCTTTGCATATCGGCCTGGGTACAGCCGCATGCGTGCAGACAGACATGGGAAACCTGCTGCGCGTCAGCGCGCCCACCCGTACCAATTACTGGCCGGAGGGCGCGCCTGCGGACGGCGACTATGTCAACTACGGTGCGTCCCGCGCCCGCTTCCTGTTCGACAGGGAGGATTGGCGCGGCTATAACCGGCTGCACTTCTTCGTGCGCCCCTGTGTGGGCGGCGCGCGCCTGCTGTATATGGATGTGAATATCGCGAGTGACGGGGAGACCCCTGTGCCAGACCCCTACTGGCGGGAAGGGCACCACACGGTGGACCTTGTGCCGAACGAGTGGAACGAGTGTTATTGGGAATTTGCCGCTATGGGGCGCGACGCCGTCACCATGCTGGAATTTTCCATCCCTGCAATCGGCGGGGATGCCTGCATGGGGCATGTCATGGCGTTTGATTTTTGC
>CANCXY010000068.1 GCA_947381875.1 uncultured Clostridia bacterium | reverse complement strand
GTTGTTGGTTTACCTGGGGGGGCGGCCCCCGTGGGGGGCGGCCCCGCGCCCCCCCCCCCCCCAGGTCCGGGCAGCGCCCGGCGGCGGCGCTATTTCCCGTGTGTGCCGCCTTCCACTACGCCGGTGCCTTTCAGGACGCTGACGATGGTGCGGAAGAAGATCTGGATATCCAGTTTCAAGCTGATATTCTGCGCGTAGTAGCCGTCCAATTTTGCTTTGACGGGGATGGGCAGCTCATCGCGGCCGTGTACCTGGGCGTAGCCTGTCAGACCCGGCACCAGGGCGTTTGCGCCGTATTCGTCGCGCGCGCGAATCAGGTCATCCTGGTTCCACAACGCCGGGCGCGGGCCTACCACGCTCATCTGGCCCGCTAAGATGTTGAATAGCTGCGGCAGCTCGTCCAAGCTGGTGCGGCGCAGGAAATGGCCGCACCGCGTGATCATCGCGTCCGGGTTTTGCAGCAGGTGCGTCGGTACGTCGTGCGGGGTGTCGGCGTACATGGAACGGAATTTTAAGATATTGAACAGGCGCTTGTCTTTTCCTACGCGCTTCTGGCGGAAAAATATCGGGCCTTTGGAATCCAGCCGCACCCATGCCGCTAAGAGCAGCAGCAGCGGCGACAGGATAACTGTTCCCGCTAAGGCCATCAGGAAATCCAGCGCCCGTTTGATATGCTTTTGATACATCCGCTTTCCCCCTTCTCCCGTTTCAGGGCGTGCCAGTGTGCGGCTGGTGATGGAACGTCGGCACCATGTCGATGAGCGCCTGCACTAAGTTTTCACTGTTGTTGCTGTAGGCGATCGTTTTCAGGGCGGCTAAATGGTCGAAGAATGTGTTCTTGTTCAGACGCAGCGGCGCGCCGACAAAAATTTTCCGGTTGTCTGTTTGGCGCAGGCCCTCCTCGTCCATCAAAAGCTCCTCATACAGCTTTTCGCCGGGGCGCAGCCCTGTGAACTTGATCTCAATATCCCGGTACGGAATGAATCCTGAGAGCTTGATGATATTTTCCGCAAGGTCCAGGATGCGCACCGGCTTGCCCATGTCCAATACAAAAATATCGCCGCCCTTGCCCATCGCCCCGGCCTCCAACACCAGATGCACCGCTTCGGGAATCGTCATGAAATAGCGCACGATATCGGGGTGCGTCACCGTGACAGGGCCGCCTGCGGCGATCTGCTCCTTGAACAGCGGGATGACTGACCCGCTGGAGCCAAGCACATTGCCGAACCGCACAGCCACAAATTTGGTTTTGCTCTTTTGTGCCAGCGCCTGTACGATCATCTCACACAGGCGTTTGGTCGCCCCCATCACGTTGGTGGGGTTCACGGCCTTGTCGGTGGAGATCAATACAAAACTTCCGGTACCGTATTTGTCGGCGGAGAGCGCTACATTGTAGGTGCCGAACACGTTGTTCTTGACGGCCTCCTCCGGCGCGTCCTCCATCAGCGGCACATGCTTGTGCGCCGCCGCGTGGAACACTACGTCCGGCTTATAGATTGCGAACAGCCTGTCCACCTTTTTGGAATCGCGCACGGAGGCAATGCGCACATCTAAATCCAGCCTGCCGCCGTAGGTGCGGATCAGCTCCTGCTGGATGGAATAGGCGCTGTTCTCGTGGATATCGACAATAATCAGCTTCTTCGGACGGCAGGCAGCGATCTGACGGCACAGCTCGCTGCCGATGGACCCCGCGCCGCCTGTCACCATCACGGTCCGACCGCTCACCAACTTGTTGCTCACGTCCGTCAGCTCGATCGGCTCGCGCCCCAATACGTCCTCCACCCGCACATCGCGGATGCGGGACATCACATCCTTGCCGCCGTCGGCGATCATCTGCACAATATCCGGCAGGATGCGCACGTTGCATTTCGTCCGGTTGCAGATGCTCAAAATGCGGCGCTTGTTGTCCTCGTCCAGCGTCGGAATCGCCAGCAGGATCGTCTCAATCTCGCAACGCTCGCACAGCTCCGGGATATCGGCGGTGACGCCCATAATCTCGGTGCCCATGATCGCGCGCCCCACCTTTTCGGGCGCGTCGTCCACACAGCAGATAATATTCAGCTCCGGGTTCGGGTTCTTCGCCGCCTCGTGCAACAGCGTACTGGCCGCGTCGCCCGCGCCAATCAACAGCGTGCGCCGCGCGGGCTGACGGCGCTTTTTCAGCGTCATGTTGCGGTACATGCGGTAGGTCAGGCGCGAATAGAGCGTAATGGCCACCGAGAACATGGCGCTGAGGAAATAGACGGAGAGCGGGATGGCCTGTTCGCCGCGCCACATCAGGAACGTAACAGCCACAAACACCGCCACCGCCACCACCGACGCCACACACAGGCGGAAAAATTCGACAATCTCGGCGTAGCGCCAGAGGCTGTCATACATCCCCATAAGGCCGTATACAATCTCGTAGCAGCAGACAAAGAAAAAGCCGCTGGCGATCAAAAGGCTGTTGTACCGGCTGTAGGAGGTTCGCCCCACAATGAGCGCCCAAGGGAGCATATACGAACACGACACGGCTAACATGTCGAACGCAATCAAAATCTGTTTGCGGAACCGCCGCATGAACGCGGAGAGGAAACTGCGCAAAGTGCATCACCATCTTTATCCATCCCGCACAGGGCGGGTTTTGTCGAGAGTATACAGGCCGCGGAGATATTTCCGTGTATTCCCCCGCCCGACGGGCGGGAACTGCACAAAGGATACTCGTGGTTTGTCTATAATTCTCAGTATTCCCATATTTTACACCTTTTTTCCGTTTTGTGCAAGGTCAAACCGGATTTGTGCGAAAAAGGGGCCGCCGTGCGGGGTTTTCCCCTGCACAGCGGCCCCTGCCGTTATAGGATAATACACACCAGCCCCGAACACCCCTCGTTGATAATGCGCTCTACGGTCTCCTGTAACCGTGTGCGCGCCTCGGAGGGCATGTTCATCAGCTTGTTTTGCAGCCCCTCGTTCACCAGCTCGTGGAGGCTCTTGCCAAAGATATTGCTCTGCCAGATCTTCGCGGGGTCCTCCTGGATATCGTCCAGCAGGCTCTTGACAAGCTCCTCGCTCTGCCGCTCGGTGCCGACGATGGGCGCGATCTCGGTGGAAATGACGGTGCGGATCATATTGATGGACGGCGCGCTGGCCCGCAGGCGCACACCGTACCGCCCGCCCTGCCGCACAATCTCCGGCTCCTCCAGCGTCAGTTCATCAATGCCCGGCATCACGATTCCATAGCCCGTGGCGTTCACCTCGTCCAGCGCGCCGCGTATCTTCTCATACTGCGTGCGGATGCGCGCAAGCTGGATGATGCAGGGCATCAGGCTGGCCTCGTCGCATATCTCAAGCCCCGTTGTCTCGCCCAAGACTTTATAGAAGATGTCGTCCTGCAGCTCCACGGCCATCACCGCGCAGCCCGTGCCCAGTTCCAGCGTGCGCATGGCGCTCCGCTTCACATAGGGGCATTCGACCATGCGCTCACTGGCCGCCACGTCGCGCATTGTCTCTATGCCGTCCGCGAAAGCGCGCACCGCCGTATAGACCGACTCCTGGAGCCAGTGCCCCGCGTCCAGCATCGTCACCCAGCGCGGCATGGCAAAGGCAATCTCGCGCAGCGGGAATTCGTAGAGCAGGCTTTTCAAAATCTCAATGATGCTGTCTTCCGTCAGCTCCACGCAGCTTACGGGAAGCACCGTGCGCCCGTATTTCTCGCTGAGCGACTGCGCCAGCGCCCGGCTCTCCGGCCTCTGCGGGGCCACGCAGTTCAGCAGGATGACAAAGGGTTTGCGTATCTCCGTCAGCTCGGCGATGACGCGCTCCTCGGCCTGCTCATAGCCCGCGCGCGGCAGGTCGCTGATGGAACCGTCCGTCGTGATGACAAGGCCGATGGTGGAATGCTCGCGGATCACCTTGCGCGTGCCCGTCTCGGCGGCAAGGTCGAAGGGGATCTCCTCCTCGAACCACGGGCTTTTCACCATACGGGGCTTTTCGTCCTCCTCATGGCCCATCGCGCCCGCCACCATATAGCCCACGCAGTCGATCAGGCGCGTGCGGAACGACGCACCGTTTTCCAGGTCGATGGAGACGGCCTGCTCCGGCACGAACTTCGGCTCCGTCGTCATGATGGTGCGGCCCGCGGCGGACTGGGGCAGCTCATCCCGCGCGCGCTGGCTGAATGCCTCGTTCTCGATCTCCGGCAGCACCATCAGCTCCATGAACCGCTTGATGAAGGTGCTTTTCCCGGTGCGCACCGGCCCTACGACGCCAATATAGATGTCGCCGCCCGTGCGCGCCGCAATATCGGTATACAGCGTGTGACGATCCATTTCCCTTCCCCCTCTTTTCTAAGATGCCGCCGGGATCAGCAGCCGGCGCGGTTCTTCCAGCGCGGTGTCGGCCACGTCGTTGGCCGCCGCGATGGCGTCCGGCGAGGCGGCATAGCGCTTCGCAATATCAAACAGCTCCTCCCCGGCCTCGGCAAAATAGATGCGCAGGGCAATATCGCCGTCGTCGCGTTCCAGCGGGCCGGTACACTGCACGTCGGAAAGCACCGTGCGCGCGCTGCGGAAGCTGATAAGACCGCGCACCGTGAGCGTGACGGCAGCGCTGGTCTCCTCGCCCACCTTGCGCGCCGACACGCTGCTGACCGACGGGTAGCACTGCGCCAGCACTTCCCCGGCGGGGCGCGGATAGCGGCGCGGCAGGGTGTATTCACACACCTTGTCGTAGCACTCGATCTCGTCCAGCGCGTTGACGCACAGCAGGTGCGCCATCACGCGGCCGCGCAGCACGGCTTCGCCGTCCTCCTCGATCACCTCCATCGGCAGGGGCGTAGCCATCACGTCGATGATGCGGGCGTTCTCGTCTGGCAGGCGGCCCGTGGTGACAGCCTCCACCTGCTGGGTGAACACATCGGCCACTTCCTCCAACATCACCTGCTGCTGGCTGAGTTCCGTCTCGCATTCGGTCGAGAATGCGTCGCTGACAGCCATGTATTCTACCGGGCGGTACACCTTGGCATAGAGGACGGCAGTGGCGGAAATGGTGTTCTCCCCCTCGTCCTCCCCCGCGCCCGCTGTGATGGTACACCCGGTGGGCTGTACGATGGCGAAGCACTGGCAGGATTCGTCCGCGCCCTCAATGTCGATGATCTCATTGAACGGGATCTGGCGCGCCGTGTGCAGCAGCGTGTGGCCGGGCGCGGTGCGGTATACCACCTCAGCGCGTATCTCCCCTTTCAGCACGGCTTTCCCGGCAATCAGCTTTGTCTCGTTCACAGTGCCGGTGCATTGGGTGCTGAGTACGATCTGCGGCGGCTCGTCAAATGTGATGCTCTCCTCGGCGGTGATGATCTTCTCCTGCGCGCCCACGGTGCGGCTGCCCGTAATAGGCGCGGTGCGCTGCTGGATGCCGCCGCCTGAAAGCGCCGTGATGATCTCGCCCTGCGCCTCGGCCAATGCCTCGACCGAAAGTGCGAACGCGCCGCGCACGTCGACGCGCCGCTGGTTCACCGCGCGGCAGTTGACGTATTCCGTCTCGCCGGAGACAAGCACCGTAGCCGCGCCCCAGTCGCCGGGCTTTACCTCCACCTGCTTTGTGAACGGCAGCTTCTGTTCCGCCTGGCACAGGCTTTCCTCCCCTTCGGATTGATAGTACAGCACACACCGGAGGTAGCCGTCCACCGTCAGCCTGCCCGCGGCTAATTGCTTTTGCAGCACCACGAGATACACAAAGCATTTGACGATCTTGAACACCTGCGGCAGGTAATCCGGGATGAGCATCTCCGCCTCGATGGGCAGTTCTAATTTTGTATCACAGATGCTTTGTGCCGCGGTGACGGTATCTTTGTACACCTTTAATTCCATGCGCCTTGTCGCCCCCCTTACCTTCTTACAGCATCTATATGGCGGGAGCGGGGAATGTATGCACAAAAAAATCCCCTTCCGTTTCTGGAAAGGGATGGGGCCGGGCTGTCAGTTTTTTTTGATTTTGAAAATAGCGCGTAAAATACCGGCCAGGCACTTCGGGCTTTTCCATACGACGATCTGCATAACGGCACCTCGCTTTCCCCTCTTTGCGGCGGGCACCGCGCCCGCCGTCCTCTGCCCTTATCATATACAAAAAGAGGGAAAAGTGTTACGCCTTTTTCTCCATCCGCGAGAACACAAGCAGCAGGCTCCCCCGCGAAAACCGCACGACAGCCTCCTCCTCCGCAAATTCATTGCTGACGCCGATGGGAAAGGAATTTGTCAGCGTATAGTCCCGCAGCGGATACTTCACACCCTCCAGCGTGACGCCCTCCGCCGCCTCCCCCGCGCTGAACACCGACAGATACCACCCCTCGCGCCGCGGGAATGTATACGTCCCCGGCACAAGAGCCATCACTTCGTTTTCCTCATCCGCCAGCACCGCGCGCACGCCGTTCTCCGCCAAAAAGCGCAGCGTCTGGCAGTTGGCAAGCGTATGATCGAGCCTGCCGCCCAGCCCGCCCAGGATTACAACCTCCGCCGACCCCCTGCGCAGCGCTTCCCGCGCGGCAAAATGAGTGTCGGTATCGTCCTTTTCCGCAGGCAGCGCCAGAACAGCGCCTTCCGGCGGCAGCGCGGCGCTGTCGAAATCGCCCAGAAATAGATCGGGCGCAAGCCCCAGCCGCCGCGTATGCTCCCATCCCGCGTCCGCCGCAATGATGCAGTCCGCGTCTTTCCACCACGCGCGCAGCCCCTTGCTGACTGGCCTGCCCGCAAAGATTACGCATTTCATCTCTCGAACCTCCCCAAAGGGGGCGCTGCCCCCTTTGGAATCCTCCGCCGGGCTGCCGCCCGGACCTGCCCAGAGGCTCTGCCTCTGGACTCCGCCAAAGGGGGCAAGCCCCCTTTGGAATCCCATCACGCGCGGCAATTTCATTGCCGCGCACCATCCTTATGATTGCCGCCCTGGCTCCCCGCGGCCCTTTCTTTGAACCGCTTCTATTATGACAGCCAATACGACAGTACAGACGACCGCCACGGTCCAGATGGTCCACAGGCTGTTGGTCGTTCCGCCGCCGGGGTCCGTCCCTTTTGTTTGAAAGAGCAGACCCGCGGCAAACCCGATGATATAGGACAGAGAGGTGGCGACCGGGACCTGCCTCGCTTTGGCAAAAAACGATATGCCCAAAACAAGCAGGCCGAACAGGAACAAATAGAGCGGCCAGTCTTTCATTCTGTGAAGGCTAAAAAAGACGTACCGGCACAGCAGGAAGCCAACACATAATATGCCGAGAGAAATAAGATGTACCGTCGTATTTTTCTTTGTCATGGGAACAGCCTCCTTTGGGTTTAGCTGAATATTCCAAAAGAATGGCAGGCCGTCACGGCGTCTGCCATTCTTTTATTTCTTTGGCCTCATTGTAAAGCGCTGTATAGCTCTCATAGCGCGTGGGGTCGATCTCCCCCGCCTCCAATGCCGCGCGCACCGCACAGCCCTTCTCCGCGATATGCGCACAGCCCGTGAAACGGCACTCGCCAAAATGGCGCGCGATTTCAGGGAACACGAATTGCAGGTTCTCTTTGGGTATGTACGCCGCGCGCTCCATTTCCAGGCTGGCAAAGCCCGGCGTATCCGCCACCAGCCCACCGCCGCATTCATATAATGTTACCTCGCGCGTGGTATGCCTGCCCCGGCCCAGTTTCTGGCTGATCTCGCCCGTCTGCAACGCAAGCTCCGGCAGCAGCGCGCCCAGCAGCGTGGATTTGCCCACGCCGGAATTGCCGCAGAATACGCTCACACATCCCGGCAGCAGCGCGCGCACTTCCTCCAGCCCCTCGCCCGCCGCCGCATTGACGGTCAGCACCGGGAAGCCCGCGTGCGCATAGCACGACGCAAGCGCCTCCGGCCCGCACAGGTCGGGTTTTGTGATGAGCAGGACAGGCTGCGCGCCCCGGTCCACCGCGATCGCCGAGAGTTTGTCAATCACCAAGGTACTGGGCACAGGCTGGGTCGTGCTGGCTATGATAAAGAAGCGGTCGACGTTTGCGATGGGCGGGCGCACAAACACATTTTTGCGCGGCAGTATCTCCGCAATGACCGGCGCGCCGCCCTCTGTCTCCAATCGCACAATATCCCCTGCCACAGGTGTAACGCGCCTTTTGCGGAAGATGCCGCGCGCCCTGCATTCCACCACTTTCCCGCCTGTTTTCACATAGTAAAATCCGCCGATGCCCTTGATAATATAGGAATCGAACATACCGCGCCCCCTCTTATGGCTGCGCCGCCGCGTTCGAGTCTGGCGACACAGCGGAGGGGTCCTGCACCGGGTCAGCCGGCAGGGACGGGTCCGGCGGCGGCACAGGGTCCTGCACGGGATCCGACGTTGGCGGCGGGACGGGGTCTGTCGGCTGCGTGGAGGGGTCGGGCGGCACGGTGGCATCGGACGAGCTGCCCCCTTCGTCCCCAATGGTAGGCGGCGCCCACCACGGCGGTTCCGAACTGGGGTCCGAGGAAGCGTCCGGCACCTCCGGCTCCGGCTCTATTATCTCCACAGGTGGGGGCGGGGGTGGCGGCGGCCCTGTGGAAATGACAAGGCTTACCACCGTCCCGGTCGGCACCATAGCGCCAGGGTTCGGCGACTGCGCGATCACGGTACCTTCGGGGGCCTCGTTTTCCTCCGAAGTGACGCGCATGAGAAGGCCGCGCTGGGTCAGGCGTATCGCCGCCTGCTGGCTCGATTCCGCCCCGATACAGGTGGGGACTGAGGCGTATTCTACTTCTGTCGCCTCGCGGCGGATATACAGGGTGATCGTCGTGCCTGCTTTTACCAGCGTGCCCGCCTCCGGTGACGTGCGTATCACGCTGTCAGCGGGGACCTCGGTGTTGTCCTCTGGGCGGATCATCAGCGTGAGGTTCATGCCGCGCAGTTTTTCACGGGCGGTATCCTTGTTCCACCCGGCTAAATCCGGCACGATGACCGTCTCCACACCCTTGCTCACCTTTGCGGTGATGATGGAGTTTTCCTTTACATCACGCGGCGCGCGCGGGTTCTGGTCGACGATCTGCCCCGCCGGGGCCTCGTCGTGGTATACCTCCACCATCTGGAGCTTGAACCCGTTGTAGGCGGCGTCCTTTTCCACATCTTCCCAGCGGAGGCCCACCAGGTTGGGCAGCTCGACATCCGCTTTCATATCGAATATCACGCTGTGCGCCTCTGTGAACAGCCAGTAGATATAGCTGACGGAACCGCCCGCCACACACAGCGTAAGGAACATGAAAAGCCAGAATAGAATATGGCGTTTCCTGCGCCTCTTTTTGCGTTTTTTCTTCTTCTTGCCGGCGTCCGGGGGCGTGCCTTTGCCATCGGAAAGCTGCTTTGGCACAGCGGGGAGTACGAACGGCAGGTCCTCCGGCTCCTCCGGCAGCACGAAATCGTCCGGTTCCTCCGCGGACGATTCCGCCTGTTCTTCACCTACGCGCTCCGCGGCAGGCGCGGCCTCTCTCAAAATCTCCTGCCCTGCCTCCGGGGAGGACTCCTCCGAAAATGCCTGCGCTGTCTCCGGCACAGTTTCCTCCGAAAGCGCCTGCTCTGTCTCCGGCACGGCATCCCCAAAAACCGTCTGCACCGTCTCCGGCACAGTTCCCTCCGAAAGCGTCTGCTTTGTCTCCGGTACGGCATCCCCAGAAGGTGCCTGCACTGTCTCCGGCGCAGCCTCCCCCGAAATTGCCTGCGCCGTCTCTAACACAGTCTCCTCCGAAAGCACCTGCTCCGTCTCCGGCGCGGCTTCCTCCGAAAGCGCCTGTTCTGTTCCCGTCGCGGCCTCGCCGGGAATCGCCCGCCCCGTCTTTGGCGCGGCGGCTTGATTCCGTTCATCCGGCTGGCGCGCGCCGCTGTTCTTCTTTTTATTCTTTCGCTTCGATGCCACGTTCTTTCCCCCGCTGCCTGTCGTCCTGGTTCAGGGCGGGGAAAGGACGGCGCACAGGTCGCCTTTCTCTCCCTCATCCCTAAGCCGCGATTCCAGGTCCTTTCTTTACCCCTTTGCTGCAAATCTCATCCCACGTACCGGGTTTTCTCATTTTTCTCCCCGCCTCCGACGGGGGAAGAAAACTGCAAAACAAATCGGATTTCCATGTCCCGGCGTATAGCGGCATTTCTCCATGATTTTTCTATGGGGTCGGCTCCGCCCCGCCCGGTTCTGTCGGCACGGTGACGCCGGGGTCTGTACCTGGGTCGGTGCTGACGCCTGGATCCGTGCTAACGCCTGGGTCGACCCCCGGCATGGGCGGCAACTCAAGATGATAACCGATTTCCATCAGGATCTCTCCCGGCGCTTCGGGGCTGAAATTCGCAATCTGCGCTTCCCACATAAACGCATCGTTGAGGCGCATGAGCGTCACCGTATGCTCGCCTTTGTCGGTAAACTGCCAGATATGCTCGCACGGCCACACGTCGCTCTGTTCAGGCACGGTCCATTCCTGCGGGTTCGCGCCGTCGAAATAGAGCGCGAACGTCTTGCCCGCCTCGCTGGATTCTACGCGCAGGCGGTAAAGGATGGTGCGCGTCTCCGGTCCTTTGGAGATGACAACAGAGACAGAGTCGTTCCACTGCGCGTCGCTCCCCGCCTCCGGCGCCTGTGAGATCACCGCGCCCGCCGGAATACTATCATGATATTCCTCGGTATAAGCGCCTAACATCAAATGTGCCTCGCGCAGCGCCGCCTGTACGTTTTCGAGTGAAGTAAGGCTGTGCAAGTCCGGCACCACGGTACTTTTATCCGCCGCCTCCATGCCGATGTACACGATCACGCCGCTGTTGCTGGTGTTGGCCTCCATCTGCGTGCCCGCGATGGGGTCGGTGCGCAGCACGGTGCCGCCTGCCTGCCCGGTCGGTATCTCCTCGTATCGGAACGTCGGCAGCAAGCCCTTTTCGCGGCACAGGGTCGTTGCCTCGGCGCGCGTGCGCCCCGTGAGGCTGGGCATGTCCACGATCTGTACGCCCTTGCTGATGGTCAACGTGATGCGGGCGTTTTCCTTCACGCGCTTGGGGTCGGCGGCTGTCTGCGCGCGGGGGTACTGGTCGCATACCACGCCTGCGGCATACTCCTCGTTGTATTCATCCTCGTCGCGCTGAAAGGTAAATTTCGTATCGGGGTAGCGCTCCTTGATCTCGGCGATTGTCATACCGATAAAATTCGGCAGGTCCACATCCGGGTGCTGGCTGAAAATGCCGTTACCCTGGTATTTGAAGATTACATATACTAAGATTGCCGCGCCGACGAGGAACGCAGTGGCGATGCCCGCCAGAATGGGCAGGGCAAGCCTTCTTTTGCGTTTCGCGGGGCGTTTTTTCCGGTTGGCCGGGCTGTTGGCCGGTTCAGTGCGTTTGGCTGTCGTTTTGCTCACCACCTTGTCCACATAGCGGGTAGGCGCTGCGTCCATATACTGGTACTCGAATTTCACGCTGGGGTTGCGCCGGAACTCCTCGATATCCGCCATCATATCCTGCGCGCTGGGGTAGCGCTCGCGCGGGTCCTTCGCCATCGCGCGCTCGGTGACGGCGGCCAGCGCCTCCGGTACCGCCGGGTTCAGCTCCCGCAGGGGCGTGGGCGCGTCGGCGATCTGTTGGATGGCCACCGAGACGGGGCTGTCCGATTCAAACGGGAGGCGGCCCGCCAGCATCTCATACATCATCACACCCACGGAATAGATGTCGGCTTTCGCGTCTGTCGCGCCGCCGCGCGCCTGCTCAGGGCTGATATAGTGTACCGAGCCGATGGCCTTGTCCGTCATGGTCTGGTTCTCGCTGCGTGAAAAGCGCGCGATGCCGAAATCCATCACCTTGATGCTACTGTCAGCCAGGAGCATGATGTTCTGGGGCTTGATGTCACGGTGTACGATGCCCGTCTCATGCGCGTGCTGCAATGCGGCCAGGATCTGCGTGATGAAATGCAGCGTCTCCTTATAGGTAAGCGGCTGGCCGCGGTACTCCATATATTCTTTCAGCGTAATGCCGTCGATATACTCCATCACGATATATTGCATATCATCCTGCACGCTGACATCATACACTTTGACGATATTGGGGTGGTTCAGGATCGAGATCGCTTTGGATTCGTTCTTAAAGCGGCGGACCAGTTCGCTGTTCTCGCGGCACTCCTCGCGCAGGATCTTGACAGCCACCGTTCGCTGATCCTGAAGGTCCGTCGCCTGGTAAACGTTCGCCATGCCGCCGGAGCCAATCAGCTCGCCAATCAGGTAGCGCTCGTCCAGTGCCTTTCCCGTCAGATTATCCATTCTTTTCCTCCACAGGCTCTATCTGTATCAACAGGACCGTGATATTGTCATAGCCGCCGCCCGCCAGAGCCTGCCGGACAAGGGCGTCCGCCGTGCTGAAAAAGGGCGTTTTCGCTAAAATCAGTTCGATCTGTTCCGGCGTGACGCAGTTCGTCAGGCCGTCGCTGCACAGCAGCAGGATATCATGCGGCGTAACTTCCTTCTCGCCGAAATCGGCCTCCACCTCCGCCTCCACGCCCAGCGCGCGGGTGATGAGGTTCTTGCGCGGATGGTTCTGTGCCTGTTCCTCTGTGATGCGGCCGTTGTCCACCATCTCCTGCACCATGGAGTGGTCCTTCGTGAGCTGGTACAGGTGGTTGTTGCGGTACAGGTACAGCCGGGAATCCCCCACATGGGTATATTCGGCCACGCCACCGCGCACCATCACGCCGACGGCGGTGGTGCCCATCCCGGCCAGTTCCGGCGTCTCGCTGCCCTTCTCATGCACGACGCGGTTCGCCTGCTCGATCGCGCCCGCCAAAAGCGCGCGCACATGCTGACCCTTTTCCAGGCGGCCCACGCCCGCCTCCACGACGCGCTCAAACACGGCCGCCGCCAGGCTGCTTGCCATGCGGCCCCCGCGCGCGCCGCCCATGCCGTCGCACACAACGCCCCATACAACGTCGTCGGAGCGGCGTCCCGCGCGGTAGCTGTCTTGGTTCTCCTCGCGCTGGCTGCCGATATCCGTTTTCGCAACAAGCCTCATGTACCCGTTCCCCTTTCTATTCCCCCATGCTGCGCGCGGGGGAATGCGAATCTATATAAGCCAAACCTGCGCGCGTCCCTCACTCCTGCCCCTTCCCCACAGGATAGGTTTCCAAAGGGGCTGCGCCCCTTTGGCGGAGTCCAGAGGCAGAGCCTCTGGGCAGGTGCGGGCGGCAGCCCGCCTCCCGGCGGAGCTGGCCGCAGGCGGCGCTGATGTCCGCGCCCAGGCGGCGGCGGACGGTGGCGTTGACGCCAAGTTCTGTCAGCATTGCCTGGAAACGCCGGATGTTGGCGGCGTCCGAGGCGGTATAGGGCGAACCGTCCACCGGGTTAATCGGAATCAAGTTCACATGCGCGCCCATGCCCCGGATCAGCGCCGCGAGCCTGCAGGCCGAGGCGGGGCTGTCGTTGACGCCCTTTACCATCGAATATTCAAAGCTCACGCGCCGCCCTGTCTGCTCCTGGTAGGCGCGGCAGGCCGCGATCAGGCGTTCGATGGGGTAGGCGTCGTTGATGGGCATCATCGCGCTGCGCTGTTCGTTCGTGGGCGCGTGC
>CANCXY010000067.1 GCA_947381875.1 uncultured Clostridia bacterium | reverse complement strand
CTTGGCTTAATCTTGGCTTTCATTGCAGAATATCCTTTCCGTATTAAATGGCTTCCGCTTCTCCTTATATACTAAATACAACAGTATAATACAGTTTCTTCATTTGCTGTTGAGTGGTGTCGGATATGAAATTTATACTCTGGAACCATTTTTTTCAAGTAAAGTGGAATACGGTACATATCATAAATATTACGGTAAATACAAACCGCAATAAGCGGTTTGCATTGCTGTATTGTTTCAGATGCACCATGAAGCATATCCCACTCTGCTCCCTCAATATCAGCCTTGATGAATGCAATATTTACCCCCCCTCCCCGTATATTTGCAAAGTATTCATCCAACACAACAATCTCTACTACATTTTCTTCCGAATTCTGAATGTCAGAGCAGCAGAGAGAGGATGTGGCAAAATCATTGTTACTTTCATAGAATGACAAAAAATCATGCCTGGCCCCGACTCCCTTTTGTTCATAGACGATTTGCCCATCCGAGAGTCCCCAGATATCTGCCAAAAAACTTCCCCGCCTTTGAAGCGCCTTGAAAGCATGTTTATTGGGTTCAAAAGCATATATTTTCTTAAACGTCGATAATGAGTACTGTACCATGTCTTCTACGATATCTCCTACAAAGGCACCGCAATCCACAAAAACGCCGTCCCGCTTGACCAACCACCTGAATTTGGGGAAACAAAAATATTGATTTGGAGAATAATACTGCTCTATCATTTCTATGTTTCCAATCATTCTGCCTAACAGAACGCCAGAATATATATTTTTGGATTCATCATCCAACAGACTATACACATCCTTAAACTCATGAAAATGCTTGCATACTACATATCCATCCAAACTGCAATGAGAAATCCCCATACCTTTCAGTTGGCGGTGTATGCTCGTGTAGTATTTGCATGTGCTAATCAAAACAAAAGGATTTTGATACTGTGAAAGTTCAGCAGGCGAGATGCAGCGCAAGCCTTCAATCACTGTCCCTTGTTTTTCTGCACTGTTATCACAAAATGCTGTGATATCTATTTCTTTTTTCAAATTGGATACCGCTACCGAACCAAGTACTCCTGCTCCAAAAAGAAAAATCTCATTTGTTTCATCCGGAAGTTCAATATTTTTGATGAGTTCTTTGATTTGATTCCAGTTATCCGTATAATTCATTGTAGACTTCCCCTTTTATTTGTATTTTCATATTTCGCTCCATTGTCCCAACCGCTCATCCTCCGGGAAATAGCTATGATAGTGCGCAGGCGACCCCTTTGTTCGTTCCCGAAATATCATCCCCGCCTTCTCCACATGGTTATCCTCAAAGCACTGACGATCCGCCTGCACACAGGATAAAAACCAATCTGCCGGTCCGCCCGTAAAGAAATCGTCAAAATAGTGATATTCTTTCGGCTGCACCATTGCTTTCTCACAGGAGAGCAGGAATCGTTTGCGATTGCGCTGAATGGAATATTTTTGAAGCGTTTCTTTCTTTGCGTTTTCCCCAATCTCAACGGCTTTGGACGGATTTTCGTACAGGAAATGTACTACTTCACTGTACTCTTTACAGGAATGTACCAGAAAACCCGTCTCGCCGTTTCGGACAATGCAGCGCTCCACACCTTGATCCAGCGCCACAACAGGCAGTCCAGCCGCCATAGCCTCCAGCAGAGCGTTTTCCGTTGTACCAAAATGCTGCGGGTTAAGCAGATAAGAAAATATATCCATTTCTGCAAGAATGGGCTTTGTATCTGTAAGCTGTCCGCAAAATTGAAATTTCTCGGTAATCTCCTTTTTTGCGGCAGCATCTAAAATCATTTCTGTGGAAGACGGGCTTCCAACCATTAAAAACTCTGCATCAGGCAAATCCACAGCAGCGCAGAAATCCACAAAATGCGGATTTAGTTTACAAAAGCCAAGGGCCCCAACATAACCAATTTTGACCCCTTTGTGCGGCCTGCGTTGAATTTGGGCGAATTTGCTCAAATCGTTCAATCCGTAAACCACACTGAAATGCTCCTGTATGTATGCTTTCCCTAACGCCTGAACCTGCGGCAGTTCCAAACTATAAGGCGTAGTGAACATACATTGATCGAACTTTTTCAAGAACTCAGCAGGGATAGCCGGAAAATAATTTCCCGAAACATGGCACCAGAGGATACTGCGGATGGGGACGGGCGGGAAATCATGCAGGAATTTTGTAAGCGCCGGGTGGTGATGCCAACTGAACACCACTACATCTGCCTGCCCCAGTTCCTGTTTTGTTTCGGTATCATTTAAGTTTTGCAAAATACGAAAACCGGCAGATTTCACTCTTGCAAGAGCAGCCAGATCCTGCGGCAGTTCCAGCAAAAGGATACTTTGTTCCTGCCCGCATGTTCCCAGCCCCACATAAGCTGAGCCTATCCCTCCGCCCATATGTGCGGCAACGTGCAATATTTTCATGACTTTTTCTCAACAATCAATAAGTATTCGTTTACAATCATGCGGTCAACTACCTCTTTCCGCATAGGCGAGGAAAGCTCGGATGGCACAAGCGCTTTCAATGCGCCCTGCTGCTCTTTGTCCACGTTAAAGGGAATAGAAATAATCCCTTTCACAAGCCCTCTTTTTTCCAGAGATGCTTTTATTGCCTCTATTGGGATATGATAAGCAAACTCTGTATTGTAAACATCCCATTGCCCCAACTGATGCAGATAGCTTTGGAGCGAGAATGTATTGCTTACTTTACAGATAATGATTCCGCCCTTTTTGCACAGCAGAAATAAATCATTTATAATCTTCTGTGGTTCATGGTAACGATTCAATGGACGGTCCGCGACAATATAATCAAAGTTTTCTGCGGGGAAAGAATCGACTAAAAATTCTTCCCTGTCACAAACCACGGGGCCTTTACAAATTGTTTTCAAATCCTGCCAATATTTGGGAGCCTGTGTAAAGGCGGAAAGGACAGCGTCCGGCAGCCCGAAACTCCGCAGCCAGTTCTTTATATCCAGAATGGGCGTTCCGCACCGCGTATCTATCCCTAAAATCTGTGGGATACCCGATATATGCGGCTGTGGAAAGTGGGGGAGATAGGGGATATAATAATTATTGACATCATCCCACGCATCCACTCCATAGTATTTTTCCTGAAAGTTTGCTTTCCCAATATCCTAACGACTTTTGAAATTCTCCAGGCTTCTTCCCTTCTCCGTGGATTAAATCGTGATCGTGACAAATCCATGTATCACCGGCAAGGACGGTTCTATATCCCGCACGACGAATTTGAAAAGTCATATCATCATCACCGAAATCGTGAAAAAATCCTGCATCACCTACAGGCCAGCCACAAGTCAGAAGCGCTTCCTTACGGAACAATGATCCCAATGTAATAAGACGCTGACGATCTTCCCATTTTCGTGGATTTGAATGGTTAAACGCTTTTGCTTTCCGCTGCATTTCCTCATTGTTTTTATAAGGAAACTGAATACATTGCAAATTAGAGGTATTGGAGCATACTGGATTCACCAATCCAATTTGTCTATCTGATTTTATACATGTCAATAGATTTTCCATCCAATTGGAAGTTACAATTAAATCATTTGCCAGAACACAAATAAATCGGCTTAAAGTATTAAGGTTCATTTCCAAATAAGGAAATAGGCTGCCAAGATTTTTCGTAATATGAATAATCCTTTTTCGGTCATATTGTACAGATTTGAAATATTTAAGCGTTTCATCTGTAGATCCATTGTCGACAAGAATCAATTCATAGTTGATCCCTTCTGTGTAGCGCAAAACACTTTCCACACAGCGCCTGGTTTTCTCCAAACGGTTATAGGCCAAAACAATAATCGTAACCTCCGCCGAATCATCTGTCTGCCCCATTTCGGCGATTGCCGTGCGGTTTGTATATAAATCATCCCCCACCTGCGGCGGGTTCACTCTGTCTGTATTGATTTCTATTATTTCGTTATCCACACCCGCACCCCTTATCCGACAAATAGTTTTTGATGCTGTCCTCTGTAACTTTTACCATATTCTCCCCAGCCAGCCATGCTTTTGTCCATGTGACTGTCTCCTGCACAGCACGCGGCGTGTTCCATTTTGGCTTCCAGCCAAGCACGCTCTGTATTTTCGCGCAATCCAATTTCAAAACAGCATCCTCGTGCGGGCCGCGTTCCTCCGTATATTCCCAACGCGCGGGCGCGCCCCATATCTTGCAAAACAGCTCCGCCAATTCCCCTGGATAAGGTACAATAAGATGCGCAAATAAAAAGAGACATGGTTTGCAGAACTCTGGTAGAATGAAGAAGCAACACACCATTCTGAAAGGAGACTGTGAACCATATCTGAGAAGATTGTACAGCTAAACGAGGAAGTAATCAAGGGGCAGCTTAAAGAATTGGTCCGGGGCAGCGTGGAAGAAACGCTGAATGAATTGCTGGAGGCGGAAGCGGAGAAGCTGACCCAGGCAGCCCGGTACGAGCGAAGCGAGGCCCGCCAGGGCTACCGCAGTGGCCACTACGACCGGAACCTTACCACCACCTCGGGAGACGTCACGCTCCATGTGCCCCGCCTCAAGGGGGTCTCTTTTGAAACGGCCATCATAGAGCGGTATCGCCGGCGAGAGAGCAGCGTGGAAGAAGCCCTCATCGAGATGTACCTGGCAGGAGTCTCCGTCCGCCGGGTGGAGGACATCACGGAGGCTCTGTGGGGGAGCAAGGTATCTCCATCGACGATCAGCGAACTGAACAAGAAAGCATATGTCCACATTGAGGACTGGCGGAACCGTCCCTTACAGGGCGGAAGGTACCCCTATGTCTATGTAGATGGCATCTACCTGCGTCGGAACTGGGGCGGAGAGTTCGAGAATGTAGCGATTTTGGTGGCAATTGCGGTAAATGAGGACGGATATCGGGAGGTTTTAGGCGCTGCAGAGGGCATGAAAGAGGATAAGGCCAGCTGGGTCAGCTTCTTTCAGTGGCTCCGGGGCCGCGGTCTGGACGGCGTAAAACTCATCGTCGGAGACAAGTGTCTGGGGATGCTGGAAGCGGTGGGGGAAGTGTTTCCAGACGCCAAGTATCAGCGGTGTACAGTCCATTTTTACCGCAATGTATTTTCCGTAACGCCGAGTTCCAAGGTGAAGCTGGTGGCGAAGATGCTCAAAGCGCTCCATGCCCAGGAGAGCAAAAAAGCGGCCCGTGAAAAGGCCAAGGCTGTGGTGGAGGAACTGCGTGCCATGAAACTGAAAGAGGCTGCCAAAAAGGTCGAGAATGGCATTGAGGAGACGCTGACTTACTGCGATTTCCCCAGTGAGCACTGGACTCGTATCCGCACCAACAATGTCATTGAACGGCTCAACCGGGAGATCCGCCGCCGTACCAGAGTGGTGGGCGCTTTCCCGGACGGTAACTCGGCGCTCATGCTGGTCTGCGCCCGGCTCCGCCATGTGGCCGGCACTCAGTGGGGCAACAAAAAGTATATGAATATGAAGCACTTGGAGACGGCGCTGGATGACACCTCTATCGCCGGCTGACTCCATTTAGCCAGAAGCTGCAAACCTTTTTGCGCATAACTCTTGACACGACCTTCCCCTGTGGTGAGGCAGTCCCGGCTATCCGGCCCTATATTATAGCTTCCAGCTATAGCAAGTTCTTCATACTGCTTTTGCGCTATGAGCAAATACACCGAAAGCGGCTCCAGTACATGCTGATAAGGCCGTACTGACGCCGGGTTCCGTATCTGGATAGGACGGCCAGTCTGTGCGGCGCGTATGCAGTCCGGGATGATCCGATCCGCCGCAAAATCCCCGCCGCCAATTACGTTTCCGGCCCGTGCCGTGCTTAATGCAATGCCTTTAGCAGAAAGGAAACTTTTTCGATAACACTCCGTTACCAGCTCGGAACACGATTTCGAGTTTGCATAGGGATCAAATCCATTGAGTGTATCTGTCTCCCGGTAGCCCCACGGCCACTGATGGTTTTCATAAACCTTATCTGTAGTTACATTGAGAAAACTTCTCACAGCATCCGAGCGACGGACGCATTCCAAAACGTGGACAGTTCCCATCACATTTGTGGAATATGTATCTACTGGGTTCCGGTAACTTTCCCGGACAATCGGCTGCGCCGCCAGATGGAACACGATTTCCGGCTTTGCGTCCTCAAACGCACACTGTAAAGCGTTCAAATCCCGGATGTCGGCCCGCACAGAATGCACTCGTTGTTCTACACCAATTATTTCGCACAAACTCTTTTCCGCAGGCGGCAAGGCGAAGCCTGTTACTTTCGCTCCCGCCATAGCTAACATGGTACACAGCCAGGAGCCCTTAAAACCAGTATGTCCCGTTACAAAAACGCGTTTGCCGCGGTAAAAATCCAGCATTAAAAATCACCACACTTTCCACGGCGCGTTGTCGTTTGCCCAGCGGTTTTCCAGCCAGATCCGGTCGCGCTGGGTATCCATACACTGCCAGAAGCCGTAGTGTTTGTAAACGCCCATTTTCCCTTCCCTCGCCAGCGCTTCCATTGGCTGACGCTCTAAAACGCAGCTTTCTTCTGCGCTTAAATACTCGAATACGCCCGGCTCCATCACCATGAACCCGCCGTTGACCCATCCGCCATCCGCTTTCGCTTTTTCGCGGAAACCTGTCACCGACTGCCCGTCCAGTTCCAATACGCCATAGCGCCCGCCGGGCTGGACACCCGTCAACGTTACTGCCTTTTCAGAAGCGCGGTGCTGACTTAGCAGCGCGTTCAAATTCACGTCGCTTACGCCGTCGCCGTAGGTCAACATGAACGGCTCGTCCCCAATGTATTTCTGCACACGCTTGATGCGTGCGCCCGTTTGGGTATTCAGGCCGGTATCGACCAGTGTTACGCGCCACGGCTCCGCTATATTCTGATGGACGGTCATACGGTTTTCTGCCGAGAAATCAAAGGTTACGTCTGAACGGTGTAAGTAATAATCCGCAAAATATTCTTTGATAACATGCCCTTTGTACCCACAGCAGATGATGAAATCGTTGAAATCAAAGGATGAATAATATTTCATGATGTGCCAGAGGATGGGCTGTTCGCCTATAGTTATCATAGGCTTGGGTTTCAGATAACTTTCCTCGCTGATACGCGTGCCGAGGCCTCCGGCTAAAATTACAACTTTCATACATTAGCACATGACCTTTCTATGGAAATTGAAGACATCCGCGCGAATACTCCAGCGAAGCCACAATGGCAGGATGCTTTTTCTAAATGTAACCTTAGTCCTTTTATTTAGTAAGATGCTCAATATATTGCCTGCAATTTCTCAAGCTGTGGATTTGCTGATTTCAACATTTCCATGTTTTTGTATGCCATTACAAGATTTTTATCGACGGTTGTTATAAAATCTGATTGATACACACTTCGCTCCTTTATACAATACTCCAGTTCAGCTTTTGCATCTTCTATTCGCCCAGCATAGGCATACGCAACGCTTAAATTATGTCTTGTATTTAGGATATTATGCAAATAGTCTTTAGCGTAATTGGGCATACCTTCCCACCTGTTAATATACTTTTGATAAGCATTGACAAAATAATCGTATTCATCTGTATACGCTATCTCTTTCTTAAAAAACCTTTTTCGTTGGAATTCGATTGTCAGCAGTCGAACTGTTGATTCTGACTTTCTTTGTATCACCTCATTTAACTGAGAGTTCTCATATAGTCTGATGCATTCTTTTATACATCTTTCAGCTTTATCCAAAATTTTGCTATCCATTTTATCCATTGCCCACAAATAGAATAATTTAGAGTAATTCCCTAATGCACGGATGCCGCTTAATGGATTTTTGTCAGTTGCATAATATTGTCCGTTTTCATCAGTCTGTAGCCCATGCATTTTTAATGCGTCCTGATAAATTATTTGAGACTCCTCAAATTCTCTCAGATTCATGAGCACATCTGCATATGCATTTATAGAAGCGGACAGCTTTGCCTTCCCTTTTGCATCACTGAACCTATTATAGTTCTTTTCATAATGATCTAATGCGATCTTGTGCCAAAATTTGGCTTCTCCATACTCACCCCACCGTTGATAAATTACTCCTATGCTATAAACACACTTTATATTTTCCTCATGCGTTATCGCTCGATATAACATCATCCCCTTTGATAGCTTAAACATAATTTTTTCAATCGCTTCTTCGTATTTATGAAGATGTATATACGCCCATGCCAAATCATAATATGCCTGCATTTGAAATTTTTGTTCTATATCATACTGGAAATTATCTTTTTTTGTCACTTCGCTGATATATATTTTTAAAAGTGTTTCTTTCAAACTATAAAGCCTATAGTAGTTACTTATTCTTTGTTGAAATCCTGATTCTATCGCTCCGTTGTTAATAAACCACAAACAAAAATCAGTAAAGGAATTCCTATCCTGATATTGCAGCACGCCATAATGTACTGCATTTATACAAATTTTCTGGAAATCTTCATATTCATCTGTACTCCATGAATAATCCCTTCCCGAATACTCTTTCAGCCTTCTTTCACATTCCTCTCTATAATATTCATAGGCTATTTTATGATTTCTCTGTTTCTCTTTCTTTGTGCTGTTCTTTTGAAACACAGATTTTGGCACATCCAACAGACTCCACCTCGTTCTCTCGCCTTGATCGCTGATATATTGGCTGATACTTTGTCTTGTCAGTTTTTCAAAAAGCTGTCCCGGATATGCGATATTCTCTTTGACGGCATATGCAAAAAAGACATCTCTATCCCACAAATCCAGTTCAGCGAGAAACCCATACGCAAGCCGTTGCGGCTCATTTATATGACGCATATAGATTGTCTGCATTAAATTTGCATATAAACTATTCGCTACGCTGTTTACCTCAAAATCATATATGTTAGGTTCAAGGTCTGGATTCTCTTCCCTCATGTTTGAATATGTATCAGCGAGCAAAGAAAGCGCACCCGGAAGCCCATTGGATATTCGAACCATTTTTTCTCTCAAGATTCCTTTTGGCACACCGCGGAGTTCAAGCAGTTTCTCTGAGTTTTCATCTGACAATTCTTTTAACGGCCATTTATTCTCATCATTCCCCCAACAACACGGCTGCAAACTGCGTTGCAGATTACTATGAACCTCCTCATTAAACGCATACGGATCCGTACCCAATATAATCCATAATATATTTGCTTTTGATTTCAATATTGTTTGGTATATCCAATGCGTCTGATTGATAGAAACCTTTTCAAATGTATCCAGGAATACAACCTTATGAGCTGTGCAGTAAGATTCGCTTTCTTCCAAATCCTTTATGAAGTATTTTGTAAGCAGAGATTCTTTCTCATCACTTTTCCGGGCAGCAAATTCCCTGTCAAACTGCTGTACAAATTCTGAAAACTGTTTTTTTCCTTGTGAAAACAAGGTGCAAATACGGCTTTCTAAATCATTATATATATCCTGAATAGTATCGCCTACTAATCCCTTCAGAACCGCGGAAAGCGCAACCGATGCCAATTCTTTTTTGAGTCCGCCTGATGCCTTTCCCCCAATGAAGTCCAATACACTGACAGCAAACTCCTGAGCGATTTTAGAAAAAACGCTATTATGTTGAACAATCTCATATTTCGGTATTGTTTTCCCAGACTGCAAATACAGACTTACTCTTGCCAGCTCATAATTTGCGAACTCCATTCCGTCCCACTGACACATCTGTTTGTATAATTGATTTACAACTTCATATTCGTTTTCGCTGTCGGGAGAAATGTTCTTGAAATCCAATTCTGCATAACGTATATAATTTCCATCTTCTGCTACGCACAGTCCATTCGATATTTCGCTGCGGATAAATTCAGATAAGACCGATTTCCCAAGGCCCGGCTGACCTTGAATATAAATAATCCTTCGGGAGTTTGACGGTCGTTTAATAATCGATTTCAGCATTTCAATTTCATTCCTGCGCAGTTCCTTGAAAGGCATATATAACCTCCTGCTTGCTACAACTCTGATATTACCAGTGGAACACCATGTTTGCATAGTACCCGAACCGAAAGCCTTCTGTTGCCTCCGGCTAAAATTACAACCTTCATGGTATTAGCCCTCCATACTCACTGTACCATCTGCCCCATTGGCTCAATAATCCACGCGACCTGCTTGTACGCCTCGCTCTCGCGGATGGCGCGGGCGGCGGGATTGTCCGGGCCGTAGGCGGCTAAAATCGCGCGTACTCTTTCCGCCAGCGCCAACAGCTCCGGGTTTGCTTTTGGGCGAGCGTCTTCCTGGAAACGGTCAAGTAAAAATTGCACCATATCCTTCTCACCGGGGCAGGCTTTCAGGCCCCGGCGCAGGATGGAAAGGTATTCGTGCGGATTTCCGCTGTCCAGCGCTTCCAGCGCCCGTATACAGTACAAGCCCCAGCGGTGCATGGGCGGCAGCAAGGAAGCGCTTTCCTCGGCAAGCGCCTGTGCGGTGTATGTAAGAGGCAGCATTGCGGATTCCACCTGCGCAAAGCGCCGGATGAGCGCAAGCCCTTCTTCCGGGGTACATTTGTGTTCCAGCTTTTTTTCTGCGTCCTTTTTCTTTTCAGGGCAGGCAAATGCGCTGACAGGTACTTCTTTCTTTCCCAGTTTCCAGTCAAATGTACGCAATGCTGCCATGACCAGCGACTGCGCCCAATACAGACTTTGACGGTCGGTCTGCTCCAGCTTGTCCGGGAGGGATAGCGCTATTTGGCGGGCAGTGTTTTCATCATGCGTCAGGCGGGCGGCAAGGCCGTCCATCGCTTCCATGTTGACAGGATTTTCCTTCAAAGGGAACGGGACGCCCGCCTGCAAAGCATGTTCCAGCGCCTCAATGGGCAAAGCCTGCCAATACTCCACCTTTGATAACACGGCGCGTATTTCTTCGGGGCTGTCAGCGTTCATAATAACGGCAGCGCGGCCAGCTTCGCATTGGTCTGCCAGAGCAAGAAAGGCCGTGTAGGCGGGGCGCCAATAGCCGTCGTGTCCCTTTTCTTCCTCACGGTACGATCTGCCAAAACAAAGAGCCGCCATTGCGGTGAATGATGAAATGCGCACCGAGCATTTCTGTTTATCCGGCTTTTCCTGGGCAATCTTCTCATAAAATCCCATGAGGGCAGGCGCGGTATTGAGCGCGGTTTCCGCATGGAGCTGGCACAACAGGACGACAATGTTGCGCACCTGCTCCGAAGTGAGCTTTTCCCCTTCAAGCGATGAAATGATTTCCAGCGCCTTTTCACCCTGTCCATTTTTGCGATAGGCGTCCGATAGGCCCACCATCAGCTCCCGTTGGGAAGGGGGAGTTGCAAAGCTAAAGCCGCCGCGAACCAGTTCTTCTGCAGCATCCCCACTTAATTTGTTGTACCGCAAAGTGCGTAAGCCGCTCAGATAGTCCTCGCCATACCGCATGGCTTTTTCCCATTCCTTCTCACGGTAGGCAAACATAAAAGCGGCAAAATTCAAATCTATCTGGACAAAAACAGACCCCGGAAAAGTCTTTCTCCCATATTCGATCCAGTCCTCCGTCTCGGCCATCTCGCGAATCCATGCCAGTTTGACCGCGTAGCGCATAACATCGCCGCCGTAAAGCGTCCATGTGTCGCGCCTTTTCTGTACTATTTCTACCGCGCGGCGGACATACTGAACCTGATCCACATCCTCACATTCGATACACTCCACTAAGGTGCGCAGGGACTCCGGGTTATTCGCCAGCTCCTGGCGCAACAACTGCATATTGCGGTTTACTTTCTTTTTCTTCTCTTTTGGATCGGCAAAAAAATACCCATCGTGGTGCAGGATGGTATGAAGCAGTCTCTTCGTGGGGCCTTGACAGTGCCATGCCTCATGAATTGCGCCGCAGTACCTTTTCCCAGTGGACATCCGTACAAGGCGCATCGCGTGAAAATCGCTGAAAAGTTCCCCTTTTTCCAGTTCCGCGGAAAAATAGTTCCGCTGGACCACATAGGCGTACTCTGCTTTTTGCCTGCTTTTCAAAAACGACGTCAGTTCCGAAATATCCTCATCCAACCACTCGTCGCAGTCAATGGTCAAGTACCATTTGCCGCTGCACTTATCCATCACTGCATTGCGGGCGGCGGCAAAGTCGTCGATCCACTCAAAGTCGAATACCTCATCGGCGTATTTTTCGGCAATTTCCCGGCTACCGTCCTCCGCACCGGTATCCGCCATAATCAGCTCGCAGGGAATAGCCTGCCGAAGCGGTTCAAGGGATTTTAAGCAGCGCTCAAGACAGCGCTCCTCGTTTTTGAAAATCATGCCGATGGACAGTAACGGCGTTGTAGCCATATATTAGCTTCTCCTCCTCACAACTAAAACTGCTTAACCATTCTGCCGTATTCCTTAATAGGGGACCGCCCTAACGTTGGTCATTTCGCGAAAGTGAATGCTATAACGCAACTGAGAACGTGACATATACCTCGTACTCCTATTTATGCGCACAAAGATTACAGATTCTCTGAGATTAGTGGATATTTTAACCGATTTCATCCCAATGCGTAATTAAAAAAGTTCGATTCATTGCGGCATTGCAACTGTAGTTATCCAAAATGCAAATAGATTGGACAATGTGCCTGTAACGAGTTCCGGCAGGTGTTCGGCAATTACTCTGCGGATTGATGTATGGGGCTTTTTTGTCTCTGCTAATAACCGGTATAGTTCTTGATACTCTACGCTTCTCCTATCCATTTGTTTTACTTGCTCAGCAATGCACTCTGTTAGTTGATTCACCTGCTGATCTGTCATATTGTTCAAAAGCTCTAATGCACCTTTAACAGTGGTATTCGTACCCAGTTTGAGTGTACCGTTGGTGCCATCGCCAAATGTATAAGTCTTATCACCCACACGAATCGCGTCGCCCGACGCCAATTGCGTGACATCCTTAAAGGTCAGCTTTGTACCGGCATCGGTGCTGGCCCCTTTGGCGGAAACCAGATCCTTCAGGCTCTTTTCCGTATCAAACACATCTTCGCTGTCTACTTTCTGGCCAATGTGAATCGTAGTGGTATTTTTTGCTTCAATCACAAAGTTCTTTGTTCCTTTATTGGAAAGCTGGTTCACTGCATCCTGGATGGCTTTGTTTTGATCGGCTGGGACTGTAAGATTATAGTCCTTTTTGATGCCAATCTCATCCTCACCGAGTGTAGTCTTGCCATCCCATTCCACAAAGGTATATGTTTTATCCTCAATGGTCAGCGTCTGACCCGGTTTGACAACGTCCGCAGTAAGGCCAACATCCATGCCCGCGCGGGCACCTGTGACCTTGCCCACTGCGCCTGTCACATTGATGGTATTGTGGTGCGCCTCGCCAACCTTGTCAAAGTCAGTGGGATCGGCGGTAACGGTAACTGGTGAACCAATCGCGTTATTGATGACAGTAGCTTTTGCATTATCAATTTCCTTGTCCAGCGTACCCGTAGCGTTCGCGCCGGTTATTTGAGCCACATACGTAAATGTGACCTTGGTGCCATCGGCCTCCATCTTAAAGATCGCGCCGCCTGCCTCTAAGACTTTATCAAGATCGGAAGAGCACACGTCTGAACTCCAGTCACGCACGGACATCT
>CANCXY010000066.1 GCA_947381875.1 uncultured Clostridia bacterium | reverse complement strand
AGATGTCCGTGCGTGACTGGAGTTCAGACGTGTGCTCTTCCGATCTAGACAGCCGCCGCCGCAGAGGAGGCGGGCCAGTATGTCGGGCGCGCCGGGGCGCAGCTTGGCACCAGTGTGGAATATGTGCGGGGACTGAACGAGGCGATGAACAAAATTTCGGAATCGTCCCGCCAGATTTCCAAAATCATTTCCACAATCGAAAATATCGCGTTCAATACCAATATCCTTGCGCTGAACGCGGCGGTAGAGGCGGCGCGCGCGGGCACCGCGGGCAAAGGCTTTGCCGTGGTGGCGGATGAGGTGCGGAACCTTGCATCCAAATCAGATGAAGCGGCAAAAGCTACCAAGGATTTGATAGAAGAATCGATCACCGCCGTTTCGGAAGGCAGCGAGGCTGTGACAAATGTTACCCAATCGCTGGAACTGACGAACGAACTGGCAGGGCACGTCACGGCACAGATGAACATTGTGGTGGAGGCGGTGGCCAAGCAGACGACGGCTCTCGCGCAGGTGACAGAGGGCGTCGACCAGATTTCCGGTGTGGTGCAGACAAACAGCGCCACCGCCCAGGAGAGCGCCGCAACCAGCGAAGAGCTTTCCGCCGAAGCCGACAGTCTCAAGCAGCTCGTGGATCAATTCACACTTGCGAAGGAATGACCCTTTTTATCTATTCCTTTCCGCTATAAAACATATATCAAAAAGGCCCTGTCCGTGTTCCCGCCGGACAGGGCTTTCTTTGTGAAGAAACACTGAAAACAGATGTTTCTATTTGTAATATACGCTGAAATTACAGGATAAAGGAATTTGGGAATTGACACAAACAGCCCTTTTCTGTACAATTAAAAGTCCCCGCCTTTGGCGGGGATAAGGAGTCTGTGGCCGTGCGCAGAACCCAAAATGGCAGATTAGAAAGGAGTGTTCAGAATGATCGAAGTGAAGGACCTGCGAAAGACTTTCAAGGTGTCCCGGCGGGAGGCCGGGTTTTCGCAGGCAGTCAAGGCCCTGTTCCATCGGGAATATGAGGAAATCCATGCCCTGGACGGCATCACCTTTACGGTGCGTGACGGGGATATGGTGGGCTACATAGGGCCGAACGGGGCAGGGAAATCCAGCACCATCAAGATTTTGAGTGGGATTTTGACGCCGGACAGCGGCGAGTGCCTTGTCGACGGGCGCGTGCCGTGGAAAGAGCGGGTGCGCCATGTAAAGCAGATCGGCGTGGTGTTCGGCCAGCGCAGCCAGCTCTGGTGGGATGTGCCCGTAACCGATTCGTTCGAGCTTCTGCGGGAAATCTATGCGATCCCCGACAGCGTATACCGCCGCAATGTAGATGAACTGACACAGCTTTTGAACCTTGCCGATCTGCTGCGTACACCGACGCGGCAGCTTTCTTTGGGCCAGCGCATGCGCTGTGAAATCGCAGCGTCCCTGCTGCATAGCCCGAAAATTTTGTTCCTGGATGAACCAACCATCGGGCTGGACGCGGTGTCCAAATTGGCGGTGCGGGATTTTATCAAGCGGCTGAACGCCGAGCGCCGCACCACGGTGATTTTAACAACGCATGACATGCAGGATATTGAGGCGCTTGCCAGCCGCATCATCCTGATTGGGAAAGGGAAAGTACTGCTGGACGGCGGGCTGGAGGATATCCGGCGCGGCGGTGAGCATATCGACGAGACGCTTGCCCAGCTCTACAAAAAGTATGATGTTTGAGGGTGGCGGGCCATGAAAAAATATTTTGCTTATTTCCGCATGCGGTTCCTCACGGGCTTGCAATACCGCGCCGCCGCTTTGGGCGGCTTGATCTGCCAGTTTTTCTGGGGCGCGATGGAGATTTTGGCTTTCCGGGCGTTTTATCAAAGCGACCCCGCCGCGTTTCCCATGACCTTCCAGGCGTTGAGCAGCTATATCTGGCTGCGTCAGGCGCTTTTGCTGCTGCTCTCATTCAATGGGCTGGACGGGGAATTTTTCTCTGTGATCCAGAGCGGGAATGTGGCGTATGAGCTGTGCCGCCCCGTGGGGGTATACCCCATGTGGTATGCGCGCTCCGCGGCCAGCCGTGTTTCGGCGGCGTTTCTGCGTTGCTGGCCGACGCTCCTTGTTGCCGCGCTGATCCCCGCGCCGTATGGGCTGGCCGCCCCACTAGACCTCCGCACGTTCCTGTGGTTCCTGCTGTCGCTATTTTTGGCATTATGCGTTGTTACAGCGCTGGGCATGATCGTATACATGACAACGTTCCACACCATTTCCCCGCGCGGGGTACGGTTGATCGCCATTGGCCTCAGCGATTTCTGTATGGGTTCAATCATCCCGCTCCCGTTTTTCCCGGACCCTGTCCGGCGCTTTTTGGAATTCCTGCCGTTTTCCAGTATGGGCAATGTGCCGCTGCGTATCTACAGCGGCGATTTGTGTGGCGGGGAAATGCTCTGGCAGGTCGCTTTGCAGGCGTTCTGGGCTGTGGCGCTGGTGGGGCTTGGCAAGCTGATGGAGCGCTTTGAGCTGAAACATGTTGTCATACAGGGAGGGTAGAAGCAATGCGGCTGTATTGGAAATATTTTACGATCCACCTGAAAAGCGTGATGCAGTATAAGGGCTCCTTTTTCGCTACGGTGATTGGCTCCTTTTTTACCTCGTTCAGCGTCTTCCTGGGCATTTTTTTCATGTTCCAGCGCTTCCATACGGTGGCAGGGTTCAATTATGAGGAAGTACTGCTCTGCTACGGCATCATGCTCATGGGTTTTTCTATCGCACAGATGTTTGCCTCCGGCTTCAAGGTATTCGCCGGCATGATTGCCAATGGGGAATTTGACCGAATCCTCTGCCGCCCCCGCAACGAAATTTTCCAGGTGCTGGCGTTCCGGGTGGATTTTGTGCGGATCGGCGCGCTTCTGCAAGGGGCTGTCATGCTGATTTATGGGCTTGTAAGCTGCCCGGTGGACTGGACCTTTTTGAAAATCTGCACCGTCCTGTTTATGGTGACCGGCGGCGCGGTGCTGTTCTCCGCATTGTTCCTGTTGGATGGCGCAATCGCGTTTTTCACCTTACAGGGGCTGGAATTTATGAACGTATTCACATATGGTGCTGTGGAGCATGGCAAATATCCGCTGGGCATCTATGGAAAAGGGATGCTGACCTTCTGCACCTTTGTCATCCCGTATGCTCTGGTGCAGTACTATCCGCTGTTATATGTCCTGGGCAGGAGCAGCAGCCTCGGCTATGCGTTCCTGCCGCTGGCGGCGTGTCTGTTTGTTGTGCCCTGCTGGATTGTATGGCGAGTCGGCGTGCGGAAATACAAATCGACCGGATCGTGAACCATATTTTGTCTGTTTCTCCCCGCTGAAAGCGGGGAGAAACAGCAGAGTGATCCTACGCTTCATCAAAATTGGTAATCGCGTCCTGTGGGCCGTCCTCATAGGCGGCAATCACCCGCAGAAAGGCGTCGCCGTAGCGCGCGGCCTTGTACTGCCCCACACCGGATACCAAAAAGAACTGTTCCATGGTGCGTGGCTTTTTCTCCGCCATATCTATCAGGGTGGCATTGGAGAAAATGATATATGCCGGAACGTTTTCCTGCTGTGCCAGCCGTGTCCGTGTCTCTTTGAGGATGGAGAGCAGAAGCTCGGCGTCGGGGGAACTGAGCGCCGACCTCTGCTTCTTCCGCCCCTTCCCGGCTGGCTCCGCATGATTGGCGTCCGACGGAGCCGAGAGCGCCCCTTTCCGCACCGGCATAAGTACCTTTTTGCTGTGGAACAGCACATCGGAAGCCGGCGCTTTGGGTTCCAGCGTCAAATGGGAGGGGTTTGTCCAGAGATACCCTTCGGATTCCAGAAAATCCACACAATCGCGTACAAATGTGCGCGATTTTTCTTTCATCAGGCCATAGGTGGAAAGGTTGTCCAGCCCCAATTCCTGGATGCGCTGGTCTTTACTGCCGCAGAGGATGCGGACAATGAGCGCTTTCCCGATATAGTAGCGCAGTTTCAGTTGTACGCGCACCACACAGGAAAGGATCATCTGGGCGGGGATTGTGATATCCACCATCCGAAACTCCCCGCTGCAATTCCCGCAGTTCCCGCAGGAAGGCTCATGCGCCTGACCGAAATAGTCGAGGATATAGCCGCGCAGACAGCCGGTGGTTTTGCAGTATCCGATCATTGCGTTCAGGCGCTGCCTGTCCCGCTGACGGAGCATTTGCCGGTCTTCTTCCTCTATTTCCTCATTGCCGCTGTTTTCAATGAAGAAGCGGGCAGTGTGGAGGTCCTGCACAGCAAAAAACAGGATGCAGTCCGCCGCTTCACCGTCGCGCCCGGCGCGGCCCGCTTCCTGATAGTATGCCTCCAAACTGGTGGGCATGCTGTAGTGGATCACGAAACTGACATTAGATTTATCAATGCCCATCCCAAAGGCGTTGGTGGCGGCCATGACTGTTTTGCGGTCAAATTGAAAATCGTCCTGGTTTTTGTGGCGCTCCACTTCATCCAACCCGGCATGGTACCGCGTGGCCGGGATGCCTGCGCGGCAAAGCCCCTCGCATACCTGTTCCACATGGGCGCGAGTCGCGCAGTATACGATCCCGCTTTTTCCCTCCCGTTCCCGGATCAGCTCCAGCAAAGCGGCCATTTTATGTTTGGGCCGCTGCACATCGAAAAACAGGTTGGGCCGGTCAAAGCCTGTAACGGTGCAGAACGGGTCATTCAGCGACAGCAGGCGCATGATATCCTCCCGCACATCCGCCGTCGCTGTAGCGGTAAACGCGGCCACCGTGGGGCGGCGGGGGAGAGAATTGAGAAAATCGACGATTTTCAGGTAGCTTGGGCGGAAATCCTGCCCCCACTGCGAAATGCAGTGCGCTTCATCCACCGCTACCAGTGGGATGGAAAGTTCCTGCGCCAGCGCGCAAAATGACGGTGTGCCCAAACGTTCGGGTGCGACATACAACAGCTTATACGCCCCTCGGCGCGCCTGGTCGTATATCTGATAAAGCTGGTCGCTCGAAAGGGAGCTGTTGATGGCCGCGGCCTGTACGCCTGCCTTTGTCAATGCCGCTACCTGATCGGTCATCAGGGAAATGAGTGGGGAGATCACCAGCGTAACGCCCGGCAGCAGGATGGCGGGTATCTGGTAGCACATGGATTTCCCGCCACCAGTCGGCATAACACCCAAAACATCCCGCCCTGACAGGATGGCGTTGATCAGTTCCGCCTGCCCGGCCCGGAAAGCTGTATGCCCGAAGTATTGTTTTAAGACTGTATATTGATCCATCCGAACGCTCCTGACATATTTTTCTTCTTATTCTGATTGTAATATCAAAAATCCCCCTTGTCAATCCGATTTCCCCGATGGCTGCGGAAAATTGGGAGTGTCCACATCGCGGATCTATTTTCGTGTGTTTCCCTGCATTGGATACTCCCTGGAAATCAATGGGTTCGGCAGCGTTTCCCGAACTTTCGGTGGGGGAATAGCGCGGGAAAACATGGAAAATCTATTTGACGCGCAGGGAAAAATGGGGTATAATAACCGCTAAGCGGTCGGGGGCGTTCAGGCCTGCTTTTCATGCACAGGCCCAGCCCGGCTCCCACCGGTAGCGGCGGCCGTGCGCCGCGCCAAAAACATCAAAGAAGGGAATGTGGAACATGCGTATCAGGAATGCAAACTGACCGCGACGGCAATGCGCCGTCTTGCATCGACAGGATGTGCTGCGCTTTGCGGGCCGGGAAAGGCCAAAGCGGCGCTGCACGAAGGAGGACTATGACGGAGCAAACAAGTAAAGTGATCCTTTTTGCTGCGGACTGCGGCGAATACGATATGGAACGAAGCCTGACGGAGCTGTCCGCTTTGGCGGAGGCGTGCGGCATGGAGACAGTGGGCGAGGTAGTACAGAAACGCGACGCGCCAGAAGCCGCCACCTTTTTGGGCGAAGGGAGGCTTGCGGAAGGCAAGCTGTTGTGTCAGAATTTAGGCGCTGAATGCGCTGTTTTTGACGCGGAGCTGTCGGGAAGTCAGATACGCAACACGGAAAAGCTGTTGGGTGTGCGCGTGATCGACCGCACCATGCTGATTTTGGAAATTTTCGCACAGCGTGCCGTGACGAATGAGGGCAAACTGCAAACAGAACTGGCCCTGCTGCAATACCGTTTGCCCCGGCTGGCGGGGCTTGGCACCGCCTTGTCACGCCAGGGCGGCGGCGGAGGCGGCGGCGAGGGCGCCCGGCGCGGCGCGGGGGAAAGCAAGTTGGAATATGATAGACGCCATGTGCGCCGCCGCATTGACACGCTGCGCCAGCGGCTTTCAGAAATGGAACAGCGGCGCGCCGAGACGCGCAAGAGCCGGAAAAAAAGCGGCGTGCCTGTCATTGCCCTGGTGGGATATACGAATGTAGGCAAGTCCAGCCTTCTGAACCGCCTGTGCGGCGCACAGGTAAAAGAGGCGGATATGCTGTTTGCCACGCTGGACCCCACAGCGCGCCGTTTGACGCTGCCCTCCGGGCTTGCGTGCGTGGCAGTGGATACAGTCGGGTTTGTCAGCCGCCTGCCGCATAACCTTGTGGAGGCTTTTCACAGCACATTGGAAGAAGCCGCGTTCGCGGATGTGATTTTGAAAGTGTGCGATGCCTCCGACCCGCAGGCCAGCGAACAGCTCTCTGTGACGGATGAGGTGCTTGCAAGCCTTGGCTGCGCGGATATCCCGCAGATCGTTGTCTGCAATAAATGCGACCGTGTGCCGAACGCCGCCCTGCTTGGCCCGTCAGCGATTACCGTCAGCGCGCTGACAGGGGAAAGGCTGGAGGAGCTGCTGAACCAGATCGACCATGCTCTTTCCGCCCGTGTGCGCCGCGTAAAGGCGCTGCTGCCCTATGATAAAACAGGCGAGGCGGTCTGGCTGCGCGAACACGGCGTTGTGACAGTGGAGGAATACCGCGCCGAGGGGCTGTATTTAGAAGGAGTGATGGAGGCGGCGAAACTGCACCACCTCCTGCCGTACTTGATCTGAAACATATTTTTTGTATATTTCCCCGTCCTTTGGGCGGGGATTTATTTTCCGGAAAAGCAAAAAGCGTTGCCTTTCGGCAACGCTTTTTGCATAGAGGGGTGGGAAAGTATATAAGCTCGGTGTAATCTGTTTCAATGTATATTAAGTATACTCGTTTTGCTTCATTTGTCAAAACGGGTTCAGGTAAAAAACTTTATTTTTGTTCTTTACAAATGGTGAAAAGCATTATATAATAAAAAGCGGAGAAAAAATTTGCCGGTAAAATTTAATAAGCAATTTCTTTTTGAAAAAGTGCTTTATAACATTAAGATTTTGAAAGGGGCTGGCATATTTTTGGATGAACTGGACAGAAAGATCCTCCGCCTGCTGAGTACCGATGGGCGCATGACAGTCAAGGATATCGCCCGGCGCGTATCCCTGACAAGCCCGGCAGTCAGCGAACGGATACGGCGCATGGAAAAAAGCGGCGTCATTGCCGGGTATACCGTCGTATTGGGGGAAGGGAAGCCGAAAAACTGTATCGACGCGCTGATCAGCATTTCCGTTGCGCCGGCGGACAGGCAGTATTTCCTGACGATGGTGGAGGGCCAGCCGGGCGTGGCACAGTGTTTCCATGTTACAGGCAGCCACAGCTTTATTGTGAAGGTGCGCAGCGAGGGGATCCATGAATTGGAACATCTTATCAACCGGTTCCAGAAGTTAGGGCAAACCAGCACACAGATTATCTTATCCGCACCGGTAGACAGAAAGCTGATGTGGGAACTGAACGAGGAGAAAAAGGGGATAGAAGAAAATGGTTTGTAAGCAATGCGGAGAGGCCCTGCCAATGGACGCGGCCTTTTGTGAAAACTGCGGCGCGCGCGTTGAGGAAGGGCAGGAGCTGGAAACGACAGCGGAACAGGCACAGCCACTCACCACGGCGCAGTGCGTTTTGATCCTGGCCGCGTTTGCCGTGCCGGTCGTCAATCTGATCCTGATGTTCCTGTGGGCCTATGGCACGCATACAAACGAAAACCGGCGCAGCCTCGCGCGTGCCGGGCTGGCTCTGACCGCGTTTTTGATGGGGTTCGCCATCGTGGTACTGGGAGGCTTTGTGCTTTCTGTCCGGCTGGGCTTTATCTCGCTTACAGGTGTGATGTAGATACAGAAAACAAACACAAACAGCCCTTCCTCAGCATCGGGAAGGGCTTATTTGCATGGGGGAACCACAATGGGAAAGACCCCGCGTTATTCAGCGTCTTCGTCTTCTTCCTCTGCGTCTGTGTCCGCTGTTTCTTCCGCAGCTTTTTCTGTATCAGCCTCAGCGTTTTCCGCCGGTGTATCGGATTCTTCATGGCTGAAATCTTCGCTGAACAGAAGCTGTTCATATTCATCCAGTTCCGCTTCCCGGCGGCGCAGATAGACACACACGGCAACCAAAGCGCCCACAACAGCGGCAAAGGCCGCGAGAATTGCGATCAAGGTCGATTTTTTCATAGAGACAGTTTCCTCCTCATTATTTGACTGCGGTGCAAGGATTTCCTGGTTGTCCATTTTTGCCTTTGCCTGATAAGCCTTTCGCAGTGCGTCGACAGCATGCGCAACAGCTACGGAAAGGGAACTGAGATTTGCAAGCAATATGTTCATGGGTGCGTCCTCCGTGGAGAAAATTTCTTATTAGGTTTATTATAGCCTGTTTTTCACCGCTTGACAAGGACTTTTTGGGCATATTGTTCTATTTGACTGAAATTTTTTTCGAGAAGGCGGAACGCCTTAAAGGCGTTCGGGACCGCGTAGCGCGTTTTCACCTCATCGGGTCTGGCCCAGACACATCCGGCGGGTGCGTCAAAGCGCTGTGCATGGAACAGATACCCGCGCATCTCCCATATCAGATGTGTAAACACATGCTTTGCGTCCGTTAAAGGGGCGGCTGCCTGTACGGGCAGGCCGAGCGCGGCCAGGGCCTGGCAGGTTTCCCCGGTATCGAGATGCCCTTCCAGCAGGACCGGCTGCCACAATCCAGCCAAAAGGCCCGTTTTGGGGCGCTGTTGCAGCAGGATGCAGCAGTCGGACCCAGTGCCGCTCAGGATGACCGCGACGGTGTAGGGGATTACTTTCTTCGGGCGCGGCGGCGTTTTTGCGGGCAGGGTGTTCTGCGTTCCCGCCATGCGCGCCGCGCATAGATCGTACAGCGGGCACGTTTGGCACAGAGGCGCGCCGCCCGGCAGGCACACAAGCGCGCCCAACTCCATCAGCGCCTGGTTATAGTCGCCCGGACACTCCGGCGGCTGCAAGGCGCGCACATGTTCCGTCAAGTCCTTTTTTACCTCTGGCCGAAGTACGTCGCGGCTGTCGTTCAGCAGGCGAGAGAAAACGCGCAGGACGTTCCCATCCACAGCAGGCACAGGAAGGTCAAAACAGATCGAGGCGATCGCGCCCGCGGTGTATGCGCCAATGCCGGGCAGTTTTAACAAAGCGTTGTAATCGTCCGGGAGATGCCCGCCGTACTGCTCCACGATGATCTGCGCAGCTTTTTGAAGGTTGCGTGCCCGGCTGTAATAGCCCAGCCCCTCCCAGAGCTTATACAGCCGCTCCTGTTTGCAGGCGGCCAGGTCAGATACCGTGGGCAGGGCGTCCATAAAGCGCTCATAATAGGGGAGCGCGGCGGACATGCGCGTCTGCTGGAGCATGATCTCGCTGACCCAAACGTGGTAGGGGGAGGGATCCGTGCGGAACGGCAGCACGCGCTGATGCTGCTGATACCAGCGCAGAAGGGGCGGGGCGATATTGGGCAAAGTCATAGCGGGGGCCATACCTTTCCTCGAGAGATACATTATATTATAGTATAGGGAAAATGCTCTGCCTTGTCAACAGAGTACCGGCGCCGCAAATTTTTTTGAAAATCCCGGCGAAAATGGTTGACAAACAGGAAAGGACGTGGTATAATTCTATCTGTTGCCGGACGATGAAAATAAAAGCTGGCAATGAAAAGTACATATGCGGATGTGGCGGAATTGGTAGACGCGCTAGATTCAGGTTCTAGTGAGGGCAACTTCATATGGGTTCAAGTCCCTTCATCCGCACCACGGTCTGTCTAAGAGCGGTGAGTGATGCTGCGATTAGGCAGACTTTTTTATACCCAAAAAATGGATTTCTATTTGGAGGAAGATCAAAATGTTGAGCGTAATTTTGATACTTATATTGCCTGTGTATTTTATCATTATTGGGTTAAGAGTACGAGGGTGTCAGCCAGAAGAACGGACGAATAAAATAACCAAACCATTATCTGCATTTATCAGCCTTTCGCCTTTGATTGGGATCGTTGTCTTTGCGGTTTTATTTTTCTTTGTATTAAAAGGCAGAATTGCAGAAAGAGCGACACATGCGGTTTTAGTGTTCGCAGTATGGATTTACGCGGCGCGTTTTTATCAATATATGTTAGCATACTATAAGAAAAAGAAAATTTTAGCGGGTTCTGCTGTCGGCATGATCTTTTCAGTTGCATTGGCAATGCTGCTCACTCCTTTAGACCGATATGTTGATTTGATATACTCTTTCACAGATTGGTATATTGCCTTTTTAGGGTGCGGATTACTCATTATCTTTTATGTGGCAACTTTTGTTGTTCAAAAGGGAGTAAAGCAGAAAAAATAAATTTTGGATTTATTAGCGGTTCAAAACCATTTTATATCTTTTAAAGCAGGCAAGCCCCCAAACGGCTTGCCTGCTTTCTTTGGCAAACATCAGGGCGTATGCTATCGCACAAGCCCTGATGTCAAAGGAAATCATGATATGTTTTAGATCAGCCCATCACAGATGCGGAAGGGTTTGACGGTATTCCCGCAATTCCTCCTCTCGTGCTGTTGCAATGATCTTATCCAGCGCCGCTGACAGTGCGTCTTTTTCTTCTGGTATAACGCCATAAAACTGGAACGCGTTAGAAGCCCCCATAGCGGCAAACCTTGTGGGAATCGTCAGATTTTCCAGCAGGGTACGGACTTCCTTATATTTTTCAATTTCCGTTTCCTCTTTCCATCTGCCGCGCTCGATTTCCTGATACAGCTCTGAATCCGGGTAAATCGTCAGCATATTGACGCCGACCAGCCTGGGATGAAGCTGGTTGAAAATATCTGCGGTGGCCTTTGCGCCGGTTTCCCCGTGTCCCGCGCCGGAAATCCCCACAAGATAAAAGAAGCTGTAATGGATATCCGCTTTGTCCAACCGCTGGCATTGGGTTACAATATCGGCGGCGGTATAGCCCTTGTTCATAAAGCACAACGCTTCATCATCCCCGGTTTCAACGCCTATTGTCAGTCCGTCAAACCCTGCCCCGTGAAGGGCGGCCAATTCCTCATCCGATTTCCCCGCAACGTCTGTAATGCGCGCAAAACAGCCAATCGTCTGGATGAAAGGAAGATACTGCCCGATCAGGCGGGAAATTTCCATCAGCCGCTCCGATTTCAGCACAAACGGGTTGGCCCCCGTCAAAAATGCGCGCTGTATGCGCCGCCCCGCGGACTGCCCTTGCAGGCGGGCGGTAAGCGGCGCGATGGGGTCGGCGTACAAGATTTGGGCTTCCCGCAAGTCGCTTTCAATATCCTCCAATGGCGACATTCGGAATTTGAACGGCAGGTCATTGTAAAGCGTACAGAATTTACATCTGTGGTGGGTACAGCCAGCGGTCACTTCCAGCAGCAGCGACGCGGCCTCATAGGGCGGACGCCAGATCGTTCCGGTATAGTGCATAGAAACGCCTCCTTTTCCGCCAGTATAGCACAACGGCAAAGCAGGAAAAAGTACGGTACTTTTTTGCAGTATCTTGCGCTGACTACCGGGAGCGGCTATAATGGCAGGGAGGAGGGAGAACGGCATGAAAAAGACAGAGGCATCCATTCAGCGGTGCAAAACCATGTCAACGCTTCAAAAAGTCCTGGGCGGCAAATGGAAACTGGAAATACTCTACTATATTTCCTTCTGTGGTATCAACCGCTTCGGTGCGCTCCGCCGCCAATTAGGGGAGATCACCGAATCCTCCCTGACAAAGCAGCTTCGGGAGCTGGAAGCCGACGGGTTCCTGATTCGGCGGGATTTCGGGGAAGTGCCGCCGCATGTGGAGTATGCGTTATCTGACCTGGGCAGGAGCTTTATGGATGTGATCTCCTACATGAAAGCATGGGGCGAAAGAAATCTTCCCAGGGATGGGGGAGAACAGAAGGCCCTGAATAATTGGATCAGCCAGGACAGGGACACTGCGGGACAATAAAAATGGTCGAAACTTATAAAATATCTAAAAGTTTTACTGGATTCTTTTCCGAATTTGTGCTAAACTTACTATATCCACTCGTTTTGCGCCAAAAAAGAAGGAGGTAATGCAATTATGGTTGATTTGAAAGCCAAACCGTTTTATCTGGAGGATGAAGGGATCAAATGGGTAGAAGATACCATCGCCTCTATGACGCTGGAAGAAAAAGTAGGGCAGTTGTTTGTGCAGATGCGCGAAAGCCTGGACCCGCAGGAGATCCAGCATACGCTTGATACCTACCATCAGGGAGGCCTGCGCTGGCAGGGCGGCGACCGCGAACAGGTCTACGCACAGAACAAGACCTATCAGGAGCACTCCAAACTGCCGCTGCTGATCGCCGCCAACTGCGACAACGGCGGGGACGGCTGCCTCAAGGACGGCACCTTTATTGCCACCGCTGCGGAAGCGGCTGCGGGCGGCGGTACGCAGACAGCCTATGATATGGGCTATGTGGCGGGCCGCGAGGCGTCCAGCGTGGGCGTGAACTGGATGTTCAACCCGTGCGCGGATATTTACATGAACTGGCGCAACACCATTGTCAACACCCGCGCTTTCGGCGACTGTGCCGATCAGGTCATCCAGAACATCCGCGCCTATATCCAGGGCATCCATCAAAGCAATATCGCCTGCTGCTGCAAGCATTTCCCCGGAGACGGCGTAGAGGAGCGCGACCAGCATCTTGTACTCGGCGTCAATGACCTCTCCGTGGAGGAATGGGATGATTCCTTCCGCAAAGTATACCAGACCATGATTGACGAGGGCTTGGAGAGCATCATGGTAGGCCATATCGCGCTGCCCGCCATGAGCCGCAAGCTGCGCCCTAACATCCCGGAAAATGAGATCATGCCCGCGACGCTCGCGCCGGAGCTGCTCACCGACCTGCTGCGCGGAGAGATGGGGTTCAACGGCGTGGTGATCACCGACGCTTCTCACATGGCAGGCATTGCCTGTATGGAAAAGCGCGCGGTCGCGGTGCCCAAGGCCATCGCCTCCGGCTGTGACATGTTCCTGTTCTCAAATGATATCCAGGAAGATTTCGACTATATGCTGAATGGTGTAAAAAGCGGCGTAATCACCGAGGAGCGCCTCAACGACGCCCTGCACCGTATCCTGGGCCTGAAAGCGCGTCTGAAACTGTATAAGCCTGAAGTCCGCGTGCCGGATGCCGCTGTCAAGGAATCCGTGGTAGGTTGTAAGGAGCATCTGCGCCTTGCCGGGGAAGCGGCACAGCGTTGCGTGACGCTCGTCAAGGATACCCAAAAGAACCTGCCCATCGACCCATCCAAGCAGAAACGCGCTCGCCTGGT
>CANCXY010000065.1 GCA_947381875.1 uncultured Clostridia bacterium | reverse complement strand
AAGGGGGCAAGCCCCCTTTGGAAACCCATCACGCGCAGCAATTTCATTGCTGCGCGCCCTTGCCTGTTTGGGCGTTTGCATGTCTTATCCTCCCGGACGAGGGGAGGAAAACTGGTAGTTAAAACACGGCTGGCGGTTGCCTGTACTTTCCCACCCGAAGGGCGGGAAAGTACAGAAAATTTACAGGTGCTTTCAGCCGCAGTTGGATAGATAGATACAAGGTGGAGGTTGGCTGATGAGTAACGGGAAACAGCCCGATAATCTGGGGCGGGAAATCGAGCGCGAGGTGCGCCAGACATTGGACGAGGTACAGGCAGCTGTGCGCGAAGTGGGCGAACAGCTCAATCAGAATGAGAATATCCGGCGCACGGTGCAGGAGATGGGCAGCGCCGCGCGCAGCGGCATTTCCGCCCTGCGCAGGAATATCCGCGACGGGTTGGATACCGCGCGCGGGGAAATGCGTGAGGAGATGAAGGAGGCCCGCGAGGATGTGCGCGCCAGCAGGCGCGCCGCGCGGGAGGATATCCGGGGCAGCGTCGACGCCATGTTCGAGGGGATGGGCGTACAGAGCAAGCAGAAAAAGAAAAAACGGTTCAAGCGGGTAGATTACGCGAAAAAGGCCAAAAGCATGCTGAGCAGCGCGAGCGGCTATTTGATAGCGGGCGGCGTGCTGGGCGTGCTTGCGCAGGCAAACGCGATGAACTCCAGTGATGACGCGGGGACGCTGGTTTTGGGGTTCCTGTGCGCGACGTTCCTTGTCTCGTCGGTGGTTTCGTTCATCAACGGCTTTGCGATGCGCCGCGCCGCCGCTTATCAGCGCATTTTAGGCGGGCGCGCCTACTGCACCGTCCAGGAATTGGCAAAGACGACGGAAAAGACAAAGCGCTATGTGCGCACCGACCTTCGCCGGATGATCCGCACGGGCAAATTTGAGGGCGTGTACCTCGACCCCGACGCCTCGCGCCTGTTCTCCAATGAGACGGCCTACCGCCTGTATATGGCGCAGGAAGCCGAACTGGCCGCCGCCGCGCAGGAATCGGTGCCGGCACCGGAACCGGAACCCGAACCGGTGGAGAAGATGACGCCGGAACTGGTGCTGCCGGAGGAACCCGACGAACCGGAGGAACCGACCGTGCTGGAGGACTGCCGCGCGTTCCTGCGCGATCTGCGCGACCAGCAGCGGCATATCACCGACGCCGCTGTATTAGGGGAGACACAGCGCATAGAATCCGAGACGCAGAACATTGTATCGTGGCTGGAAAAGCACCCAGACGGCGCGGGGCAGATACGCCGTTTCGCCAGCTACTATATGCCCACAACGCTCAAGCTGCTCACGACATATAATGAAGTGACCCCGCAGGCGGCCAGCAGCACCGTAGCGGCGGAGATACAGTCCGACATCTGCACCATCCTCGGCACCATCCAGACGGCGTTCCAAAACCTGCAAAACAACCTGCTGAAAGATACCGCCCTCGACGTTTCCGCCGAGATTTCCGCGCTGGAAACCGTGCTGGCGCAGGACGGCCTGACAGGGAACGCGCCGTTCCAGCAGGGGCCAGCGCTGCGGTAACGGGCAGCATCCGGGCAGATTTGTCTGACGGAGAAAAAGGAGAACAAAGCCGCTATGAATGTATTGATATTCCTTTTCATCGTTTTCTGGGTCATCGTGCCGCGCCTGCGGGAGCAGGAGAAAACACGCAATGCGACCAATGCGGCGCGGCAGGAGGCCGCAAAGCGCGCCCAGCAGCTCCGGCAGGACCCGCCAACCCCGCGCGGCGCGCAGGGCAGCACACAGCGCACGGAGACGCGCGCCGCGCAGTACACCTATCCCACCGCCGCACAGCGCAACGCCGCCGCGCAGAACCCGCCGGAACAGCAGGCGCGCTACCGCGCGGTACGCCCGGAGTGGGAGGCGGCGCAGAACCGGGGCGCGGAACGCGCGGAACAGGGGGCGGCGCAAAGGCAGGACGCGGGCCGGACGGAATCCGAGGCGCAAAAACAGGACGGCAAAAAGAAACTCAAAGATTTCTTCACCATGTTGGGCGGCATACTGGGCACGGTGGGAGCGGCGGGCTTCGGCACGGGAGCCATTGTGACAATCGCGGAGCTGTTCGACGAGTTTTTCCACGGCTACTTTTACGCCGTGAATATTACCGCGCCTGTCATTCTGACGATTTTAGCTGTGGCATGCGGCCTGGGTGCGCGCAAGTGCTTTATTTCCCGCCAGCGCGCGAAGCGGTACGAGCTGTATAAAACGATCATCGGCGCACAGCGAACCTGCCCGGTGGCGGATATTGCCCGTGCCAGCGGGCGCAAGCCGAAGAAAGTATTGCGCGACTTACAGGACATGGTGCGCGACGGTTTCTTCCCGCTGGGCTTTGTCGATGAGGAAACCGCCTGTTTCTACGCCGACAACAACGCCTATCGCACCGCGAACCCGGAGCGCGCCCGCGCGCAGGACGCGGCATTGGCGGAACGGGAGGCGGCACCCGCCGAAGAACAGCGCCAGACCGCGCCGGAGCCGGAGACGGACAGCGGGGATGACGGGGCCTTGAACGAGGACGATCTGCGCGCGCTGCGCAAGGAGATCGCCCATGTGGAAAACCCGGACATCCGCGAAAAGGCGTCGCACCTGGCGCGCCACGCGGAGGACATATTCGCCTGGGTGAAGCTGCACCCCGAATGTGCCGACGACGTGCGCCGTTTTTGCAGCTACTACCTGCCCACGGCGGCAAAGCTGCTGGCTACATACAACGAGATTGCCCCGCATGCCGGGGAGAGCAGTGTGGCAGCCAGCGTGGAGACAGAAGTCTCCAAAGTTCTCGACACCATGATTGCCGCCTACCGCGAGCTGATGGACCACCTGCTGCAAAACACCGCCGTCGATATGCAGGCGGAGATCTCGGCGCTGGAAACCGTCTTAGCGCAGGAGGGGCTTACGCAGAACGGCTTAAAGCTGTGATATATTGTTATGTTCCCCGCCTTCGGTGGGGAACATAACGGCAAATTGCGGCGGGGAACGCAACGGCAGTTTGCGGCGGCGCACCCAACGTCAAACCAAAATCCAAAAAAATCCCTGCGCCCATACGCCAGTATGGGCGCGATCAAAAGTTTCGCCGGCCTTTTCAAAGGCCGCGGAGGATTCCAAAGGGGGCGGCGCCCCCTTTGGGACGTTTCCGCCGGCAGCCGGCAATCGGAAGGAGAAGCACATGCTGTATCGTTCGTGGCAGATAGGCAGACCGGAGGAAAGCGAGGCGGCGGCGCTGGGCGTGCCGCGCCTGGTGGGGGGCGTGCTGCGCGCGCGGGGCGTGAAGGATCAGGCGGAAGCCGCCGTGTTGTGCGGGGAGGGCGAACCGCTGTGCGGCGCCTTGTGCCTGGCAGGGATGGACAGGGCTGTGGAGCGCATCCACCGGGCCATTGACGCGGGGGAGCGGATCGCCGTGTTCGGGGACTATGACGTGGACGGCGTGACCGCGACGGCGCTGTTGTACCTGTACCTCGACTCTGTGAGCGCGGACGTGTACTATAAGCTGCCCAGCCGCGACGACGAGGGGTATGGGCTGAGCGAGGCCGCCGTCGACTTTATGGCGTCGAAGGGCGTGAAACTCATTATTACCGTCGATAACGGCGTTTCCGCGTGCGAGGCTGTCCGGCATGCGCGGGAAGTGGGGCTGGATGTCGTTGTCACCGACCACCACCTGCCGCCGCCGGAACTGCCCGACGCCGCCGCCATTGTCGACCCGCAACTCCCCTATGATACAAGCCCCTGTAAAATGCTTTCGGGCGCGGGGGTCGCGTTTTACCTCGCCGCCGCGCTGGACGGCTGCTCCCCCGAAGAAATGCTTCCTTTTTACGGCGACCTGGCGGCCATTGGCGCGATTGCCGATATCATGCCGCTGGTGGGGCAGAACCGACGCATCGTGCGCGCGGGGCTGGCGCTGCTGCAAAACTGCGAGCGCCCCGGCCTGGCCGCGCTCATTGAATCCTGCGGGCTGGCCGGGAAACCACTCACCGCCGAGAACGTCTCCTTTGGCATCGCCCCGCGCCTGAACGCCGCCGGGCGTATGGACAACGCCACAGCCGCGCTGGAACTGCTGCTCTGCGAAGACCCCGAAGAAGCCGTGGACCTTGCCGCTGATTTAGAGGCCAAAAACGCCGCGCGGCAGAAGACAGAACAGGATATCCTTGCCAGCGTCTTAGAGGACATTGCCGCCGACAGCGGGTACAGCACCGACCGTATCCTTGTCGTGAGCGGGCGGGGGTATCATCCGGGCGTGATCGGGATTGTTGCGTCGCGCGTCGTCGAACGGTTCGGGAAACCGGCCATCATCATTTCCATCGACGAGACGGGCGAGGGGCGCGGCTCCGGGCGCAGCATCGCGGGCATTTCCCTGTATAACGCCATCGCCGCGTGCGCGCCCCTGCTCATCCGCTTTGGCGGGCACGCGCTTGCCGCCGGGCTTTCCGTGCGGGAAGAACAGGTGCCCGCCCTGCGCAGGCAGATCAATGCCTGGGCGGCGCAGGCGTACCCGGTAATCGAGCGTCCGGCGCTTGTGGTCGATTTGCCTGTCGAACTTGCCGCCCTCACGGAGGAGGACGTGGGCGCGCTGGCCTGCCTCGCCCCGTTCGGCAGCGGCAACCCCGCGCCGCTTTTCTGCGTGGAAAACGCCGTGATCGACGCGGTGTACCCGTTGAGCGACGGGCGGCACTCCCGCCTGCGGCTGAAACAGGGGGAGGGCACGCTGTACGCCGCGTATTTCGGCAGGGGGCCGCAGGAATTGGCCTACGGCGTCGGCGACCGTGTGGACGCGGCCGTCAGCCTCTCGCTGTTCGAGGGCAAGGCCGGGCCGCTGATCTCGGCGCGCATCCGCGATCTGCGCCCCGCTGGGCTGGATGACGCCTACCTCGCGGGCGCGGGCCTGTTCGAGGCGCTCTCCTGCGGCGCGCCGCTCACCGAAACACAGCGCGCCGTCCTGCACACGGTCCGGGAGGACGCCGTGGCCGTCTACCGCGCCATCGGGCAGACCCCGGAGGGTATCCCCGCCGACGACCTGCGCCCGCTCTTTGCAAAACTGGGCGCGCGGAACGCGGGCAAAACGCTTGTCTCGCTTCAGGCGCTGCAGGAGCTGGGCCTCGCCGCGCCTGTGGAGACGCCGCACCACGGCACGCGCTGGCGGCTCCTCCCCGTAACGGGCAAGCGCGACCTGCTCTCCGCGCCCATCTTCCGCAGACTGGAGGGGTCGACATGATCGAACTGGAAACACCCGCCGTCAAAACCTATGACGACCTTCTGCGCACCATAGAGGATTCGGGCCGCCCGCATGACCTGGCCCGCATCGAAAAAGCCTACCGCTTGGCCGAAAAGGCACACGGGGACACGCGGCGGCTTTCGGGGGAACTGTATATCAGCCACCCCGTCGCCGTGGCCTGCCTGGTGACGGACCTGGGCCTGGACACCGACTCCATCGCGGCGGCGCTGCTGCATGACGTGGTGGAGGATACCGATATTTCCAGCGACGCCATCCGCTCGGCCTTCGGCCCCGACGTGGAGCTGTTGGTGGACGGCGTGACGAAGCTGGGCCGCATCAGCTTTTCCTCCGTGGAGGAGCAGCAGGCCGAAAACCTGCGCAAGATGCTGCTTGCCATGAGCAAAGATGTGCGCGTGATGCTCATCAAGCTGTGCGACCGGCTGCACAATATGCGCACCGGCGACGGCTGGCGCGAACAGAAGCGCCGCGACAAAGCGCTGGAAACGATGGAGGTATATGCCCCCATCGCCCACCGCCTGGGCATGAGCAACATCAAAGAGGAGCTGGAAGACCGCAGCCTGCGGTATCTGGACCCCGTGGGCTACAATGAAATCACGCAGGCCATCGCGCGCAACGGTAAAGCCGACGCGTTCATCAGCAATATCGCCGATAAGATCCGGGAGCGCATGGCCGAAAACGATATGCAGGAATTCACCATCAAAAAGCGCGTGAAAAGCGTATACGGCATTTACCGCAAGATGTATATGCAGAACCGCTCGTTTGAGGAGATTTACGACGTTTACGCGGTGCGCATCATCCTGAACACCGTGGCCGAATGCTATAACGCACTGGGCGTGATCCACGACATGTACCACCCCATCCCCAGCCGCTTCAAGGACTATATCTCCACCCCCAAACCCAACCTCTACCGTTCGCTGCACACCACGGTAATCGGGCACGAGGGGGTGCCTTTTGAAGTGCAGATCCGCACCTGGGAGATGGACCAGACGGCGGAATATGGCGTGGCGGCGCACTGGAAATATAAGGCGGGCATCAGCGCCAAAGACAAGTTAGACGACCGCATCGCGTGGGTGCGCCAGCTTTTGGAGAGCCAGCGAGAGAGCGAGGACGCGGGCGACCTTCTAACCGACATCAAGAGCGAGCTGCTGCCGGAGGAAGTATTTGCGTTTACACCCAAAGGCGACGTAATCAACTTGCCCGCCGGGGCGACGGCGATCGACTTCGCCTATGCCATCCACTCCGCCGTGGGCAACCGCATGGTGGGCGCGAAGGCCAACGGGCGCATGGTCTCCATCGACCACAAGGTCGTGACAGGTGAGATCATCGAGGTGATCACCGGCCCCAAAGACAAAGGCCCCAGCCGCGACTGGCTGAACATCGTCACCACCAGCGAGGCCAAAAGCAAGATACGCAACTGGTTCAAAAAAGAGCGCAAGGAGGAGAATATCGCCGAGGGCAAGGCGGCGCTGGAAAAGGAACTCCGGCGCAACCTCGTCACCATCCCCGAAGACAAATACGACGCGTTCATGGCCGATCTCGCGCGCCGTCAGCGCATGAACACGCCGGAAGAGCTGTACGCGGCCATCGGGTACGGCGGTTTGCAGCTCTCGCGGTTGATGATCAAGATCAAAGACGAGTACGCCAAGCTGCTGCGGGAAAAGAATCCCGCCGAGGTGTTGGAAATCCCCGTGCATAAGCAGAAAGCCAGCGAGGGCGTGATTGTGGAGGGCATCGATAACTGCCTGGTGAAATTTGCCAAGTGCTGTAATCCGCTGCCGGGGGATGATATTATCGGGTTTATCACGCGCGGTTTCGGGGTATCCATCCACAAGAGGAGCTGCCCGAACGCGTGTTCCGGGGTGTTGGGCGTGGACGCGCCCCGGTGGGTGAACGCGCGCTGGGCCGACAGCGTGCGGGAGAGTTTCAAGTCGACGCTGGAAATCTCCGCCGTGGACCGGGGCGGGTTGATGGCCGACGTGGCGGTGCTTGTCAGTGAAATGCACCTGCCCTGTTACGCAATCTCCGCGCGCCAACTCCCGGATGGCCGCGCCACCATGTCGCTGACAATCGGCGTGAACAACACTGAACATCTCAATACGGTGATCTCACGGCTGAAAAAGATCAAGAGCATTACCAATATCACGCGCACATGATATAATTTCTCTGTGAAAATATGTAATTTCGATTGTATGTTCTGTAATTCGCGCTCGATATTATATTTTCTCATTTTCAAAATATGTAGTTTTCTTCAAAAATTGGGAGGCGGGTGCCCACACAGAAAAACGGGGTGTTTTGTGCCCACGCCCAAAGAGCGGGAAAATGCACAGGAAATATCTCCGCAGTTTGGACACTCCGCAGGAAAACGCGCGTCTTTCCTTGAAAAAGGGCGAAAGATATAGTAATATATAGATAGGGAAAGGCTGGCGGGGTCTTATGGATACACTGAACGAGGCCGAGAGGCGGCATCAGAAGGCATTGGAGCGCCTGCGTCTGCTCCGCCCCTTTGACGACGAGTTCATGCGCTGCCTTTTCAGGGATAATATCCCCCTTGCGCAGTTTACCCTGTGTGTTCTCACGGGAAGGAATGATATTGTCATCACAAAATGCGAGACACAGAAGGACATGAAGCGGCTGGGCGGCGCGCGGTCGCTGTGCCTTGATTTATACGCAAAGGATACAATCTTTCGGATATACAATATGGAGACACAGCGGGAAAGCGGCGGTGCAGACCCAAAGCGGGCCAGATATCATTCCAGTGTAGTGGATATAGAAAATCTGAACGCGAACCAGGATTTTTCCGAGCTGCCGGAGACGTATATTATTTTCATCACGGAGACCGACTTTTTCGGGAAGGGAGAACCGGTGTACCCCATTGAGCGGATTAACCTGGCGACCGGGGAGCCTTTCAATGACGGGACGCATATTCTCTATGTAAACGGCGCATACCGAGGGGATTCGGATATCGGCAAGCTGATGCACGATTTCAGCTGCGCCAGCGCCGACGATATGAATTTCCGCATCATGGCCGATAACACACGCTATTTGAAAGAGAATACGAAAGGAGTGCGCAGTATGTGTAAAGTAATTGAAGATATGTTGCGGGAAGAAAGGGAGGAAGTTACGGCGGAAGTTACGGTGGAAGTTACCGAAGGAATTGTCCGGGAGATGCTGCGCAAAGGCAAGCTGTCTTTAGAAGATATAGCTCAGTATTCCAAACTTCCCCTTGATAAAGTAAAAGAGCTTCAGTTCGGACAATAAAGTAGAGGCCGGAGCGCGGGTCTCCCGCATGGCGGGGCATATCCCCGCACAAAAAAGAAAGGTCGTGAAGCCTATGCGCGCGGTGATCCAGCGCGTGAGCGGCGCCAGCGTGACTGTGAATGGCGGCGCGCCACGCACCATCGGGGCGGGAGTTGTGGTCCTGCTGGGTGTGCGTGATACCGACACTTTGGCGATCTGCCCCAAACTGGCGCAAAAATGCGCCGGCCTGCGTATTTTTGACGACGCCGAGGGGAAGCTGAACCTGTCGGCGGAGGATTTGGGGCTTTCGGCGCTTGTCGTCTCCAATTTCACGCTGTACGGCAATACAAAGAAAGGCAAACGTCCCAGCTTTATCGCCGCCGCGAAACCCCCGCTGGCCGTCGACGCCTATGAGGCGTTTGTGGCCGAGCTGCGCAAAACACGTCTCGCGCACGTCGAAACTGGCGAGTTCGGCGCGGAAATGCAGTTGACATTGACGAACGACGGCCCTATCACTATTGTGATCGATACGGATGAATGGAAATAGCCGCGCCCCTATACTGCGGAAATTTGCATCTTGTTGTTTTTCCCGCCGGAGACGGGGAAAACAAACAAAGCGGAAAACAGGCAAAATAAATAACAACAGAAAATTCACAAAAAAGGAGGGGTGCTTCCTTTGAAGGCACTGCACATTGTGGCGGGACCGCCGCTGTATACCAACACCTTCCTGCTGATCGGCGAAAACGGGCTGGCCGCAGCCATCGACCCCGCCGCCGACGCACAGCGCTATGAGGAACTGCTTGACGAACACGGCGCGCGGCTGACACATATCCTGCTGACGCACGGCCATTACGACCATGTAGCCGCCGTGGAGGCCCTGCGCGAGGCCACCGGGGCCTGCGTGGTGATGAGCGAGGCCGACGCACGCGGCGGGCGCCTGTTCCCCTTTGTCTCGCCCGACCGCGACTACAGCGATGATGAGACGATTCCCGTCGATTCCGACCTGTCCTTCCGCGTCATCTGCACGCCGGGCCACAGCGCGGGGTCAGTGTGCCTGCTGTGCGGGTCGCTGCTGTTTTCGGGCGATACGCTGTTTGCGGGGGGCATCGGACGCACGGACCTGGAATGCGGCGAGGGCGATTCCATGCGCCACAGCCTTGCCAAACTGCTCTCCACCGTCCCCGGCGACCCGCAGGTCCTGCCCGGCCACGGGGATTTCTCTACCCTCTCACGGGAGCGCGCACAGAACCCCTATTTGCAGGAATTTATTGAACAGTAGGGGAAGTCTGTTTTTTATCTTTTTTCCCCGCCTGCGGCAGGGAGAAACAGGGCGTGTCCGATCCGCAAAGGCAATCTCCCTATATTCCCTGCTCGGCAGGCAGGGCAATCCACGGAAATACCGGACACTCCCGGAGAAACAACAAGATGTATTGCCTCCTGCCGCGCAAAACGGCAAAAAGGGATTTTCACGCTGAAAAAATAAAATAATTCGACTTTTATATTCTATAAATTTCATCTCAAATTATAGGACTTTGTTATCTTAAATGATGAGTTGCAAGCTATATTTTCGCGGCCTTGTGTCGACCTATGAGGCGGAGCATACGGCGCGCATGTTTTTTCCGGGTGCGCAGGCGGTAAAGCACTGGCCGGGGCGTGGAGAAGACGCCGTAGCGGTGCTGCAAAACGGCGTCCGCCTTGTTTGCGGCGTGCGGCGGGCGGGCGTGTGTACGGTGCGCACCTGGCGCGTCGGCGCGGCCAATTTACAGGGAACCGGCGCGGCAGAGGTCCCCGCTCCTTTCACTCCCTCGGAATATGAAATCTGCCGCGCGCTGTTCCTGCTCCTGCGCGAGGTGACAGGTATATGCCCACCGTGGGGCATGCTGACCGGCGTCCGGCCTGTGCGCCTGGTGCGCCGTTTGGGCGAGGCCGGGAACAGCGCGGAACAGGTGAAAGAAATTTTATGCGGGAAATATTTCGTCAGCGAGGGAAAATACCGCCTGGCGGCGCAGACAGCCGAAAATGAGTGCGGCGCACTGGCGCTGAACACGCCGCGCAGCTGCAGCCTGTATATCGGCATCCCGTTCTGCCCGTCCCGGTGCAGCTATTGCAGCTTCGTTTCACGCACGACAGCGGAATCGGGGCGGCTGATTGCGCCGTATATCGCGCGGCTGTGTGAGGAATTAGCCGACATCCGCGCGCTCATGGAACAGTTGCGTCTGCGGCTGGAAACGATTTACATCGGCGGCGGCACGCCCACCGCCATCCCCCCAAATGAACTGCGCACGCTGATGCGTACCGTGGAGCGTTTGTTCGACCTCTCCGCCGTGCGCGAATACACGGTAGAGGCCGGGCGTCCCGACTGCACCACGCCGGAAAAACTGGCGATCATCCGCCAATACGGCGCGACGCGCGTTTCCATCAACCCCCAGACGCTCTCGGACGATGTACTGCGCGCGATCGGGCGGCGGCACACGGCGCAGGATATTTTAGACTGTTTCGCCGAGGCGCGCGGGCAGGGGTTCCACAACATCAATATGGACCTGATTGCCGGGCTGCCGCGCGATACACCCGAAGGGTTCGCGGCGTCGCTGTCGGGCGTAGTGGCGCTGGGGCCGGAAAATATCACTGTACACACGCTCACGCTCAAACGGGCCTCCAACCTTGTGATAGACGGCGCGGCGGCGGATTACGGGGACGCCGCGCAGATGCTCACTTCCTGCGGGCGTTTGGCCGAGGCGGGGTACACGCCGTATTACCTGTACCGGCAGAAGGGAACGCTGCAAAATTTAGAAAACACAGGGTATACAAAGCCGGGATTCACCGGACTGTATAATATTTTCATCATGGAAGAAATCCACACAATCCTCTCGGCGGGGGCCGGGGGCGCGACAAAACTTGTCGGTGCGGACGGCACAATCCGCCGCATCTTCAATTACAAATACCCGTCCGAGTACATCAGCCATTTTGACGAAGTACGGGCGCGGAAAAAAGGAGTGGAGGAATTTTATGCCGAACACGTTGATCTGGATCCCGAAACGCCTTGTGGAGGCAAAGTTGGTGAACTTAGCCGCGCGCATGCCGGGGGACCTGGTGGCGGAATGTGAAGCCGATTACGCAGCGCGCATCGAGCAGGCGGCGCGGGCGATCGAGGCGAGCGGGGCGCATGTGGTGATGCTGACAGGGCCGTCGGCTTCAGGCAAGACGACGACGGCGCACAAATTAGCCGACTGCATTTCGTCGCACGGGCGGCGGGGCATTGTTGTTTCGCTGGACAATTTCTACAAAAACGTGTGCGATTACCCGCGCAGGCCGGACGGCACGGTGGATTATGAGAGCGTGGACGCGCTGGACATCGCGGAGATCAACAAGTGCCTGTTGGAGCTGATCGAGACAGGGCACACGGAGATCCCGGATTTTGACTTTGCGCGGGAGGACCGGCGCATCGGGGTCATCCCCTTGCAGCTGGACGACGGCGTGGTGATTGTAGAGGGCATCCACGCGCTGAACCCGCGCCTGACGGCCTTACTGCCGGAGGGGAGCGCGTTCAAGGTCTACGCAGGCCTGCGGGAGGAATATTCCCGCGCGGGACAGCGCGTGCTTTGTACGCGTGACATCCGGCTGGCGCGGCGCATGGTGCGCGACCACAAATTCCGCGGCCACAGCCTGGAAAAGACGTTTGCGATGTGGCCCGCTGTCTGCGAGAGCGAGGACAGGAGCATCAAAATCTTCAAGCCGGAGGCGGACCTCCTGCTGGATACCAGCTTCACCTACGAGCCGTGCTGCTTAGAGCCGTTCGTGCGCGAGATGGGCGGCGACCTGGAAAAAACGCCGGACGCGCCATACGCCGCCAAGCTGAAAGCGCTGTGCGCCCGGTTCAGCCTGTTCACACCCATCGACGCAGGGCAGATGCCCAAAGACTCCATGCTGCGCGAGTTCATCGGCTGACGGCTTCCATCGAAACAGGTGCGCGGCAATGAAATTGCCGCGCGTGATGGGATTCCAAAGAGGGCTTGCCCCCTTTGGCGGAGTCCAGAGGCAGGGCCTCTGGGCAGGTCCGGGCGGCAGCCCGGCAGGAGGTGAGATAGAATGGCATCCTTAACCAAGGCGGCCGCAAAGGCGGCGGATGGTGCGCTGCGCGTGACGGGCGCGGTCACGCGCAGTGCGCAGGCACAGGCGAAGCGGGCGGCGCTCGACTACAAATTGGGACGGGCGCAGAGGCAGCTGGGGGCGCTGGTGTATGCACTGCGGAAAAACGGCGCGGAGAACGAGGCGCTGGTGGCGCGGTATGTGGAGACGATTGCGCAGATCGAGGCGGAGATTGCGGGGCTTTCGGGGAACGCGGGGCGCGCACCGAAAGTGCGTCCGCTGTGCCCGGTGTGCGGCGCGGCGGTGCCGGCGGAAGCGCCGTTTTGCCCTTCGTGCGGGGAAAAATTGTAAAGATATGAGAAAAGCTGTGAAACCGCGTGAAAAACTCTTGCAATACGGCGCACTTTCATGTACAATAGAAAGGCACTCGCGCCCAAAAGCGATTGAACAGCCGTAAAGCGGGACACAATACAGATATCCTTCCGGTTTTTCCAGAGCGCTTGTCGCTTTGAAAACATAATCCTATTCGTATAAAATAACGGAGGTTTCACAAATGACGAAGGTCGATCTGATCGCAAAGGTTGCCGCGGAGGCGGAGCTGACGAAAAAAGACGCGGAAAAAGCAGTCAACGCGATGCTGGACGGCATCACGGAGGCGCTGAAAGCGGAGGACAAGGTGACGCTTGTCGGGTTCGGCACGTTTGAGACGCGCTACCGCCCGGCGCGCAAAGGGCATGATCCGCGCACAGGCAACGAAATTGATATCGAGGCCAGCACCGTGCCCGCGTTCAAGGCAGGCAAGGCGCTCAAAGACGCCGTGGCGAAATAACCGTTCGCCGTATTGCGGCAATCCGCCGAAAGGCCGAAAACAAGACTGGAAAGGCCGGGTCGCCCTCTTTTTGGGATGGCCCGGCTTTTTTCCGGGAACGCTGGGCGCTGCCCGGACCCGCCAGAGGCGCTGCCTCTGGACTCCGCCAAAGGGGGCA
>CANCXY010000064.1 GCA_947381875.1 uncultured Clostridia bacterium | reverse complement strand
CGAAAAAGTGTATCGACCTGCTGTTTGCGGAGGACGCGAAGCACTCACAGCTTGTTAATGAGAAGGACGCGCACGGAATTATCCTCGACTTTATCGGCGGGGAACCGCTGCTGGAAATCGACCTTATCCGGGACATCATGTCGTACTTTTTGAGCCGTGCCATAGAGCTGAAACACCGCTGGGCAGTCAATTACATGATCAGCATGTCGACAAACGGCCTCATGGGTGACGATCCGCGCGTGCGTCAATTCCTCAAAGAATTTGAAGGGCGTGTATCCATCAGCGTGACGATAGACGGCGACAAGGCCGCGCACGATGCCTGCCGGGTAGACTGTCAGGGCTGCGGCTCGTATGACAGGGCAATCAAGATGTTCCGCGAGGTGAGCGGGCCGGACGGCAAACGGCAGACAAAGTACACCATCGCGCCGGGGAACCTGACGCTGCTGGCTTCCTCGGTACGGCATTTGGTGTTGGAAGAAGGCGTGGATACGCTGCATTGCAACTGCGTCTTTGAGGAAGGATGGACGATGGAGCATGCGCGGGAGCTGTACCGTCAGTTAAAGACTATCTCCGACATGATACAGGAAAACGGGCTGGATACCTATGTCTCCATTCTGGATTGGGACGCCGGGGATCATGTGCCGGACACCGAAACGCAGAACTGGTGCGGCGGGGACGGAAAAATGCTGGCGTTTGATGTGGATGGGACGATTTTGCCCTGCCTGCGGTATTCCAGTTTGTCGATTGGCAATCAGCCGGTGTATCGCATTGGGGACGTGGAATCGGGGCTTGCGGTGCGCCCGGATGATGTCGCGCGGCTCGACGCTTTGCGGGGCATCACGCGGCAGTCGCAGAGCAAACAGGAGTGCCTTGACTGCCCTATCAATCAGGGGTGCGCGTGGTGTACGGCGTACAACTACGAAAAGACAGGTACGCCCGACAAGCGCGTGACGTATATCTGCGATATGCACAAGGCGCGGGTGCTGGCGCAGTGCTATCACCACAACAGGCTGCATCTGCTGGACAGTGCCCACGCGGCAAAGGCCATGAACGTACCACGGGATTGGGCGGTTGAAATCGTCGGCGAGGCGGAGTATGAGGCGCTGCGCGCGCTGGAACGCGAAGCAATGGGAAAGAACGCGGTGGAAATGCGGTTCTGACAGAGCCGCTGTAAGAGGCAGGGGAATCCATTTTGCCTGAATCTCCCCGCCGCAGGCGGGGAGGTGCGGCAGGGTGTATGATTTCTCATTTGTAAGAGGAGGGGAAAGGTATATGACAGAAATCAAAGAAATGCTTGCGCCCGCGTTCAGCGCGGCGCGGCCTGGGTATACGATGGTACCCGGTTATATCACCATACACAACACGGCCAATACGAACAGGGGCGCGGGGGCCGTGAGCCACGGGAAGTATCTGTCCGGCGCGGGCGCGAAAAAGGCCGTCAGCTACCACTACGCCGTGGACGATTCCGCGATTGTGCATATCATCCCGGACAGCGAAAACGCCTGGCACGCGGGCGACGGCGCGAACGGAAAGGGCAACCGGCGCAGTCTGGCAATCGAGATTTGCGAAAATCCCGAAAGCGACCTTCTGCGCGCCACCGACAACGCCGCCGAATTGACGGCAAAGCTCATGCGCGACTGGAACATTCCGCTGTCAAACGTTGTACAGCACAACCATTGGAGCGGCAAAGACTGCCCGCACCGCCTGCGCATCGGCGAACCGTATAGCTGGAACACGTTCCTTGCCCGTGTGCAGTCGTTTTACGGGGGCGGACAGGGCGCGGCGGAACCAGAGGAAGGCCCCCTCTACACCGTGCAGACAGGCGCGTTCCGCAGCAGGGAGAACGCGCGGGACTACGCCGACGATTTGAAAGAAAAAGGCATAGAGACATTTGTGGTACAAAAAGGCGCATGAAGTCAATGTTGTTTCCCCGCCCTTCGGGCGGGGAAACAACGAAAATTCGAGTGGCTTCACGATAACAGGGGAGCGGTAACGCATGGAAAACACAGCGATTTCAAGGGCGGAACACGAGGAGTTCTGCCGGCGGCTGGACGAGGAGAACCACCGCCAGAACAGGCGCATCGACCTGCTGGAACAGAATATCGAACGCCTGGCGGCACTGACGACATCGGTAGAAAAGCTGGCGACGAACATGGAGAGCATGCTCCGCGAACAGGAGCGCCAGGGCAAGCGCCTTGCGACGCTGGAAGGGCGCGACGGCGAGCGGTGGCGGAAAGCCGCCGGATATGTCCTTACGGCAATACTCGGCCTTATGCTCGGTTTCATTTTCCGTCAGCTTGGCCTGTAAAACAGGAGCAGCCGTAAAAAACGGGTGTGTCCAAAGCGGAAGTTTTTGTGTAATCCCCGCCCGCAGGGCGGGGATTACACGGCAACAGCTCCGCGATACGGACACTCCCGCAGAAATGACCCGTGCGCTTCCCCGTCCGCAAAGCGGGGAGGCGCGCCAATGGAAAAAGGAAAGGAGAGATACAAAATGAAACATCTCATCACCGAAAAAACAGCGCGCTGGTGGAAAGCGGCGGGCATCCGCGCCGTGCGCACCTTCGCGCAGACAGCCGCCGCCACCATTGGCACCGCTGCCATCCTCAGCGCGGTGGATTGGCGCATGGCCTTCAGCGCCGCCGCCCTCGCCGCCATCCTCAGCCTGCTCACCAGCCTCGCGGGCCTGCCCGAACTGGAACCGTAGGCGGGCTGCCGCCCGCACCTGCCCAGAGGCTCTGCCTCTGGACTCCGCCAAAGGGGCGCAGCCCCTTTGGAAACCCATCTTATCAAAATCCCCCGCCTCGCAGGCGGGGGATTTTGATTCTACTAATATTTTTGCAGTAGGGGTTGACAAAGGAAAATGTATGCGCTATTATATTTTTAACAGTACTGTATTATTTTCAGTAGGGAAGAAAGAGGAAATGAAAGATACAAAACAACGTGCCCAAAATACATATCTGTCCTTGCTTTCGCTTGCGGCGGGCGGCGCGGTCGCGGCGTATATCGTAAGTATCTGCAACGGCCTGATGAATAGTGTCCGGGAGGGGAGAGCGGAACATTTTTTAGTGGCGAAAGTGATCAGCCTGCAAACCGTGATGCTCTTAGCGGGCATAGCGCTGGCGGTAGCCGCTTTGGCGGCACTGGCCGCGTCGCGCTGCTTTGACCGCCGCTGGCGTTCCGTTTATGCGCTGGCGCTGGCAATGCTGGCGATGCTTGTGAAGCTGGCGGTCATTCTGAATATGCTCAGCGACCCCGACGCGCTCTGGCCTGCTGTGGCACAGGAGCTATGGCCCGTCGCGCTGGTCGGCCTGGCGGGGACGGGGCTGTCGCTGCTCTGAAGGGGAGGATAGGCGCTATGATGCTTTGGAACAGTACAATATCAGTTTCAACAGGAGGGACAGGGAAAATGAAAGATACAAAACCGCTTTCCACAAAGGAATACCTGTCGCGGTTCTCGCTCGCGGCCCGGTGGTATCTGGGGGCAAAGGACGCGCCGGAGATCATTGCCGATTATCAGGAAATGCTGGCCTGTGAGGCGGACAGCCCGCAGACGCCCCAACAGCGCTTCGGCCCGCCTTTGCACGCGGCGCGTATGCTGTCGGAAGAAAAGCCGTACCGCCGGTGGCTGTGGACATTCGCGGTGATGGCGTTCGGCACCGTGTGGATGATGGTGGGGCTGTTTGCGGACGGGCCGCATTTGATGTTTCAGAGGTCTGGACTGTTTGACCAGCCCATGCTGACGGTGGCGCTTGGGTTTGCGCTGGGGATGGCTCTGTGCGGCCCTGTGCGCCGGTTCCCGCGCGGCGGCACATCGGCAAAGCATTTAGCGGGGGCGCTTGCGGCGCTTGTATTGGCGGGCGGCGCGATTGCGGCGGTTATCCTTTCCTACTGCTATACGCTGATCCAGCGGCTCCGGGGGGAGCGGGAGATACCGATACAGGACATTGACGCGATGGAGCGCGTGATGTATGCGGTGATACAATGTGGGGGCACGGCGCTGACGGTGGCCGCCATAGCGGCATTGGCCGCGGCGCGCTGCTTCGACCGCCGCTGGCGCGCCGCCTATGTGCTGGCGCTGACGATTATAACGGCGCTTGCGGCGTTCCTGGCCATGTTCCGTATGCTCCACAGCCCGGAGACGTTTTGGGGGGATTTTGCGGAATGGACGGTGCCCGTCATGCTGATTGGCCTGATAGGGACAGGGGTGGCGCTATGCTGAAAAAGGACTTGATAGAGCTGTGCCTGCTGCAAATGCTGTGCATGGGGGATAAATACGGCTATGAAATGCTTTCCCCCCTGCGCGCCGCGTTCCCGGATACGCAGGAGAGCGCGATTTACGCCATCCTGCGCGGGCTGTGCAAAAACGGGTTTACACAGTGGTACATGGCGGAGGGCGGCGGCGGTCCGGCCAGGAAATATTATAAGATCACCCCGGAGGGGAAAGAACGTTTGGCCGCGCTGCAATCGGAATGGCAGCGCCTGTTGAAGGCAATGGCGGAGTTTGAACATGAAATGCGCTCCACCCTGCGCGCCGCGTCCCCGGATACGCGGGAAAGCGGCGGTGGGTTTTGAAAGTGGATATCTTACGGTTTTCTGTCGCTTTTCTGTCGTTTCCATAACGTCTATTGGCATGCCGCGGCACGGTTGTTATAGTGGATTTACAGGAAAGCAGCCATATGGAAGAAAGCGGGGGTTTTTATGAAACAACTGTTACGGTACGAAATGCAGCGCTGCTTAAAAAGCAAAGGATTTTATCTCGCTGTTTTCTAAGTGCGGCAATGGCTGTGATGCACTATATCATTTTGAAAAGGCCAGTCATCCAGTACATAGATACCGATTATATTTATGTATACTATCCAAACTCGTTTTATAACAAATGGATGGGCGGGGAGGGCGCGACAAGTATCGGCCATTTCGCTCCCCTTTTCGTCCCTCTGCTCGCGTGTATGCCCTTCAGCGCTTCTTTAAGCAATGATTATTCATCGGGGATCATCAATAATATTCTGGTGTCCGTGACGCCCGCAGAATACGCGGCGGCAAAATCTGTTGCAACATTCACGGGCGGCGCTTTTCTGGGTGCGCTCCCGTATTTGATCAGCATGGCGCTGAACCTGTGTACCTATCCGCTCCTTCGGCTGGAAAAGGCCACAGATTCTTCCTTTATGGGGCTGGGGATGTTGTTTTATGATGTATGGTGTTTTCATCCGTTTTTATATTGCGTACTGTACCTGTTCCTGATTGCGCTGTATGCCGGTACATTGGCCCTGTTCGGGATGGCGATGGGCCGTATCCTCAAAAAAGCCTATAGTATTATCCTGTTCCCCACAATCATGATGTATGCTGCCGAGCATGTGGCCTACGCAATGGGGACAACCGCATTCCTGCCAACCAGCGTCTTTTTCCCGGTTCAGGTATTCTTTTCCAGCTATTGGGCAATATCGGTCTGGATACTCGGTCTGATGTTGGTTTCCGCCGCGCTGATACAATGGAAAGTGACAGGCAGTGATGCGCTATGATGGGCGGCGGGGTATGGAGCGGCATAAAAAAACTGCGCGGGCGGCTCGCGTTCTGGGCGGCTCTGGTAGCTGGCTCGTGTATGCTCCATTTGAATATCGTGGATACAATCAGAGCCGCCGCCCAGGAGGAGCTTTCTGTTTCTGTACTGGACCTGGTATACCTCCTGTTCAGAGGGGAGCCGCTGTTGATCGGGGAAGGGATGCAGGTGATCCCTTTCCAGTGGCTCAGCCTGTGCAGCTGCCTGCTGTTTGTAACGTGCAGCTATTCCTGCGGCGATATAAGCGACAGCGGATACAGGACGCTGGTCTATTCGGGGACGCGCGGAAAATGGTGGGTTTCCAAAACGGTTTTTGTCCATATCATCACAGCTATTTTGTTTTGTATGGTGGTGGGGATAGCCGCCGCGACCGTCTGGATCACGGGTGAGCGCCGGTTCCCTCTGCTTGCGGAGTTTGGGGATGCGGGGCTGTTGGAACCATTGGCGCGGGCGTCCTTGGGTACGCAAATGGTTTGGCTCCTGATGCTTCCCTGTATGGCCTTTTGCGTTATAGCGTCTGTGCAAAACGCGCTTGCCATCCTCTTTGGGCCTACGGCGGCTTTCTTTGCGGCAATGGCGGCTTTTCTGGCGTCTGTCAATACGATATCGCCGTTCCTGTTCCCGACAGTTACAATGGCTTTGCGGGCTGTGACCCTGTATGAAGCGGGCGTCCCGCCGGAAATGCTGCTGTGCCTGATGTTTGTTTGTGATATTGCCGTCAATGGGACAGGGTATCTTGTCTTTCGGAAAAAGGATTGTATGGAGGCCCAGTATTTGGAGGTGGAGCAGTAATGGCGGAAATTAAAGTGATGGATGTGTGCAAGGATATCCGCGCAAAGAATGTGTTGCGGGAAGTAAGCTGCAACTTTGAGCCGGGCCATGTGTATGGCCTTGTCGGCAGCAACGGTTCGGGGAAAACAATGCTTTTGCGGGTGATCTGCGGCCTTTTGTACCCTACGGCGGGCAGGGTGGAGATTAACGGGGAAGTGTTAAAAAAGGGTGTGTTCCCCTGTTCGATCGGTGTGCTGATCAACAATCCGGCGTTCCCCAGTGAATTGACGGGCCGACAGAATTTGCGGCATTTGGCCGCATTGAAAAAACTGCCCGGCGCGGCGGAGGAAGTGGAGGCGGTTTTATCAAAAGTCGGGCTGCGGGAAAACGCGGATAAGCGGTTTTCCCATTACTCTTTGGGCATGAAGCAGCGTTTGGGCATCGCGGCGGCGATTTTAGGAAACCCGGAGATTATTGTGCTGGATGAACCCACAAACGCGCTGGACGTGGACGGGGTGCAGCTTTTGAAAGAGATCATCCAGTCGCTCTTAGGCAGGGAAAAACGGGTCGTGATAATAGCGAGCCATGAAAGGGAAATTGTGCGGGAGTTGTGCGATACAGTTTTTGTGATGAAAGAGGGCAGGATGACCCCAAGCGTGGAAGGGGAGGGGCAATGAAAGCGAAAATAAAAAAGCCGCTCCTGGCGGCTGTCGCGGCTGTTCTTGTATGCCTGTTTGGCGTGAGGGTGTATGCGGTGAACCATGCGTACCCAAACGCGGAAGTGGTGATGGTCCCGTTTGGGGAAACGGTGCAGGCGGGGTACTATGAATACACCGTGAAAAACGCGGTATGGCTCCCATCCTATGAGGAAATGCTGGACTATTGCAGCGAGGACACGGAAAGCCGCGCGGCGTTAGCCGAAGATGTGCCCAAGAGGCCGTATGAAACCAAATGGTGTATTGTTGAAATTGAAATAACAAATATTGACGAAAAGGAACATTCATTCCCACCCGCATTGAGTATAGAAAAGCGTTTGGGAAACGACGCCTGGGGGAATGGCAGTGACCCTTATCTGGAGCGCTTCCTGTACGGGGAAAGGGATTTTCCGAGAGTGATCCAACCAAAGGAAACAGAGACCGCGTTTTTTGGATATAGTTTTTCGTATGTTCCGAAACAAAAGCTGTATGAGGAATGGGCAGGCGCGTCCTTATCGGATTTCTATATCCCCGTGCAGCTTTATCCTGCGAAAATATGTTTGGCGCTGGCGGGGGATAGCGGCGGGCAGTGAGCGCTATGGACTAAACAGGGGTGATTGAAAGGAAAAGGGAACAGGCAAAAAGCCTGTTCCCTCGTTTGGCTGTTTGGCAGGCGTGGCGTTCTCCTGCATCTCTCAGGGTTTCCTCTTGTCAAGCCATCGGCGTGTGGACGGCCACGGAATTTTCCACTTCAAACAACCGGGTTATCCTCTCCATATTATAGCAGACTTTTTCTCAAAATGTAACGATAATAGTGAAAACACTTGAAAACAAATAAAATTTTGATATTTTTATTTCCTCCGGGCAGGAAAACACACAAAAATGTCCCGTTTTGGCCGCTCCCTTTTTTGCAAGCGTCTTGCATTTTTCTCAAAAGTGCGTATAATAGAAAAAGAGGCCGTTCTCGAACCCCATGTCCCGGCTATGCCGCCGATTGATTGGTTCTATGGACGGCTTTCCATAAAAATGGCTTTGTGCATTCCGCCGAGGGAGAGGCCCGCGCGAGGCCGGACAAGGGAGGAGTTACCATGTCGGCAGAAAAAGCGCGGGACGGCCTTTCGCGCCGCAACCTCTGGGCCTATCCCCTGGGCACCGTCGGGCGGGATATGGCCGTGTGTATGTTCACAAATTACCTGCTCACCTATGTGCTGTTCACCAAATCGCTCACGGGGGCGCAGTTCGCGGCTATCAGCGCCATTATGGTGGCGGCGCGCATCTTCGACGCTGTCAATGACCCCGTGATGGGCAATATCATTGAGGCCACGCGCACGCGCTGGGGCAAGTTCAAGCCGTGGATTGCCATCGGCGGCGCGCTCTCGGTGATCGTGTTCATTTTATCCTTTTCCACGTCGTTGCAGGGGTGGGCCTATGTGGCGGCGTTCGGCGTTCTGTATTTCGCGTACAGCATTGTGTTTACCATGAATGATATTGCCTATTGGGGCATGGTGCCCGCGCTCGCGCGCCGCGCCGACGACCGCAACCGCCTCACCTCCCGCACCGTGCTGTTCGCGGGCGTAGGGCAGATTTTGGGCACGCTGATTGTGCCCACATTCACGGCGGGGGCGCTTGTCATCGGCGGCAACGCGGTGACAGCCTACCGCGTGGTGGTGCTGCTGATCTGCGCCGCATTCACCGCCACGCAGCTCCTCACACTGTTCCTTGTGCGCGAGCCGCACCTGGACGACAACGCCCCCGCCGAAAAAGTCAGCCTGAAAAAGACGGTCTCCGTCATCGCGCGCAACGACCAGCTTGTGTGGTGCGCGGTGATCTTCCTGATTTTCGCAACCGCGCAGACGTTGATGGGCGCGGGACTTTCGGCAACGTACCTCTATTTTGAGTTCGGGTACAACGGCATTTACCTCACCATTTTCAGCATCCTTGGAAATATCGTCGCCGGGTTTTTGATGATCTTTTTTGCTCCGCTGTCGAACCGGTTTTCCCGCGCAAAGCTCATGCGCGTGGGCGCGTTCGTGGCGGCGGGCGGATACCTCGCCATCATGCTCTCCGGGCTGTTGGTGCCGCGCGGTATGCCGATGGTGAAGTTTGTGCTGTTGACAGTCAGCAACCTGTTTGCGCTCAGCGGGCAGACATTGATGTACCTTATCATGATCATCTGTATTGCGAACACCGTCGAATACAACGAGTGGAAAACGGGGCGGCGTGAGGAAGGGATTGTGTTCTCGGTGCGGCCTTTCATTACGAAAATGGGCTTCGCAGTGGTGCAGATGCTTGTGACAGCCATTTATATGGCCGTCGGCGTGCGGTCGGTGACGAACCAGATTTCCGACCTCGAAAACGCCTCCTCGCAGGGGCTGATCGGCGCGGCGGAAAAGGCCGAGCAGATCGGGCAGGTGCTGGCCGCGACACCGCCCGCCAAAAGCGCCGCGCTGCTGTGCTGCATGACGATGATCCCGGCGGTGCTGCTGCTCATTTCCTATTGGATCTTCCATAAAAAATACACCATCACCGAGGAAAGCTACGAGCGGATGGTGCAGGAGATTGCACAGAGGAGCCAGAATCCATGAACTGCGAAAGGATCGACAGCGCGAACCGGGAAGTAATCAATACGTTCATCCGGGAGCGCTGGTATACCACTGTGATGGTGATTCGCGGGAGACAAATCGACATGACAGCAACAGAGGGCTTTTTCCTGCGGGAGCAGGAAAAAGTGATGGGGCTTATCACCTATATCGTTTATGACGGGATATTGGAAATCACTTCCCTGGACAGCCTGCGTGAAAACCAGGGGATCGGCAGTATGCTTGTGGATAGGGTGGTTCGCGAGGCAAAGGAAAGGGGATTGCAAAAGATCGTCCTTGTCACGACAAATGATAACATAAACGCCATCCGGTTTTATCAAAAGAGAGGGTTCGATATGGCGCATCTGTTCCGTAACGCTGTGGATGTTGCGCGGAAAGTAAAGCCGGAAATCCCTTTGGTTGGGGAGTATGCGATCCCGCTGCACCATGAGATTGAATTTGAACGGGTGATATAGTTTTTGGATCAGTGAAAAAACAGGGCCATAATAACGCGGCTGCCTTTCGGAGAGCCGCGCTTTTTTGTGCCTGTGCCCTTTGGAATCTCGCCAGAGTCCCTGCCTCTGGATTTCCTGCCTTTTGAAAAGTTATGCGGGGCGTCTTGTTCCGGCTCGGACAGCTTGGCAATAGCCTCGCCGTCTGTACAAGTTCACCCTTCTCCGGCGGGAGAGAGACAGAGGTGCTTTTCGCCTCTGACGGAAAACCATATAAAATTTACAAAAATTCTATGCAATTCGCTGAAAAACAGGTATAATAGTTATATAGCATTCCGTACAAGCAGCGGCGAGCGGGTATATATCCCTCCTCTGGTGGGGTGGAGATATGCCCCGGCGGCAGCCCGGCGCATATTGTTTTTGCGTTTCGCATAAAAATAACGATCCAATGCTAAAAAGGGGGGCCTCCATGCGCATCAACGCACAGCTTTGGGAGAAAATACAGGAATCCCTCTCCTCGGTGCTGCCCATCACGGCCATCGTGCTGCTGCTGAGCATCACACTTGCGCCCATGACGCCGGGGGTGCTGGTTCTGTTCCTGTTCGGCGCGCTGCTGCTGATTGTCGGCGTGGGCATGTTCACGTTAGGGGTCGATATGTCCATGACGCCTATGGGCGGGGCCATCGGCGTCACGATGAGCCGTGCGAAAAACAAGGCGCTGCCTTTAGCCGTGGCGTTTGTGTTAGGCATGCTGATCACCGTCGCGGAGCCGGATCTGACGGTGCTGGCGCGGCAGGTGCCCGCCATCCCGGACCGCGTACTCATCCTCACGGTGGCCGTGGGGGTGGGGCTGTTCCTGACGCTGGCGCTGCTGCGCACGATGCTGAAATTCCCGCTTTCGCGGCTGCTTGTGGCCTCGTATGTGCCGGTGTTCGTGCTGGCGCTGCTATTGGTGCCCGCCGATTTTATCCCTGTCTCGTTTGATTCCGGCGGCGTCACCACAGGGCCGATCACGGTGCCGTTCATCATGGCAATGGGCGTGGGGCTTGCCTCCATGCGCAGCGACAAGGACGCCACAGGCGACAGCTTCGGCCTGGTGGCGCTCTCCAGCGTGGGGCCTATCCTCTCGGTGCTGCTGTTAGGCGTGTGCTACGCGCCGGACAGTGCCAGCTACACGCCCACGGAGCTTGTGGATGTGGTGACGACCAGGGACGCCGCACACGCGTTCTTTACCGCGCTGCCGCACTACGCGGGCGAGGTGGCAAGCGCCATCCTGCCCATCTGCGGAGTGTTCATCCTGTTCCAGCTTTTTACGCGGCGGTTCCGGCGCAACGAGCTTCTGCGCATTGGCAGCGGGCTTGTGTATACATATATCGGCCTTGTGCTGTTCCTCACGGGGGTAAACGTCGGCTTTATGGGCGCGGGCGAGCTGATCGGCGCGACGCTGGCGGGCGGGAACATGCCGTTCCTGCTTATCCCCGTGGGCATGGTGATGGGATATTTTATCGTCGCGGCGGAGCCTGCCGTCCATGTGCTGGTGCGCCAGGTGGAGGAAGTCTCGATGGGTTCCATCTCCCAGACGGCCATGCGGCACGGGATGTCGATCGGGGTGGCGATTGCCATCGGCATTGCGATGCTGCGGGTGCTGACGGGCGTTTCCATCCTGTGGTTTTTAATCCCCGGCTACGCCATTTCGCTGGGGCTTACATTCTTTGTGCCGCAGCTGTTCACCGGCGTGGCGTTCGACGCGGGCGGCGTGGCCTCCGGGCCTATGACGGCAACCTTCCTGCTGCCGTTTGCCATGGGCGCATGCGAGGCGGCGGGCGGCAACCTGATGACGGACGCATTTGGCCTGGTGGCGCTGGTGGCCATGACGCCGCTGGTGGCGATTCAGCTCCTGGGGCTGGCGGGCCGCGTGAAGAAGCGCCTGGCGGACGACGCGCTGCGCGCCGAGCTGGCGCGCGCCGAGGACTGCGTCCTCTATTTTGAGTAAAGGGGGGCAGCGCTGTGAAAAAGGCGGAACCGATGCGCATGGTCGTTTCGATTGTGGAACGGGGCGTGGGCGGAAAGCTGATAAAGCTCTATGAAAAGCAGCAGGTGTACGCGCACCTGCGGTGCGAGGGGCAGGGCACGGCCACCTCGGAGATACTGGACATTTTGGGCCTGGGCGGCACGGAAAAGGACGTGGTGTTCAGCTTCACGACGCGCCCGGCGGCGCGCGCGCTGCTGGAAAAATTAGACGACGAGCTGCGCGGGGCTGTGCCGGGGCGGGGAATCGCGTTCACGCTGCCGCTCACGGCGATGAGCAGCCTTTTGGCAGTGTATATCGGCCACAAGACGCGGATGGAGGACGAAGGGGGCGAAGGGATGGACAGCGCAAAAAACAGCATGATCCTTGTGACGGTGAACCGGGGGAGCGCCGAAGGCGTGATGGCGACCGCCCGGCAGGCGGGGGCACGCGGCGGCACGGTGCTGCGGGGCCGGTGGGTCGGGGACGGCTCGTTCGGGCAGGCGCTGGGCATCACCACCTTGCAGGAGGAGCGGGAGATCCTGCTGATCGTCGTACCGACAGCCATCCGCAACCAGGTGATGAACGACATCAACCGCACGCACGGCCTGAAAACAGAGGCGTGCGCGCTGGTGACGGCTATGGGCATCGAGCAGCTGATCCAGCTAAGCTGAACCAGGAAAAGGTGCGCGGCAATGAAATTGCCGCGCGTGATGGGATTCCAAAGGGGGCTTGCCCCCTTTGGCGGAGTCCAGAGGCGGCGCCTCTGGGCAGGTCCGGGCGGCAGCCCGGAAAAGCGCCCGCCAGGTCCTTCTGGCGGGCGCTTGGTGTCAGAGCAGGCTTTCTAACTGCTGGGCGTAGGTGTTTTCGGCGCTTTGCAGGCGTTCGGCGAGTGCGACGGCGCCGGGGTTTGCATCGGGGTTGTCTTTGAGGGCGATCGTCATGTCGGAGACGCCGACGCACGCGCCTTCACGGAGCATTTTGGCGATCTGGCGGGTGGAGCTGTCGCGCATGGTCTGCATGGTGACGCCCATTTTCGCGCCCATCTTTGCCATAAGGCCTGCCCCTTGGGCTTCCTCGCCGTCGACGGCCAGCATGGCGTGGGCGCGGCGGGAAAGGTCCTCATAGGTGTCAAGCTGGGTGTGCAGGTGATCTAACAGGCGCTCGTCCTCCGTTACGTCCAGGAGCTGGCTGACGGTGTTTTTGCCCATCTCGGTGTTTTTCACTACTTCGTTTAAGAGGGTAACAGTTTCTTTGTCCATTTGCTTTGCCTCCCTTTCGCGTTTAGTGTGCGCGTTTGGGGCGGCAATATACAAGGGGGCTGACAGCGCCAATGCCTCATGATGGCGCGCCCGTTCACGCGTGCGCGCGGTTTCCCGGAACTACTCCGAAGCCGTGATTTATACTACGCGTCGATTGCCTGTTCCATCTCCGGCACCTTGGTTTACTGCGGTTGTAACATCTCTTTGTATTTCAGGCGGTCTGTTTCAGGGATTTTCAATGCCGTCATTGCTTGCTCTACCGGCCAATTCATACTTTCCATCAGCTTGCGAATTAAATCTACTCGTTCTTCCTGCTTCGCGTGATACAGCGCCGATGCCTCATTATGGCGCGCCCTTTCACGCATGCGCGCTATCTCCCGAAACTCCTCCGAGGCGGTGATTGTGTAATACGCGTCGATTGCCTGTTCCATTTCCGGCACCTCCAATGCTTTGATCT
>CANCXY010000063.1 GCA_947381875.1 uncultured Clostridia bacterium | reverse complement strand
CCCCACGTCTCGCAACACTCTTTCCCTACACGACGCTCTTCCGATCTAGAGGTGTTTGGCGTGTTCCAGCCAGTCGGGATGGTTCGACACGATCATGCCGCCCGCGCCCGTGGTAATGATCTTATTGCCATTGAAGCTATAAATGCCAATATCGCCAATGGTGCCTGCCATTTTCCCTTTGTATGGCCCGTCAGTATACACGGTGCCCAGCGCCTCGGTGGCGTCCTCAATCAGCGTAAGGTTGTATTTTTTGCATACCTCCACAAAGCGCGGCATGCCCGCCATATTGCCGAACACATGCACGACCATAGCCGCCTTGACCTGCGCGCCCGTGCGCTTGTTGATGCACCTGCCGTCCTGCTGTTCGGTGTTTTCAGACAGCCATTCTTCCGCCAGCGTCGGGCACATGCACATGCTGCTGCCGCACCCGATAAACACCGGCTGTGCGCCCACATAGCGGATGGGATTGACCGCCGCGATAAAGGTGAGGGTAGGGGCCAATACCTCATCACCCGCGCCGACGCCCGCCGCCAAAAGCGCCAGGTGTAGTCCCGACGTGCCGCTGTTGCACGCCACGGCGCGCGGCATACGGGTATATTCAGCAATGGCCTGTTCAAACTCCGTCACCTTGCTGCCGCCCGTAGAGACCCACTCACTGATAACAGCGTCGTTGACATATTCTTTTTCATTGCCGGAAAAATTCGGCACGGACAGAGGGATAAATTTTTCACGCATGTTTCTTTCGCCTTTCTATCATAAATTGAATAACGAAAAGGATATAGCGTATCACACTTGCCGTCAGCAGCGGGACGACCGCGAACGCCAACAGCCACGGGCGGGTGGGCGTAAGGCGGTCCAGCAGCCCGCGCGGCTCGTTCAGTGTGACGCTTATCAACCGGAACTGTGTGCCACTGTAGATGGAGGGGTCAAGCCGAAGCCCGTAGACCGGCCTCATCGGCAGTGTAAACGTGTATACGCCCGCCTGCGTTTCTTTATGCGCCCACACGCGGTAGATGGCGTCATATTCTTCCATGTTCGGTTTTGGCTTATAGAATATGCACAGCTCGCCCGGCTCCATGTTGAGGTAGTCGATATGCAGCGTCACGCGCCGGACATAGGCAGGTATGCCCGTGGGCGACAACACGTCAAGCGCAAATTCCATGCGCGGGTCAATGTTGAGGGAGGTGTATACAGCGCTCTGCCCATCTTCGCCGATTTGCCTGTCAAGGTCAGTCAATCCGAATGCCCTCGACGAGCCGGGGACTTCCGTCTCCATGACCTCGCCGCGCATGCGCCGAACCGTATCTTCCGCGCCGCCGTAGAGTACCGCAAGAATGCTTGCCAGCAAAAACACCGCGTAGCACAGCGCAATCAAATGTGCGCTGCTGTGCCGGACGGAACGGAAAAATGTTTTCAGGCGTTTCATGCGTCCGCCTCCTCTCCGTTCATCGGGGCAAAGTGCGTCTGCGTGCCCGTGCCCTCGATGCGGTAGAGCGTCGCGCCGCTTTCCAACTGGTCGTCAAACAGATGGACGTAGTTTTCGGCGAACGCGCCGTCCCACTCGTCCATATAGATATAGGTGCAGCCGCTTTCGGCGAGGTATTCGCACCAGATTTCCGGCGTGAAGGGATGGGTGGTGAAATATTCCACCTGTTCCTGTGTGAAATATTTTGGCATGGCGTCGGCGCGGCGCAGAACATCCGGCGAAAACTCCGGGCCGCAGCCGAAGCTGTAATCCACGCCCACATCCGGGTAAAATTCATAGTATAGCTGGAACCATGTGCGGCCGTCTACATCCATTGCCACTAAGAACACGCGGTCATCCCGCGTCAAATACTGTTTCGCGTCCGCGACCTGCGATTCCTGGTCGCGGCGTTCCAGGAAATAGCTTTCGGGGTAATCTAAAACCGTCAACTGCGGCTGCAAAAACGCGTCCGCGCGCCAGATACACCCACCGCACAACGCCAATAGGAACAGTGTGCCCACACTATGGGGTTTCGCGTTTTCCAGCGACGCACACAGCATTACCAGGGCCGCCGCCAGCCAGCCCGCGTAATAGGGGTAGATATAGCGATTGTAATCGCCCAACTGATAGGCGAAATATTCCTTGAATACATACACATAGGTGAAGCCTGTAAAGATATAGAACGCCAGGAACCCCAACGACGACCACAGCGCAAACCATGCGGTGCGCACGCGCATGCGCTTGTCCCCCAAAAGAAACGCCATCAGCAGGATAGCAAGGATCACCAATACGACCATGCACCCCGAACCGTTGAAAATACGTCCAAGCCGCCCCTCCGGCGCGCCGACGCTGAACATGGTCAGACGTGTATTGAAAAAGGCGTTTTTCATCAGCCCCATGATGTCGCTGAATTTCTGTGTGCGGCCAATGCCGAACAGCTCCGCCAAACCTGTCAGGACCATTTGCGCCATGCCCATATTGGCCGAGCCGCCGATATCAAAGCGGTTCGAGCCAAGCACGCGGCTCATATGCGCGGCCCAACCTAAGAACGCCGCCACCGGCGCGCCGGCGAGTGACGCGCACCAGCAAAGTTTGGCGGGAATGCCTTTCAGGCGGAAAAAGGGCACGTCCTCTTTCTGCACAAAAAGCAGATCAAAACAGATAATCGCCGCCGCAATAAGGCAGAGCGCAAAGCCCATATCCTTTGCCAGGCATGCCGCCGTGACGGCCAGCAGGGCGGTAAACACGACGCCGGGCGTTTTTCTGCGCGGCGCGAAATAGAGGATCAGCCCCGCGCCGAACAACAGCCCCATAGGGATATCGGCATAGGCGTTCATATACGTTGTGCGCACATAGATGTCGCGATAGTAGATGGTGAGCAGGAAGGGAATCAGCGTAAGCACAGCGGCGGCGGGCACGGCGATATGCCAGTGACGGCGTTTCAGCATCGAAAACGCCGCTGCAAATACGGCGAAATAGAGGATATCATACGCCGCATATACTTTCCACGGGACAAACGCAGTACCGAGGAACTGGAACGCATAGTCCAGCATGATAAGCCCGGGAACGAACGTGCTGACGCGCAGCTCGCCGGGGTTATAGGTATAGAGCTGGTTTTCCGTTTTCACAACTTTGGGCGCAATGCCCCAGAAGCTGAACTCGTCCCATTCGCTGAACACCGGACGGCGGATGGCAAACAGCACAATCACCGCCAGAGAGGCCAACAGGAAATAGACCGTGGCAGGCGTGAGCATCTCCCGCCAGCGCACCGACTTCCGGCGCATCCACAGCCAGACGACCGCCGCCAGAGCCGCCGCGAACCACAGAACGCCCGCGGGGATCAGCAGATGCACGCTGCCCAGCGCGCTGTACCATATCATCGTGCCGCACAAAACGGCCAGCGGCGCGGCCCCGGCGGCAATCCCGCACCGGGCGCATACAAACACACACAGCGCCGCGAACGCCGCGAACGTGGCGCACATTTCCACAAAAGCGACCAAAACAAAAAATTCTCCTAATACTATCTATTTCGCCCCGCCCGCGGCGGGGAAGAAAGGCATACATTTGAGGTTGGGTCAAAATGCAATTTTGGCCCTGTTAAAGTTTCCGTCCACCCTTTTCTAAAGGGTGGCGGAGTCCAGAGGCAGAGCCTCTGGCAGGATTCCAAAGGGCAGCGCCCTTTGGGCAGGTCCGGGCGGCAGCCCGGCATCGGCGCATCAAGCGCCGATGTAGTAGCGCTGGAACAGCAGAAGGGCGCAGGCGACGGCGTAAAGGAAGGTGAGGTGCAGGACGCGCCAGGCGGGGGGCGTTTTCTGGGGCTTGCCGGAGCGGAGGTCATGCAGAGCCATCGTGCGGCCCATGAGCATGGCGGCCAGGACGAGCAGCGCGAAAAAGCCGGTGAGCAGATAGCGCGACTGCACACCGTTGATCTCCGGCAGGGTCGCGGGCGTGCAGGTGAGGTACATGCCGGTGTAGGTGAACGCATAGAGCAGCGCCGCCGAACCCCCCATAGACCATCCGGTACGCTTTGTTTCACGCGCGCCCTCCAGGGAAGCACAGCCCGCCGCAAAGAGCAGCACAAGCGGCGACAGGCAGTCGATCAGGGGGATGTCTACATCTAATTGCCCGAATTTGCCCAGTGTGAAAAGGCTGAACTGATCCCGGTAGAGCGTGTAGCAGAATACAGCCGCGTAGCGGGCGGGGTTGGAGAAAATGAAACGCACCTGCCTCGCCGGGTCAATGTTGGGGTCAAAATACGCCATGGGCTTGTAATTGCTGAACAAGGACACATATCCCGACTGCACAGCATAGGACACAACAGCCGCGAACAGGCAAACGGCAATGAGCATCAGGCGCCAGAACAGGGGGCGCAGGCGTTTGCCGAAACGCAGGCGCTCCGGCTGGTACGGCAGAAGAAAAATCAGCGGCAAAAGCGCCAGTGCGGTGAACTTGCTGTAAAAGGCAAGGCCGAAGGAGACAGACAGCAGCGCCAAACGCCGCGCCGTAATGCCGTCCGAAAGGCAAATGCCGATAAAAACCCACGAAAGCGAGAGGAACAGGCCGTCCGGGCTACATGAACCAGCGATAAACAGCGCGAGCGGGTTCATCATCACGGCGATCAAAATCGGCTGGAAACGCCGCGCGAACTGCACGGCCAAACCACATGCCGCCGCGTACAGCAGCACATTCGCACAGCGCGCCAGATACATACAGGCCATAGCCCGCGCGCTGAACAGCCGCCCAATAGCGACACCGACCGCCTGCGGCAGGTAGGCGACAATCTGCAAAGCATTGGAAAACGCGCCGGTATGCACATCCTTCTTTTCCAGCGACGCCTTGTACCGCGCAAAACTGCCTAACAGGCCGCCCTCCCCGGCGTGCGCCGCCGAACCGTTGAAATACCGAACCAGCGCGTGTACGTCGTCCGGGTAGGTCTCCTGCTCGTCAAAATCCCAGTGCCCGCTGCCGATGGCGTAGGCGCGCACAAAATGGTCCGTCTCGTCCGGGGCCTGAAGGGGCGGATTGGCGAACACAAAACACAGCCCGGCAATCGCCAGCAGCACCGCCGTTTTCAGCCACAGCTTTTGTTTGAGAAAATGCGCGGCCAACAGTACCAGCAGGAATACCGCCGTAAACCCGCCGCAGATGATCAGCGTCGTCGTGGCCGCGAAGCCCGGCGTGCCCTCGCCGAGCTTATAGATCACGCGCCAGTAATACACCAGCCCCACGCCGCAGAAAAGCACCGCCAGGTATCCGCACAGCCAGCGCACCCAGGCCTTGCCCCACAGCCGCGCAAGGCGTTCTTTCTGTTTTGCCATAAAACTCCGTTCCATAATTTATATGTTTCCCGCCCCTGAGAGTGGGCCAAAGCAAAGAGCTTGGGCGGTTTCCCCATCCAGCAGGTGGGGAAACAGACGGAAATATCTATATTGCAACAGGATGGGTTTCCAAAGGGGCTGTGCCCCTTTGGCGGAGTCCAGAGGCAGGGCCTCTGGCAGGATTCCAAAGGGCAGCGCCCTTTGGGCCGGCGGCAGCCTACAGGTTATAGGCGTCCACTTTGTAGCTGTCCAGATGCCCCCGCAGCCATTCGATCGTTTCCGCAAGGCCCCGCTCCAGCGTGTAGGCGGGCTGCCAGCCTGTCAGGGCGCGCAGGCGGGAGGAATCGCCCAAAAGACGCTCTACCTCGCTTTTGCCGGGGCGCACGCGTTCTTCCTCGCATACGACCCGCGCGGTGGGGTTAATCTGGCGGATCAATTCCTGCGCCAGCGCGCCGATAGATACTTCCCGCCCGGTCGCAATATTCAATTCCTGCCCAATGGCCGCGTCGCAGTCGGCGATTGCCATAAAGCCCGCGGCGGTGTCCTTCACAAAATTGAAGTCGCGCGTCGGCGTAAGGCTGCCCAGATGGATCTCCGTGCGCCCCGCCAAAAGCTGCGTGATGATCGTGGGGATCACCGCGCGCGCCGATTGCCGGGGGCCATAGGTGTTGAAGGGCCGGACAATCGAAACGGGCACGTCAAAACAGCGGTAAAAACTCTCGGCCAGCCGGTCCGCGCCAATCTTCGTGGCGGAATAGGGGCTTTGGCCCTGGTACGGGTGCTTCTCGTCAATGGGCACATACTGCGCCGTGCCGTATACCTCGCTGGTGGACGTAATCATCAGGCGCTTTGTGCCCAGCGCGCGCGCCGCCTGCAATACGTTCAGCGTGCCCTTGATGTTGGTATCTACATAGCTGTCCGGCGAGTGGTAGCTGAACGGGATGGCAATGAGCGCCGCCAGATGGAATACACGCTCCTGCCCCTCCATAGCGGTGCGCACACCGTTCGGGTCGCGGATATCGCCCATGAAAATTTCGATCTCATTTCGCACTTCCGGCGCGAGGGAGTCGATCCACCCGCAGGAATTGAAGGAATTGTAATAGCAGAACGCTTTGACCCGCTCGCCGCGCCGCACAAGCGCCTCTGTCAGATGGCTGCCAATGAACCCGTCCGCCCCTGTCACCATTACCGTATGCGCCATATCGTCACCTCTGTCGATCCATTAAGATGGGCCGTCGGCAGGCCCATAAACATTTTTTCGCGGAAAAACAAAAAACCAGTATTTAGTATACTCTATTTGGTGGAAAATAGCAATAGAGGATTTATAAGGGGAAATACACAAAAAGCCTTCCCCGTAAATGCCCCTGTGCAGGCAATTACAGGAAAGGCTTTCCCGCCGCTGTCAGCGGTCGAGGTCCTCCTCATTTTCCAGGTTGTGCCATACGTTCTGTACGTCGTCGTCGTCTTCCAGATGATCGAGGAGAATACCCATTTTCTTCAAATCATCCGGGTCGGTTAGCGACGTGTAGGTGGACGGGACCATCGCCACGTCCGCCGAGATAAACTCGTACCCTTTTTCTTCCAGCGCGGCGCGCACCTCGCTGAACGCGTCCGGGTCGGTCGTCACTTCGGCCACGCCGTCGCCGATATCGAAGTCCTCCGCGCCCGCGTCGAATACGTCGTTCATCACGGCTTCTTCGTCCTTGTCCTCCACGTCCAGCATAATCACGCCGCGCTGGGTGAACAGGAAGCCCACACAGCCCGTGTTGCCAAGGTTGCCGCCGAATTTGTCAAAGTAATGGCGCAGGTTCGCCGCCGTGCGGTTGCGGTTGTCCGTCAGTGTCTCCACCATCATGGCTACGCCCGACGGGCCGTATCCTTCGTAGGTGATGCTCTCATAGTTGTCCTTCTCGCCGCCCTCCGCGCGCTTGATGATGCGCTGGATGTTGTCGTTGGGGACGTTCAGGCTTTTGGCCTTGGCGATCAGGTCGCGCAGTTTGCCGTTCACATTGGGGTCGCCGCCGCCCGCCTTCACGCATACGGCCATTTCGCGGCCGATCTTCGTGAAGATCTTGGCGCGCTGGCCGTCCGTTTTTTCCTTTTTGCGTTTGATATTGTTCCATTTGCTGTGCCCAGACATGATGAAAAGCCCCCTAAAGTTATTTCAGCCTATAGAGTATAGCATAAATCCGCGCGCCGTGCAATAGAGCGGAAATCAATTTTCCCTGTTTTATTGTATTTCCCGCCCGAAAGGAGGGGGAACGCACCCTCCTTTCGGGGCCATGTGAAAAAAATTTGCTTTTTCCCGTTTTCATGGTATACTAAAACCATCACTATTTCAGGAAAGGGATTGCCGCTATGCAAAACCGTTTCAAACTGCCCGCCCGTCTGTTATCGGTGCTGCTTGCCGTTTGCCTGCTGGGGAGCTGTGCCGCGCCTGAAAGCGCCAGCGCACAGGGCGGCGAGGCGCGCAGTGCCCGCCTGCACACACTTTTTGCCGCCGCGCAGGGCTGGCATGAGGATGTCCATTTTCCCGACCTCGTGTATGAGCGCCCCGATATCGACGCAATCGACGCGCTGATCGACCAGGGGTTATCACTGGTACAGGTCGAGGAGATCGAGGAGGCGCTGGTCCTCTATAACGAGATCGACACCGCCATCGGCCATTATACCACCATGATGGCGCTCGCCAGCATCTACAGCGATTTAGATGTCACCGACGCCTTTTACGCGGCGGAGGTACAGCTTTTGCAGGAGAACTACACGCGTTTCAACAATCGCCTCAACGAGCTGATCGACGCTCTCCTCGCCTCATCCGGGGCCGATACGGTGCGCGATTACTGGGGCGAGGAGTTCATAGAGCAGTATGAATGGTACAGTCAGCTCAACGACCCCTCCATTGAGCCGCTGATGGCTCAGGAGCAGGCTCTCATAAACGAATACCGTGCTGCGTGCGCCGAGGAAACATCCGTGGAACACGATGGCGTGCGGGTAACGCTGAACGACCTCGACCTCACACAGCCGGAAGACGTGCTGCTGTATTATGAAATTTACCGCAAGCGCAACGAGGCGCTGGGCGGTATCTTCTGTGAGCTGGCCGCCGTGCGCAGTGAGATAGGCCATACGATGGGCTATGACAATTACGCCGATTACGCCTATGCGCTCCAGGGCACCGACTACACAACACAGGAAGCCGCCGCATTCTGCGAAACGGTGTTAGAATGGTTCGAGCCTGTGGATATTATGCTGGACGAGATCTACACCGAGGAGATCATGCGGGCCGAGGCGCAGGCGCAAATTTCGCCCACAGACGCGCTGCCGCTGCTGGAAAAGGCGCTGACAACCGGCGGCTACCCCAGCGCTATGGCAAACGCGCTGCGCTATATGCAGGACAACGCCCTGTACGATTTCGGCGGCGGCCCGAACCGCATGCCGACGGCCTACACCACGCTGCTGAACGATTACACCGCGCCGTTCCTGTTCATCAACACCGACACTTTCCCAGGCGCGGACACGCTGTTCCACGAGTTCGGCCATTTCTATAACTATTACTGTTCCGCCAACCCGGACTGGTACGACGCGGACAGCCTTGACCTGGCCGAAGTCCATTCCCAGGGGCTGGAGCTGCTGATGATGGACGCCTATGACGAAATATACGGGGCCGACGCCGAAGGGATGGCCTGCGGTGTATTCCAAAATCTGGTAGGTTCTGTCTTACAGGGCTGCATGGAAGACGAGTTTCAGCAGGCGGTATACGCCAACCCGTCCATGACCCTGGATGAGATGAACGCGCTGCACGCGGAGCTTTCGCAGAAATACATCGGCTACCCGCTGATGTACGAATGGGTGGAGATTAACCACAATTACGAAGCCCCATGCTACTATATCAGCTATGCCACCTCGGCGGTCTCGGCGCTGGAACTTTGGACCGTTGCGCAGGAGGACCGCACGGAGGCGCTGCGCATCTACAACGACCTGACCCGGCACAACTTCAACGCGGGCTACCGCGAGACGCTGACAACCGTGGGCCTGAGCGACCCCTTCACAAGCGACTGCGTGCCGCGCGTGGCGGCGGCGCTGGACGATGCGCTCGGCCTGGGCGCGCTGGGCCAGGATATGGCGGCGTAGTTGGGCCTGCCCAAAGGGCGCTGCCCTTTGGAATCCTGCCAGAGGCGCTGCCTCTGGACTCCGCCAAAGGGGGCAAGCCCCCTTTGAAATCCCATCACGCGCGGCAATTTCATTGCCGCGCACTCCTTTTGGATTTGGGCGGCGGTGGAAACGGCAGAAGGGGAGCCGCTTTGGAGCGTTTCTCCCCTCTGCGAATGGGGAATATACAAACAATTTGGCACAGAAAATCCCGCGGAGACCGAACGTCCCCGCGGGAATGGTTTCAGGGGGTTTCAGTTGGCGGGAGTTTGGGCTGGCCGGGTTCAGCCCTGCGCCTCTACCAGTGCTTTTGTATCGCGCGCAATCATCAATTCCTCGTTGGTGCATACGATCAGCACGCGCACGCGGCTGCCGGGGGCGCTGATATCCAGGATATCGGAGGTGCGCTGACTGTTTTTCTCCGAGTCGATCGCCACGCCAAGATATGTCATGTCTTCGCACACAAGCGCGCGCATATTGTTGTCGTTCTCGCCGATGCCGCCCGTGAATACGATGCAGTCCAGCCCGCCCATCGCGGCGGAGTATGCGCCGACGTATTTCTTGATTTGATAGGAGAGCATCTCAATGGCGAGTTTGGCGCGCTCGTTGCCGGACTCGGCGGCGGCGGTCACGTCGCGCATATCGCTCGACACGCCCGACACACCTAACAGGCCGGATTTCTTGTTCAGATAGTCGGCCATATCCTGCCCGTGGAATCCCAATTTCTGCTCCATATAGGTAACGACGCTTGGGTCAAGGTCGCCGCTGCGCGTGCCCATCAGTACGCCTGCCAGCGGTGTCAGGCCCATGCTGGTATCCACGCACTTGCCGTCCTTCACAGCGCTGATGGAACTGCCGTTGCCCAGGTGGCATGTAACCATTTTCAGGGAATCGCTGCCTAAGTATTTCGCGGCGGCCATGCTGACATAGCGGTGGCTGGTGCCGTGCGCGCCGTAGCGGCGGATGGCGTACTGCTCGTACATTTCATACGGCACGCCGTACATATACGCCTTGCGCGGCATTGTTTGGTGGAAGGTTGTGTCGAACACGACGACGTTGGGTACGTTCTCGCCAAACACGTTTTTGGCGCTGCGCAAGCCCTGTACATGGGCCAGGTTATGCACGGGCGCCAGCGGCGCAATCTCCTCGATCTTGTCGATGATGGCGTCTGTGACGATCTCGGATTTCGTAAAGAATTCCGCGCCCTGCACCACGCGGTGGCCGATGGCGGAAATTTCGCTCTTGTCCTTCACGACGGCGCCCTCGCCGGTCGTCATCATATCCACGACTTTGGAAAATGCGTCGGTGTGCGTGGGGAACGGCGTTTCCTCGCTCCATTCGCCGCCGTTGGCTTTGTGCGTGATCTTGCTGCCCTCAATGCCGATGCGCTCGCACAGGCCCTTGCACAGCACCTTTTCGCCGTCCATATCAATGAGCTGATATTTCAGCGAGCTGGAACCGCAGTTGATGACAAGAATTTTCATGGGAATCTCCTCCTTCAATCGTTTGGGTCCGGTTTTCGCGCGTTTCCTGGGAGTGTCCAGGCCGCAAAGGCGTTTCCGCATGGTTTCCCGCTTCTCGGAAGGGAAAATATACAAAAACGCTTTGCGTTGGCCAGGGAGCGTCTAAGGGCTCAGAGATATTTTCCATGAGTTTCCCCGCCCTTCGGGCGGAGAAACTCACAAAAGCCCCTTGCTCCGGCAGCTCCCCGGTTCCCTCCGCGTTTCTCCGTATCTCTACAAATAATTATATAGTGGCAGAAAAAATTTTGCAAGGTGGGACAGGAAAAACTGTGAAAATTGTTGGAATTATTGCGGAATATAACCCTTTCCATAATGGCCACGCATACCAGATCGCCGAAATGCGCCGCCTTGGCGCGGCGGCAGTGGTGTGCGTATGCAGCCCAGGCGTGGTGCAGCGCGGCGAGGCGGCGTTTCTGCCCGCGCGGGTGCGCACCCGTGCCGCCTTAGCGGGCGGGGCGGACCTCATCCTCAGCCTGCCCGCCCCGTGCGCGGTGCTTTCGGCGGAAGGTTTCGCGGCGGCGGGCGTGGCCGCGCTGGGTGCACTGGGCTGTGTGGATACGCTTTGTTTCGGTACGGATACACTGGACACAGCCAATGCCTTAGATACGGCGCGCCTGCTGGAAAGCCCCGCTTTTACCGCCCCCCTGCGCCGCGCGCTTGAAGAAGGAATGCCGCTGCCCGCCGCGCGCGCCGCCGCCGCCGATACCCTGTGTGCGGGCGCTGGAAACGCGCTGCGCGCCGCAAACGATATTTTGGCGGTGGAATATTGTAAGGCGCTTTTGCGCAGCGGCAGCGCCTTACACCCATTGGCCCTGCCTCGCGCCGGTGCGGCACATGACGCGCCTTTGCTCCTGCCATGCACCGATACGGTGCGTGACACGCCGCCGGAACACGGCGCGTTTGCCTCCGCCTCCGCCCTGCGCCGCTTAGGGGCGGAACAGGGCGTGGAGGCACTGGCGCCCTATGTGCCCGCTCCCTGCCTGGCGGTTTACCGCGCGGCGTGGGAAAGGGGAGAGGTACTTTTTTCCACTGCGTTCAGCACCGCGATACTTTCCCGCCTGCGCGCCAAAAGCGCGGAGGAACTGCGCCGCACGCGCGGCGCGCGGGAGGGTCTGGAAAACCGCCTTTCTGCCGCCATACGCCAGGCGTGTACTTGGGAAGAATTGATCGAAGTGTTAAAAACCAAACGCTACGCGACCGCGCGCCTGCGCCGTTTCGCCCTGAACGCGGCGCTCGGCTACACCGACGACATCCCCGCCCTGCCGCCCTACCTGCACATTTTAGGCGCGACAGAAACGGGCCTGTCCGTCCTGCGCCGCGCCGGGAAAACGGCAAAGCTGCCCATCGCCGCTTCGTTGGCGCGCCTTGCCAAAAGTGGCGAAGCCGCCGCGCGTATGGCGTCCGCCCATGCCGCCGCCGAAGACTTCACCGCCCTCTGCCTGCGCTGTCCCGCCCCGATGGGCACGGCGTACACGGCAAAGCCCGTGATGCCCTGATGTCGGGCTGCCGCCCGCGCCGGGCGCTGCCCGGACCTGCCAGAGGCTCCGCCTCTGGACTCCGCCAAAGGGGCGCAGCCCCTTTGGAAACCCATCATGGACTTATTGTTTCGTTGTTTCCGTTTCCTTCTCCGCTTCTTTCGGGACAGCCGCAGCCATCTCTTTGGCCGCGGCCTTTTTCTTTTTCCGGCGGCGAACAAACAGTGGCCAAAACACGGCGTTCCCGATGATAAGTACCACAATCACACCCAAAAGCGTGAAATCCCACTGGCGGGAGGGCTGGAAAAAGCGCTTGACTGCCGCGATGGGGCCGGAGGGGTACAAGTCGGTAAAATGGATGATATGGGTGTCATATTTTCCTTCAGCGATCATCTTTTCGTCGATTTCAATGATGCGCACGCCGCGTGCGCTGTCGTTGTTATAGCTTGCGTAGGTCGCGCCGGGGCAGGCGACAAGGTCGATGCCGTCCAGGCGCGCCGTGAAGGAATTGACATGGTCGTGGCCGAAGAAAGCGGCTTTCACGTCTCCCACGTCGCGCCAGGCGCTGAACTGCCCATTGGAATATTCCGGCGGGCACGGCGCTTCCATTACGCCGTCCATCCCGGCGGGCGCGACATACCAGTTGTTTTTGCCGATGCCCTGTCCCCGGAACGCGCCCTCCTCGCCCTGACGCACCTGTGTGAAGGTATTGTAGATTTCCGGCACAATGATATGCTGGAACGCAAGCGCGGGTACCATGCCGCCGTTGGCCTTTGCCAGTGTATCGCCCACACTGCGGCACCACGCAATCTGCTCTTTGGAGACGCACCCGTACCCGCCTTTGGAGTCATATTCCAGGGAATCTATGAAATAGAGGTTCAGGGCGGTGCGCTTGCCGTCCGACGAAGCCACCATCAGATGATACGTCCCGCAGCCGGGCAGCGCGTCGCCCTCGTCCTCGGCCAGGCAGCCGGGGAAGGAGCGATAATAGGCCATCTGTGTTTCTTTGGAGACGCCGGAGTCCTGCCCGTCATGGTTGCCGAACACTACGGCGAACGGGATGTTTCGTTCTACAACGGGCGCGACGACAGTCTCGATCACCTGCTTTACATGGGCCTCGCTGTCGCCAATATGGATGTAGGGGCTTTTGCCCTCAATCTGGTCGCCTAAGAACACAACGAGGTCAGGCGACTCTGTATCCAGTACGGCGTTCAGGCAGTCCATCATCGTACCGGAGACGAACTGCGTTGACTGCACGTCCGAAAAGACGGCGATTTTCAGCTTCCCCTCTTTGGAAAACTGGAGCTGTGTCCCTTCGGCAGCGGCGGCGGGCACGCCGCACACGAGCAGCAGCGGCAGGCAGAGGAGAACGCTCAGGATACGTTTTACATATTTCATGGCAAACACACCCAGAATCTGATAGTATTCATCAAAAAGAA
>CANCXY010000062.1 GCA_947381875.1 uncultured Clostridia bacterium | reverse complement strand
TGCTGAAAGTATATTCACTTTCGGCCTCGGCGTTCAGCTTCTCCACAAAAATGACGTCGCCCTTTTCCACGCGGTACTGTTTCCCGCCCGTCACAATCACTGCGTACATGTTTTTCCCTCATTTACATAAGTCTCGCTGGCTGGAAAGGCGGGCGCGGGCGCGCCGCTTCATATGCCCCCACCATGCGGCCTACTAAGCATACCATACTTTTGTGCGTGATGCAAGTGTTTTTTCGCAGGGAAATCCATCAATTTTCCTGTTTTATGGTTTTCTCCCCTCTGAGGACGGAAAAATTTGTGTATCTCCCCGCCCGTAGGACGGGGAGATACACAGCAATAGCCCCGGAATGCACACGCGCCGCGTTTTCCGCGTACCATGGGGCAGAGCGGAAAACGCTTCCGCCTTACTTTGTTCATAGGAGGTCGATATATACTATGAAAACGCAAAAATGCCGCTGCCTGGCCGCCGCGCTGGCGGGCATCCTCTTAGCGGGCGTCCTGAGCCTTTCGCTTGCGCCGGGCTGGCAGCAGGCCGAGGCCGCGCCTGCCGCCGCTTCCGTGGAGACGGAGCCGGAGAGCGCGCTGGCCCTTGCCGAGAGCATCCCCGAAGGCGGCGTACTGGGCATTGATATCAGTGTCTGGCAGGGGGATAATATTGATTTCGCCGCGCTGAAAGCGGACGGTATACAGGTCGTCTATATCCGCGCCGGGGAGGGCATGGGAGACGGAAAAGGCGTCCGGGACGCCAACCTGGACCGCAACAGTGCCGGGGCAGCAGCAGCCGGGCTGTACATCGGTTATTATTACTACTTGCGCGCCTGCACGATCGAGCAGGCCGAAGCGGAAGCAGACTTTTTCTGGTCGCTGATTGCCGAGAAGCCCGCCAACTGCCGCCCTGTAATGGATTACGAGAGCTTCTGCAACCAGGATAGCGCCACCATCAACGCCATCGCGCGCGCCTTCCTGACGCGCCTGAGCGAGCTGTGCGGCGAACAGGCCATGATATACACAGACGAATACCGCGCCCGCACCCTCTGGAACGACAGCCTGACCGCGTGGCCCCTGTGGGTGGCGGATTACGCCGCCGCGTCCCCGGTCGACCTGCCGAACCTCGGCTTCTGGCACACCTGCGCCGGGTTCCAGTACACCGACCAGGGCCGGCCGCAGGGCGTATCCGGCCCGGTGGACCGCGATATCTTCTACGCCTCGGCGTTCCTGGGCAGCGAGCCGGGCGGCGGATGCCGTCCCCTGCCGCCCACACCCGAATGCCGCACCTACACCGTGCGGCGCGGCGATACCCTCTGGGCTATCTCACGCCGCTACGGCACCACCGTGCAGGCCATCGCGCGCCTGAACAACATCCCCAACCCCAACTTCATCCTGCCTGGACAGGTACTGCGCATTCCTTAACGCACAAGCAGGGCCGCGCTAAACAGCGCGGCCCTGTTGGGCTGCCGCCCAAACCTGCCCAAAGGGGCGCTGCCCCTTTGGAATCCTCGCCGCCTTTGAAAAGGCGGGCGAAACTTTTTCATCGCGCCGCGTATGCGGCGCGGGGGGAATATATAAAATTTCTGTTGCCTTTTCCCCTTGCTGCGGGTATACTTTTGATAGGGAAAGCGTTCAGCCCCGGCACAACGCCGGGAAAACGCGCGGCACGCAATACAAAACAAGATGGGTTTCCAAAGGGGCTGCGCCCCTTTGGCGGAGTCCAGAGGCAGAGCCTTTGGGCAGGCGCGGGCGGCAGCCCGCCATTTCCGGGCAGCGCCCGGAAAAAAGGAGGAAGGTAAAATGGCTGTTCCTGTAAAGGTAGGCGTAATAGGATTGGGCAAGCGCGGGGTGAACCTGCTAGAAACGTGTATCCTGCCGCAGCCGGGCGTAGAGGTTTTGGCTGTCTGTGATGTGTACGAGGACCGAGGGCAGCAGGGCGGGGAGATGGTGATCCACGCCGGGCAGAAAGCGCCGCTTGTCACCACGGACTACAGGGAAGTTCTGGAAATGCCGGAGATTGAGGCGGTGTTTATCTTTACCTCGTGGGAGTCGCACATCAATATAGCCTGCGAGGCCATGCGCGCGGGGAAATATGCCGCTATGGAGGTGGCCGGGGCGTATTCACTAAATGACTGCTGGCGGCTGGTGCGCACCTGTGAGGAGACGGGCGTCCCCTGTATGCTGCTGGAAAACTGCTGCTATGGGCGGGATGAGCTGCTTGTCACAAATATGGTGCGGCAGGGGTTGTTTGGCGAAATCGTCCACTGCCAGGGCGGCTACCGGCACGACCTGCGCGATGAAATCGCATTTGGCCGCGAGACGCGCCACTATCGTTTCCGCAATTACCTCAACCGTTGCTGTGAGAACTATCCCACCCACGAGTTAGGGCCGATCGCCAAACTTCTGAATATCAACCGCGGCAACCGCATGGTGTCGCTTGTGTCCGTCGCCTCCAAAGCTGCCGGGCTGCACGAGTACCTGATGCGCGAAAAAAGCCCGGATTACGATGCGTCCAGCATGCGGTTCATGCAGGGCGATGTCGTGACAACGGTCATCCGCTGCGCGCACGGCGAAACGATCTGCCTGACGCTGGATACCACCCTGCCGCGCGCCTATTCCCGCGCGTTCCATATACAGGGCACCAAAGGCATGTATATGGAGGACAACCAGAGCATTTTTCTGGATGGACAGGATAACCGCTTTGATTTCACCTGGCGCGACCACTGGGGCAACGTGGAACAGTACCGCGAACAGTATGAACACCCCATCTGGCGGGAATACCTGTGCGAGGGCGTGCGCGGCGGGCACGACGGGATGGATTGGCTGGTGATCCGTGCGTTCCTGAAAGCCGTGCGGGAGCGCGGGCCGGTACCTATCGACGTATACGACGCGGCGGCCTGGATGAGTATTTCCTGCCTGTCGGAACAGTCCATCGCTATGGGCGGCGCACCCGCCGCGATCCCCGATTTCACCAATGGAAAATGGATGCAGCGGCAGGCGGAAGACGTTTGATACCATATTTGTGTCAGCAAATATACCGATAAATCGGCATTTATAGGAGGATTTTCCATGTTAGAGCATAAAGGGTCAATGGACATAAAAACTGATAGATTATTGCTGCGGAAGTTTCGGATAAGTGATGCCGAAGAAATTTTTGCAACTTGGACGAGTGATGAACGCGTTGCAAAATATACAAGCTGGTACGCACACGAAAAAATAGAAGATACAAGAGCTTATGTAGAATATATGGCAGGCAAGGATCAGTTGTCGGACTATAATTGGATTATCGAATTGGATACTAAGATCATAGGATCAATTAATGTATGTTATTCAGATGACCGCTTAGAAATCGCAGGAATTGGATATGTGCTTGGATATGAATATTGGAGAAATGGATATACAACGGAAGCTGTAAAAGCAGTTATACGGTTTTTGTTCCATGACGTTAATTACAGAAAAGTCATAGCAGGCTGTGATAGTGAAAATATTGCTTCAAGCAAGGTTATGGAAAAAGTAGGAATGAGGCGGGAAGCAGTTTTACGGGAACATATAAAACGGAAAGACGGTACTTGGGGTGATAATTTTCAATATGGACTATTAAAAAGAGAATTTGTATGTTAAATTCCAGTTTATCTGTTTAATAAAACGCAAAAACAGGGCGGCGGCAATAGTCGGTTGACTGTCCCGCCGCCCTGCTTATTACTGTTCCGTATCCTGCGCCAGCACGATCGCATGCATGGCCTCGATCAGGTCGACAGCGGCGGCGCGCTCCACAAAGAACTCCGTCTCCCCGTCCACAACGGCCAGGCACCGCGTACCGTCGTATCGGTAAAGGACAATTTCCCTCTGCGGGTGGTTTTCATCCTCTGTGTGCAGCGTCAGGCGTATCTCCTCCTGCTGCGCGGGTGCTTCGCTGGTAAATCCCGTTGCGCCCAGGGCTTCCAGTGCGCTTTGGAACGCGCTGATGGACGTTTCCTCCCCTTGATACAGGTACTTGCGGCTGTCGCCCTCCCCTTCTGTGGTGAGGGTGTAATCGCTGCCCTCCAGCGTAATATCCACCTGCGTTACCGTGGAGAAATCCGACCAGAACACCGAGAGGTGGCGCAGGTCGTCATACGCACAGCGCATCAGCTCATTGTACGTTTCAGCGGGAATTTCATACAGGATCGGGGAATCCCCCGCGCGGGCATACGCTTTTGCGACATCATCCTCCGCCGTTTCCGCCGGGTCGCGGCTGATGTGCAGCGTAAAGGTGTTTTCCGCGTTGTCCTCGTCCTTGTAATTTAGCGTGATGCTCAAATCGGGCGCGTCCAACCCGCATTCTTTGATTTCTTCTTCTGTGGCGTTATAGCTCACATACTCTGTCAGGCTCAAGCCCCCAAGCGTTTGCAGATACCCCGATACCCGGCTTGCGTCCAGCGGGCGATTGGCCCCATTGTGCTGTGTGAAGTATACGTCCTCATCGCTGTAGGCGTCGGGGCTGTCCTCCTCATAGCGGATTTCGTATGCCTCCGCGCCCTCAAACTGGATGCGTTCGGCATGTTCCGGGCGCGGCGTTTCGTCGTTGTCGATCAGGTCTTTCAGCGCCGCGTCAAATTCTTCCAACGGGTCGTTCTGCACCAGGTAAACATTCCCGTCCCCAATCGAGACATAGCGTTTGGCATCCATGCTGCTGAAATCGCCCAACTGCAACTGGTACGACTGCTCCCCGGCGGAAAGGCGTATCGTACATATGGGGTCGTCCAGGCCGTACTGTGCGTAGTCCTCCACATGTTCGATCACGAAGGATACCCCAAACGCCTCAAACTGTTTGAGCAGCGAGGTTATCTTTTCTTCGCTTACAGGGAACGCCGCGTCCTCGTCGTACTGCCACGTTTCGTCCTTGTGGAAAGACAGCGTATTGCCCTCATACGTCCAGGAGAGCGTATCCACGGAATCGGACGGTGTTTCAAAAAGGATCTGTTCGCTGGTGCGTATCTCCTCCCGGCGTTCTTCCCCGTGGATCGCCGCTATCGTGGCCGCCCCCATGACAAGCAGCGCCACAAACAGGATGATGAGCTTTTTAGACCGTGCCATTTTGCCGCCTCCTCCTTCTCAGCACCACAACGATTCCCGCCGTCAGGTACAGCGACGGGCATAGGCCAATCATAATCACTTTCAACAGCGACGCCGTGGATTCGCTGATGGTAAGATAGCTGTAATTCAGCGATTTGCTGCGGATCGCCACAGCCTCCGTCTCCCCCACCAGATACGACAGCGCATTCATGGCGATATCGACATTGGCCCCAGAGGCATAGGCGTTATACATCTCCTCCAAAAATTCCGACGACGCGAACCAGACAATCTTCCCTTCCCCTCCCGTCTCCACGGAGACGGCAACGGTGAACGGGCCGTCGGTATCCCCTTCCTCGCGCTCGTAGGTGTCCAGCGTATAGCCTGCCGCTTTGCTGAAAGAATCGTCGGAGGTAATGAGCAGGCTTGTCACCGCGCTGTCGGTGCCGCTCACCGTCAATCCCTGCGCGATGGGCAGGATGGGCCGGTAGTTTTCCTCTATCAGCGGGTCGGTAATCTCATGGCTGGCTAAATCGGGCAGCAGTACATAGGGCGCGCGGAACGCGTAATACTCCCTGTCTCCCTCGATCACAATGCCCTCGTTGGGCGTTACGCCGTATTCGGAGAGCAGGCCGTACAGGTTTTCCAATGTGCCGTCCTCAGTGGGGCCTGCCATGACAAGCAGCTTCCCGCCCTGCGCGGTATATTCCTCTAACATCTTCTGCTCCTCTTGGGAAATATCACTGGCCGGGCTGTAGATAACGATGCACGCCGCGTCTTTGGGTATTTCGTCCGCCGTCAAAAGCGATAACTGCACCGTCTCCATGTTTTCCTTTTCGATTTGCCCGCTGAAACCGGCGGGCAGTTCCTTTTCGCCATGCCCTTCCAACAGATACAGGCGCGGCAGCTCGTCGCTGACAACGTAATCAATCGCGGAAGTGATAGCGCCCTCGCCGTCAAAATCGGTGGCGCTGTAGGTGCCGGTGTAGGGGTTCAGCTCACCGGTATAAATATCATCTATGTCAATATAGCGGCTCTTTTCACCGCATTCCACGACAAGGCTGTTATTCTGTACTGTCTCGTCGGTATACTGGGCCGCGAATGTCGGGTAAACATCCGGGTTTTTCTTGATGACCTGCAAATGTTCCGACAGGCTTTCGTATTTGTCCAGCAGGTTTTCTATTACGTCGTCTTCCTCGCCGGACTGCACAATCCAGTAGATTGTCACATCTTCTTTTAGTGCGTTGACAACCACCTTCGTATTGCTGGTAATGGAATAGAGCTTTGCGGCGCTGATGTCAAACTTCGTCCAGGATGCGGGCAGGGCGGCGGCGAACACATTCGCCAAAAGCAGGAGTGCCAGCACCACCACGGTGATTGTCAACGCATACGCGCCGCCGCGCAGCGCGTTGCGGTTTTTGCTTTCCGCGGGGCGTTTCATCAATTATACCTCCTTTTCTCCATCGACTGGATCGAGAGGAACAGGAAGAACACAATCACACTGCCGTAATAGACGATGGAGGTCATATCGAACACGCCGTTCACAAAGCCGTAAAAGCGGTCGAACAGGGAGAGCTTTGTCATAATATCCGGCAGCAGCCCTTCTAACTTTGCGGGGTCCATCCAACACACTACAGCCAGTGCCGCCGTCAGCACAAAGCATACGCCATAGGCAAGGTTCTCACTCCCTGTCAGGTGCCGAATGATGAGGCACAGCGCGGCGATCAATACACATAGCGCGGCAATGCTGCCGAAAGTGGTCCGGGAGACATATTCCGAAAGCGTAACGCTGTAATAGTTCAGCAGGATCGCCGCAATGCCGATACCTGCGGCGAATCCCTGGTTCTCGGTGAGCGAGGAGATAAACACGCCCACGGCGATAAGCGCCGCACCCATCACAAAGAAAGCAAGCAGTGAGCCATACGAAGTAAGCAGGTATACCTCCCCGAACTGCGCGAAAATCAGCGGGTACACCGCGACCACGCACAGCGGCACGAGATAGACGGCCAGCAGCGCCAGGTATTTTCCCACGATCACCTGGGTGGTGGTGATGGGCAGGGAGTATAAGAGCTGGTCGGTCTTCTGCTTACGCTCCTCGGCAATCACGCGCATCGTCAGGATGGGCACAATCACCGCAAAGATGATGCAGAAATAACTCAGCGCAAATTCAAAATTGCTCACCGCCGCCTGGATATTGTAAAGCATTGCGCCCAAACCCACCGCCAGCAGCAGTCCCGCGCCGAACACATACGCCGTGAGCGAACGGAAATAGCTTTTCAGCTCATGCCTCAATACTGCCGCCATCTGCCGCCACCTCGCTTTCTTTTGGCGCGTCTGCTTCGTTTGGCGCGCTCTCCTCCTCTTTGGGCGTTTCCGCTTCGGCAGGCGCGCCATCCTCCGCCAGCTCCAGGAAAATATCTTCGAGGCCGGCTTTCTTTACACGCAGTTCTAACAGCGATTTCCCGCCCCGCGCAAATGCCGTGAATACAGCGCGGGAAAGCTCGTAGCCATTGGGAAGGTCCGTCTGGATATCGGCGGCGGTAAGGCCGTTGTCCCGCCTTGTGACGGCGCAGCTGGTGATATGCGGAACGCCGCCCAGCAGCGCCTCCACCTGCGGCGCGTCCGCCTCTGTGAGCAGAGAAACCGTGTTGGACGCGAGCAGGCTTTTTTCTAAATTCTCCGGCGTATCGAACGCGGCCAGCTTCCCTTTGGCAATCATGATGATTTGGTCGCAGAGCGTCTGTACCTCGGAAAGAATATGGGAGCTGAAAATGACCGTGTGCCGCTGCCCTAATTCTTTAATCAGATCCCGTATCTCAATAATCTGGATAGGGTCAAGCCCCACGGTTGGTTCATCCAAAATGATAATCTCCGGGTCGCCCAACAGGGCCTGCGCGATGCCCACGCGCTGTCTGTAGCCTTTGGACAGCGCCGAAATGCGCCGATGCGATACGTCCTCCAATTTTGTCTGACGCAGAACGGCCTTGATCTGTTCCGTGAGCCGTGCGCCCTGCAGGCCCTTTGCCTCGCCCACAAAGCGCAGATATTCCGAGGGCGTTTCGTTCATATAGAGCGGCGGCTGTTCGGGCAGGTATCCGATATGCTTTTTCGCTTTCTCCGGCTGCTCAAAAATATCACAGCCCTCAATGCGCACACAGCCCTCTGTGGCGGACAAACAGCCCGCTATAATGTTCAGCGTCGTGGATTTCCCCGCCCCGTTCGGGCCAAGAAAACCGTAGATTTGGCCGCTCTCGATCCGCAGGTTCAGATCGGACACAGCCGTATGTTCCCCGTACCGTTTGGTGAGATGCTCAATCTCGATCAAAGGTATTCCCTCCTTTTGGCTTTGATGCAACTCGAAAATCGGTGCTGTTTCCCCGCCCGAAGGGCGGGGAAACAACAAAAATGCTCACTGATTTTCAAGTGGTTCCCCTATATCATACAAGCTCGACCTTAAAGCAAGTTTAAAGCCGCCCCAAAAATCCAAACAAGATGGGTTTCCAAAGGGGGCTTGCCCCCTTTGGCGGAGTCCAGAGGCAGAGCCTCTGGGGTGCCTGAAAGTCAGCACACACTCTCGACAAAGCGGGTTTTGTGTGCTATATTGAACAGCAGGACATCAAAAAGGAGGAAACGCCATGCGCATCCTGATAGCCGACGATGAGCCTGATATGACGGCGGCCCTGTCGGCACTGCTGAAACGGGAGCATTATTCTGTGGATATCGTATCCAACGGGCGCGACGCGTTCGATTACGGCCTTGGGGGGCATTACGACTGCCTTGTATTGGACATCATGATGCCCCGGATGGACGGGCTGGAGGTCCTGCGGGCACTGCGGGCCAAGGGCGTTGCCGCGCCGGTGCTTTTATTGACGGCCAAAGGCGGGGTGGAGGACCGCGTCGCCGGGCTGGACAGCGGCGCGGACGATTACCTCGCCAAACCCTTTGACACGCGGGAATTCCTGGCGCGCGTCCGGGCGCTGACGCGGCGGGGGGAAACATACACGCCAAACATCCTTTGCGCGGGGAACATCACGCTGGACTGCGCCTCCTTTGAGCTTTGCTGCGGCGAAAACCGTATCCGGCTGGGCAGCAGGGAATTTCAGATGCTGGAAATGCTGATGCGCCAGAATGGCCGCCTGATCTCCACAGAACAGTTTATGGAACATATCTGGGGCTGCGACAGCGAGGCGGAGTTGAGCGTCGTGTGGGCGTACATTTCCTATCTGCGGCGCAAATTGGAAGCGGCGGGGGCCAATGTCCGCATTGCCGCCCGCCGGGGGCAGGGGTATTTGTTGGAGGAGATACCATGATCCGTTCACTGCGCCGGAAATTCCTTATGATTGCCGTGGCGTCCATGTTGGGCGCTATGGCTGTGCTTTGCATCGCCATCGGCATTGGCAACCACTGGGCGACTACTCGCCGACTGGACAGAGCCATCGCTCTTTTGCGGCAGAACGGCGGCAGCTTTTTTGCGCCCGGCTCCCGTTTCGACCCCTCCGATTTCCGCTTCCAGGTCACGCCCGAAACGCCGTTTGAAACGCGCTACTGTATTGTAGAATTCAGCGCGCAGGGGGACGTGCGGGCCGTCTATTTAGAGCATATCGCCGCGCTGGACAGCCGTACCGTGATGGATACCGTGCGCGCCGTTTTGCAGACGGAAAAGCCGCGCGGGTATGTTGGCCATTACCGCTATGGTGTGTTTGATGAAGCGGACGGCGGCGTTACCGTCATTGTGCTGGACTGCTTTTTGCAGCTCCAGGCCGCCAATAACCTGTTGTATATCGTGGTTGGCATGTTCCTTCTCTTTGCGCTGATCGTCACCGTTTTGCTGCTGGTCCTCTCCAAACAGGCCATCCGGCCATTTATCGACAACCTGGAGCGGCAGCGGCAGTTCGTCACCGACGCCTCCCATGAGCTGAAAACGCCGCTGGCAATCCTGTCGGCAGATATGGGGCTTTTGGAGGACACATGCGGGAAAAATGAGTGGACCGAGAGCGCGCGGGCACAGATCGGCCGCCTGAAAAAGCTCACCCGCGACCTGGTGGAGCTTGCGCGCACAGAAGAAACCGTCGCGCCCGATACCATGGAGCGCTTTTCCCTCACCGAGGTAGCCCGCGCCCATGTGGACGCGTTCCAGCCGCTGGCCGAGGCGGACGGGAAAACATTGGAGGCCGATATCCCCGACGGCATCTATCTGAAAGGCGTAGAGGACAATTTCTTCCGACTGTTCTCCATCCTGCTGGATAACGCCGTCAAATATTGCGACGCGGCGGGTACCATCCGCCTGCATGTGTCGCAGAAGGGCCGCAATGTCTGCGTCTCCGTCTCCAACCCCTGCGCGGGCGTCGACCCGGCCCAGATGCCCCGCTGGTTCGACCGCTTTTACCGCGCGGATTCCTCCCGCGCCCGCGCAACCGGCGGATACGGGATCGGCCTTTCCACCGCCCATGCAATCGCCGCACGCCATAAAGGGCGCATCACCAACCGATACGCGAACGGCGTTGTCACGTTTCTGGCTGTTTTTCCTTCGGGGAGCTGACGCTATTCATATCCGCGCAAAGCGCCCAAATGCGTACACATATAAATGGAGGGAGGAAAGGCATAGGGACCGTATGCGGAAACATTATATTGATAATCTGCGGTGGATGGTTATTCTGCTGCTTATCCCCTACCATGCCGCAATGGCATGGAACGTATGGGGAGAACCAAATTATATTTATTTTGAAGGAAATGCTGTTATCAGTAGTATTGTTGTATTTTTAAGCCCATATTTTATGCCGCTTATGTTTCTTCTTGCGGGTATCTCCACAAAGTTTTCGCTTCAAAAAAGGACAGTCAGACAATATATCCTGGAACGCCTGAAAAAATTACTGGTTCCGTTTGCCTCTGGGACAATTTTCATGATGCCATTGATGACATATCTTGCCAACAAATTCAATTATGGATATACGGGAAACGTATTCCCGCACTACACTGTTTTCTTTACTCGTTTTACAGATTTAACCGGTGCTGACGGCGGCTTTTCTGTTGGACAGTTCTGGTTTATTCTCTATCTGTTTTTTATTTCGCTCATTGCGCTTGGCATTATTTTATTACAGCGGAAAATGATCCCCCAAAAAAATATCGCACTCTCGCTTGCCCTGATTTGTTTACTGGGGCTTCCGCTGCCGTTTTTCGGCGACCTGCTTTCGATAGGCGGAAAAAGCCTCGCCGAGTACACTTATATTTTTCTTATTGGTTTTTATATCTTCTCAAATGACTGTGTAATCGGTAAAATAGAAAAACGTAAATGGGTTTTCCTTGCTGTTGGTGTAAGTGCGTCCGTTCTGAATGTATATATGTTTATTTATTCAAATATGCAGGCCCCCTTTTTGAACACGATTGCAAAATATGTATCTGAGTGGTTTATGATGCTCTCCCTGCTTGGAATTGGAAAAAGGCACCTGAATTTCAGCGGAAAAATATCAAAATATCTATCCAAACAATCCTATGCGTTTTACATTTTTCATTTTATTTGGGTGGTCTGGTTCCAATATCTTTTATTTCCTGTTTACAGCGGCAATACGTCCCTGTTATATATCCTGCCGGTATTGTTGTCCTATGGGGCAACATGGCTATGCTGTGAAATTTGCAGCAGGGTACATTTTTTCTCTTTTTTAAGCTGAAGCGTACAGCGCCGCTGCATCTACCTGTTTTTCAAAGGCAGCCGATTTCATACACATTCCACATTCCCATGCTATCCTATGCGCAGGGCATCATGCTGTTTGTCGTCGCGGCCTCACACGGGCTTGTATATTTGCTTGCGCCCCGTATGCAGTTAGCGTTGAATACACAGGATGATATTGTCGTCAGCATCAATCAGGCGCGGTTTGTAACGCGGGCCGTTGAAAACGCCCTGCCTGTTTCCCTGGCCTGTTCCCTGCTGATCTCTGTCGCCTGCTCCCTTTTATTTTCCAAAGCCATCACCGGCCCTATCCAGGAGATTTCCGCTTCGACCCAACAGATGATGCGTCTGGGACGCGTGGTACGCTGCCCTGCCCATATGGAAGATGAAATAGGCCTATTGGCGCAAAACATCAACAATTTATACACTGACCTGCTGTCTGCTATAGAACATTTGGAGCGCGAAAAAGACACTGTTCGGAAGATGGAGCGGGACAAAGCGGATTTTTTGCGGGCAGCGTCCCATGAACTGAAAACCCCTGTCACCGCGCTGAACGCAACACTGGAGAACATGATCCTGGGCGTCGAGGGATACCAGGACTGCGCCGCCCGTCTCCCGGCCTGCAAAGAAATGGTCGAGCAGCTTTCCGGGATGATCCATGACATTTTAGAAACCTCTAAACTGAACCTGACCGCCGAACAGCCAGCAGCAGTCGACATATCCTCTTTGTTGATGGAACTGTGTGAACCTTATCAGATAATAGCGGCGGCGCACCAGATCACGTTTTCCCTTGATTTGCCAGAAACATTTCCCGCGACGTTGCCGGCTGGACGGTTCAGCAAAGCGATATCGAATATCCTCGCGAATGCCGTCGCCTATACGGAGGCTGGAAACGCTGTCTCCGTCTATATGGCCGAAAATCGTCTTATCATAGAAAACGCGTGCGAACCTATCCCCGCCGATGAACTTTGCCGCCTGTTTGAGCCGTTTTACCGCCCGGACTTCTCCCGGAGCCGGGAGAGCGGCGGCAACGGATTGGGCCTCTATATTGTGGATACGATTTTATCCTCTATCCATCTCCCCTATTCTTTCGCGCCTATGGAATCTCCACCCGGCATGCGCTTTCTCATCCAGCTATAAATGCAAAAGCTCCCCGCTGGGGAGTTTTTTTATTTTTGTCATAATTGCCTCCCCGTTTCATACCTGTTCCATATTATGGTGCTATTCTATGGACAGGTTCACCAGAACCGTACAACAATATGGAGGTATTAAACGATGAGCATTGTCAAGAGGGCGTTTCTGTACGTCACACGAAAACGGGGAAAAACCGTTCTTTTATTTGCTATCCTGCTGATCATGGCAACCTTTGTCCTGACGGGCCTTTCCATCTGGAAAGCATCAAAGGCCGCACAGGCTGCGCTGCGGCAAAGTCTGGGCGGCAAATTTGATGTTTTTGTGGATTGGGACAACAGCCCCTATGTAGTTAAAGAAACCATTCAGGATAACGAAGTAGACGAGGAAACCGGCAAGACAGCCACCAGTTTTCTCATGTATTCAACCGTGCAATTCACGCCCGAAAATATCGCCGCAATCAAAGGCGTTTCCGGCGTGAAAGCCTGCGGCGCAAGACAGGAAAATCTTCTTCCGTTTGAGGGTCTTTCTCTGTTCCCCGGCACCGTACCAATCGACGCAAAATACCGGGGCTATACAAAAGCATTGGGCGTTTGCGGCACAGAAGACGACGAACTTTTTACCACCAGCACATTGACGCTCAGCGAAGGGCGGCATATATCCGCAGAGGACACCCGCGCGGCGGTCATCAGCCGGGATTTGGCAGAGAAAAATGGATTAAAAGTCGGCGGCTATCTCACCGCCCACTGCTATAACGTGGAAGGCCAAAGCTACACCGGGCAGGAAATCCGGGTGAAAATCGTCGGGCTGTTTACGCCCCACGCAATAGAGCAGTTTGGGGAAACTGTCACCACTTATGACAAAATCCAAAATCGGGTATTCGTCGATTTGCAGACATCAAAAGAGCTTGACGGCGGCATGATCAATTACGGTTTTTCCTCTCTCCATGTTACCATAGACGACCCGCAGGACATGGCGCGGGTGGTGGCTGACATAAAAACCCTGCCGGGGATCGACTGGAAAGCATTCACCGTAGAATCCGACAACGAAACCTACGAAAACGCCGCCGCGCCCTTGTCCGCACTGAATGAACTGGTCGTGACTTTGCTGGCGGTTATCATCCTTGTCAGCGCCATTATCTTAGCT
>CANCXY010000061.1 GCA_947381875.1 uncultured Clostridia bacterium | reverse complement strand
GCTGCCTCTGGACTCCGCCAAAGGGGCGCAGCCCCTTTGGAAACCCATCTTGGGATAAAGAGGGAAGAAAAGGAGATTCAGAAGGTTGACAAATCCGCAGAAGATGGTATGATTAAAGAGAGGGGAATTATTAGAATGGGAGCGAAAGAAACCGATGCACGTTTAGCTCCAGGTGGCAGATATTCCCCATACTACCAATTAACAGAGGAAGAAATAAAATTCGTTATTGAGGAACTTGAGGCAATCGACGCAGATAGAAAAGATTTTGTTTTTAATGATTTATCTACGAAAGGAACATGCTTTTTACCGAGTGACGGAAAAGTACATATAAAGGGAAATATTTTCCCCGATCAATATTCTACCCATCCCCGTGATAAAATGTCAGTGAGAGCGGTGTTGGCGCATGAATATTATGGGCATAGGCCCTATCGCGCACAATATTTGCAAGAAGATAGCGAAACTTCTCCCGAAAAAGTGAATAAAATAGTTTCAAGGGCATGGGCTGATGAATTTAGAGCCAGTTATATGGCCGCAAAAACGGCACCCAATTTATCAGACGAGGACAGATATTATTTGATTATGGATGCCCTCAGCCGGGCAGAAGAAGCAGGAGTAGCAATTCAATATAATTATTTCATAAGGAGGGTTTTATATGGCCAAAGCAATGACGCAGAATGAATACAACGCCTTAAATGCTGCGGTGGCGGAACTGTTGCAAAGTGGAACGATCACATCAAAGTGCCCGCGTTGTGGAAAACCCTTGATTTATGAAGAAAAAGGCTCTATGGAGATTGTCCGTTGTGAAGATTTGACATGCGTAAAATCTATTAGGAGAGGAATTTAATAATAAAAATCCCTTTTATATATTTGTGGCAGCAGAAAAACATCTGCCTGTTCGGTCAACTGGTACCATGTACCGGGATAAGGGAACGGGAAATAATATAGTACCATAGCTGATGGAAAATGCCAGGGCGGATTTTTTGAATCCGCCTATTTAGCCATATCCTCTTTGAGTTCGTCCAATATGGTGCGGAACTCTCTTTCCACCAAATCAATAATGTAGCCTAACCCTTTTCCAAATGTTGCGCTGTCCGCTTCGTTTGTCTCCAGCGCAAAGCTGACACACTGGATAGCACACAACCCATCGTATAGATGCCGGAGATTATCGTACAAATCCAAAGTTCTCATAATTCACGACTCCTTCCATTTATGTACAAACGCATTGTATCATACATGTACATGGATTTCAATAGGCAGATCGTACAAACATACATGTCCATATATGTTTATTTTATACATGTACATGACTTCTCTTTTATGCCATAATAATAAAGAAGGGGGAAAAACTGGTGCCGCGTCCAAAAACAAAGACAAATGCGCAAATAAAAAATGATTATGCCAAACGGAATTATGACGATATTCGCTTGCAAGTGAAAAAAGGGAAAAAAGAAATCATACGGGCACACGCGGAAGAACAGGGCGAATCCCTGAACGGCTTTATAAACCGGGCGATTGACACACAAATGGCATTGGATACAGTCCACCAAGACAAAGAATCATAAATTTTTCAGGGCACACGGCAGATTTGATGATTTGGGAGGAATCTTCCTCTGCAATATATCATACACGATTTATCGTGTAATTTCTATTGGCAAAATACCCAAATATATACGCAAATAAACTCTAAATTTCGTGTAAATCTGAGCGTTTTGTATATTATGCGCTAAAAAGCAAAGGGAGACAGCATGAATGCCCATTAAGTACAAAGTCCCGATACTTCCCTTACTGAAAAATGCGGGGTACAACACGAGCCGCCTGCGGAAGGAAAAAATTCTCGCAGAAAGTACGCTTCAAGCATTACGGGAAGGAAAAGCCGTTTCTGCGGACAACCTCTCCCGAATTTGTGCGATGCTCAACTGCCAGCCGGGCGACATCATAGAATACGTTGCTGATGGAACAACAGGAAATACCCCTTCACCGGCCGAACAGCCCTGTCCCCCCATCATCAAAGAGCTTTCTGCGGAAGGGGCGGCAGAGCTGACCGAAAAACAGCAGGCCACCATTTTAATGGATAAATTTATTGACCTCCAACGCATCAAAACCGCCGCCGACCGCGAAAGGGAGATTGAGTACCAGCTCCGCACCACGAAGGCCAAGCTAAAGGCGCTGGGCATTGTCACCGAAGCCTTGACGATCGAAGCGTGAGTCTGCCGCATGAAAACGCGCCGGAGTGGTTGTTTTTTCGCGAAAACATGGTACAATGAGGGAAAAGAAGGTGGTATCAATGGACGAGGAAACGACTATCGCCCAGAGCCTGCACGTCACAGACGAAAGCGCGCGCTATGATGCGGCCTGTAAGCGTCTCCTGTCGGAAAAGATTATCTTGGCATGGATCATGAAATCCTGCCTGGAAGAATATAAGGATTGCGACGTACACGAAATCGCTGAAAAGTATATCGAGGGACAGCCCCAGGTGTCCACGGTCCCTGTGATGCCTGACGAAAGCGGTACGGTCATCAGCGGCATGGATACCGAGGATAAATCCGTGCATGAAGGGACCATCACCTATGATATCCGTTTCCGCGCGATTGTCCCCCGGTCAAAGGCGCGCATCACCCTCATCATCAACATGGAGGCGCAGAACGATTTCTACCCCGGCTATCCGCTCATCATGCGCGGCATATACTATTGCTGCCGGATGATTTCTTCCCAGTACGGCAGGGAGTTCACCGACTCCCAGTATGAAAAAATCAAAAAGGTATATTCAATCTGGATATGCCTCAACCCACCAAAGAACCGGGAAAATACCATCACCCAGTACTATGTGGCGGCAAAGCCGCTGGTGGGAAATGTGGTGGACCCCGTTCAGCATTATGATCTGCTGTCAGTTATTACCCTATGCCTCGGCAGCCCAGATGGGGAAAACTATGACGGCATCCTTCGGATGCTGGACGTGCTTTTCTCCAACGAAACCAGCGAGGCGGAGAAACGGCAGATTTTACAAAATGATTATGATATTCCTATGACACAAAGGATGGAGAAGGAGGTGTCGGATGTGTGCAATTTGAGTAAAGGCGTCTGGGAAAAGGGCATTGTGTCCTCTATTAAAAATATGGTAAAGAACTTGGGCATATCTGTAGAACAGGCCATGACCGTGCTGGAAATCCCGGAGGCAGAGCGAAAAAGGTATATGGATTTGCTGAGACAAACGTAACTACAAAAATATCCGGGGCGAATTTTTCCCCGGCATTTTGCGCCCTTCCCGCTCTCCCGCAAAAAGTAGTGGACGTTCCGTCGAAGCTGTGATACAAGTAAGGAAAAGAAAGTGGTATCAATGAACGAGGAAACGAGCATCGCCCATAGCCTGCACGCCACAGACGAAAGCGCGCGCTATGATGCGGCCTGTAAGCGTCTCCTGTCGGAAAAGATTATCTTGGCATGGATCATGAAATCCTGCCTGGAAGAATATAAGGATTGCGACGTACACGAAATCGCTGAAAAGTATATCGAGGGACAGCCCCAGGTGTCCACGGTCCCTGTGATGCCTGACGAAAGCGGTACGGTCATCAGCGGCATGGATACCGAGGATAAATCCGTGCATGAAGGGACCATCACCTATGATATCCGTTTCCGCGCGATTGTCCCCCGGTCAAAGGCGCGCATCACCCTCATCATCAACATGGAGGCGCAGAACGATTTCTACCCCGGCTATCCGCTCATCATGCGCGGCATATACTATTGCTGCCGGATGATTTCTTCCCAGTACGGCAGGGAGTTCACCGACTCCCAGTATGAAAAAATCAAAAAGGTATATTCAATCTGGATATGCCTCAACCCACCAAAGAACCGGGAAAATACCATCACCCAGTACTATGTGGCGGCAAAGCCGCTGGTGGGAAATGTGGTGGACCCCGTTCAGCATTATGATCTGCTGTCAGTTATTACCCTATGCCTCGGCAGCCCAGATGGGGAAAACTATGACGGCATCCTTCGGATGCTGGACGTGCTTTTCTCCAACGAAACCAGCGAGGCGGAGAAACGGCAGATTTTACAAAATGATTATGATATTCCTATGACACAAAGGATGGAGAAGGAGGTGTCGGATGTGTGCAATTTGAGTAAAGGCGTCTGGGACAAAGCAATGACGAAAGGCGTGGCTGAAGGCGTAGTTCAGGGGATGGCCCAAGGTGTGGCAAAGGGTATTGTGACCTCTATCAAAAATATGGTAAAAAACATGGGCGTATCTGTGGAGCAGGCTATGGCTGTATTGGAGATCCCGGAGGAGGAGCAGAAAAAATACAGGGAGTTATTGGAACAGCAGTAATGGCAAAACGTCCGGGACGATTTTCCCCGGCATTTTGCGCCTTTCCCGCTCCCCCAGCAAAAAGTAGTGGACGTTCCCGCGAAGCTGTGATACAATATCGGTACAGACCCCATCAAAAAGAAAAAGGAGTGCAAAACATGGAAATCACCAAGGATATCCTGTATGTCGGCGTCAACGACCACGACGTCGACCTGTTTGAAGGCCAGTATGTGGTGCCCAACGGCATGGCGTACAATTCCTATATCATCGCGGATGAAAAGGTCGCCGTGATGGACACCGTCGACGCCCGTTTCACGCACGAGTGGCTGGACAACATCGAAAAAGCGCTGGGCGCGCGCGAGCCGGACTATCTGATCGTGCAGCACATGGAGCCGGACCATTCCGGCAGCATTGTCAGCTTTACCAAGCGCTACCCGGACGCGATGGTCGTCACAAGCGCTAAGGCATTGGCAATGATGCGCCAGTTTTTCGGCACCGATTTCGAGGGTCATAACCAGGTGATTGCCGAGGGCGATACCCTGACACTCGGTAAGCATACCCTCACCTTCGTCAGCGCGCCGATGGTGCATTGGCCGGAAGTGATGGTGACATATGACAGCTTCGACAAGGTACTGTTCTCTGCCGACGGCTTCGGCAAGTTCGGCGCGCTGGATGTCGACGAGGAGTGGTCCTGCGAGGCGCGCCGCTATTATATCGGTATCGTGGGCAAATACGGCGCGCAGGTGCAGAACCTGCTGAAAAAGGCGGCGGGGCTGGATATCCAGACCATCTGCCCCCTGCACGGCCCGGTTCTGAAAGAGAACCTTGGATATTACCTGGGACTGTATAACACATGGTCGTCCTATGAGCCGGAGAGCGAGGGCGTGGTGATTGCCTATACATCCGTATACGGCAACACGCGCAAGGCCGTGAACAAACTGGCGGATATGCTGCGCGCCAACGGCTGCCCAAAGGTGGTCGTGACCGATCTGGCCCGCACGGATATGGCCGAGGCCGTTGAGGATGCGTTCCGTTACCGCAAGTTAGTGCTGGCAACCACGACCTATAACGCGGACATCTTCCCATTCATGCGCGTATTTATCGAACACCTGACCGAGCGCAATTTCCAAAAGCGCACGGTAGCCTTTATCGAAAACGGCTCCTGGGCGCCGCTGGCCGCAAAGACAATGAAGGGCATGCTGGAAAAATCGAAGAACCTCACATTCGCCGAGCCGGTCGTGACACTCCGTTCCGCGCTCTCCTCTGAGAGCGAGCAGCAGCTCAAGGACCTGGCGAAGGAGCTGTGCCAGGACTACCTCGCCCTGCGCGAGGAGACCGCCGACAAGAGCAACATGAACGCGCTGTTCAATATCGGCTATGGGCTGTATGTCGTCACAACGAACGATGGCCGCAGGGACAACGGCCTGATCGTCAACACCGTATCCCAGGTGACGAACACGCCCAACCGCGTAGCCGTCACCATCAATAAGGCGAACTATTCCCATCATATCATCAAGCAGACGGGCGTGATGAATATCAACTGCCTGTCCGAGGACGCGCCGTTCTCGGTGTTTGAGCGCTTCGGGTTCCAGAGCGGCCGCAATGTGGATAAATTCGCGGGTGAAACGCCGCTGCGCGCCGCCAACGGGGTGGCAATCCTGTCGCAGAACATCAACGCCATCCTTTCGCTGAAGGTGGAGCAGTATATTGATCTGGATACACATGGCATGTTCATCTGTGCCGTCACGGAGGCGCGCGTCGTTTCCAATGCGCGGACCATGACCTACACCTATTATCAGGAGCATGTAAAGCCGAAGCCCCAGACAGAAGGGAAGAAGGGCTTTGTATGCAAGATCTGCGGCTATATCTACGAGGGCGATACCCTGCCGGACGATTTCATCTGCCCGCTTTGCAAACACGGCGCGGCGGATTTCGAGCCGATCCGTTAAAAGAGGGCGGGGAGCGGCATAAACCGCTCCCCGCTTTTCCCTGCTAAAACCCTGCTTTGTGCGGCTACAGGAACCGTTGGGGAGTGTCCAATGCGGGGTGTTTTCGTGTATTTCCCCGCCCTACGGGCGGGGAAATACACGGCAATAAATCCGCGCTGTGGACACTCCCAACCGTTGGATATATTTTGACATTTTTGTATGATCGTGCTATACTGGATTTGCAAAGTATAGAGGCGTTCATTCAATGCAAGGGATGACATATGACGCAGGGAAATATGCCAGAGGCAAAAACGAAGCTTTCAAGAGTGGCGCGCAATGGAAAAACCGTGGTACAAATAAAACACATTTTCCCAAAATCTGCCTCAAGGTGTATTGGTGTGGCCGAGGGGAAGTTCACTGTACCCGATGAATTTGACGCGTGGGACAGCGAGATAGAGGTTCTATTTAGCGACGTATTATAAAGGCTTTAGAGGGGGGGCTATCATGCCGCAAACCTATGTGCGTCCGGCGCAGGAACTGCGCAGTAATTATGCGGAGATCGCGGAGCTTGTCAGAGAAAACAACCATGTAATTATCACAGATCAGGGGCGCAATGAATCTGTCCTGATCAGCATGGAAGAATATAGGCGCTACGAGGAATATCTACACGAGGAGTATATTGCCAAGGCGCTGGAAGAAGCAGAGCAGCAGGCTAAAGACCCTACGGTCAAATGGCTCACCCATAAAGAGGTTTGGGAAACGTTGAGGGAAAAGTATGCGTTATGAAATACGCTACCTTCCTTTAGCGCAGAAAGATATCGACCAGATAATAGGATACCTGTCCCAATTCTACCCGCAGACAGCGGGGCGTATGTTTCGGAGTTTGGAAACAAAGATAGACCGGCTTTCGTGGATGCCAAAAATGTATGAGGTTTATTCGCCGAACCCGTTCTATAGAAAAATGGTGGTGGGGAAATACCTTGTGTTTTACCATGTGGATGAGCAGCGCGGCTGTGTAGAAATTTATCGTGTGCTGCGCGGTGCCTGGGACATAACAAAATATCTCCCCGAAGATGTTTAATCCTCTCACCGCCGCCCCACATACAGCCTGCGCAGCTCCTCCAAAATCTCCGGGTGGGCGAAGTCCTGCTGATGGATCATATTGATGCGCCGCACCATGCCGGGGCGTTCCAGCGGTACGACAGCCAGTCGCCCCGAACGCTCATCCTCCCGGCATGCGCTGTGCGCCACGACGGATATCCCCAGATTCTGCGCCACCAGCTCTTTGATGGTGGAAACGCTGTCCATCTCAATGATGATATTCAGGTCGCGGATATCCACGCCGCATTCATCCAGATAGCTTTCAAACATATGCCGTGTACCCGCGCCGGGGGAGCGCATGATGAAGCGCTGGCTTTTCAGCGCGCCGATCGACACCCCCGCCTGCCGCGCCAGGGGGTGCTGCGGCGATACCACCAGGCAGAGGTAATCGGTGTCCAGCAGCACTTCCGTATAGCCTGCCGCTGGGAACTGGCCGTCCACAATGGCGATATCCAGTTCATAAAAACGCATCATATCATAAAGGTTTTTTATGGTGTCCGTTACAATACTGATACGCGTGCCGGGTGTCTGGTTACAGTATTCCGCCAGCACATGGGGTACGCGGCTTTCGCCGATGGTGTGCGTGATGCCCACCGAGATATGCGAAAGCTGGGCGCGGCTGTCCTCGATGGCCTGGCAGGCGTTGTGGTAGACCGAGAGCGCACGGTGCGCGTATTTTACAAGGATCTCGCCCTCTGGCGTCAGCCGCAGACCTTTTTTATCTTTGTAAAAAATCTGGATTCGGAACTCCTGTTCCAACTGCCGCATATGATGGCTGACAGCAGGCTGCGTAAGCGACAGCCTTTGCGCCGCGCGCGTATAGCTGCCGGTATTCACCACCGCCAGCAGGGTTTCGATCTTTGCGTCAAACATCCGCGCCCTTCTTTCTATGGTATTAAAATGTTTTATATTTTCATGAACAGGAATTATTTGCATTTATTATAAATCTTTTTTATAATAGTTGTCAAGGAGACGATTGATTTCACTATACGAAGGAGGCTTGCTTTGTGAAACGCTTTGAGTATACGCTGACAAACCCTATGGGGCTGCATATGCGCCCCGCGGGCATCATGGTGAACCGCCTGGCCGAAACAAACTGCGGCGTAACGCTGCACTGCGGCGCGCGCGACGCGAACGCCAAAAGCATCCTGAGCGTGATGGCGATGTCCGCCAAATGCGGCGAACGGGTGACGGTCGATGTGAGCGGGGAGGATGAGGAGGCCCTCTCCCGCGAGCTGGAGGATTTTTTCAGGCAGAATTTTTAAGCCTGCTCATAGGCGGGAGAGGAAACAGGAATGGAAATTGCCCCCGCGCGGTAAATTGGAGCCGCGCGGGGGCATTGTGTATTTTTGTATGTTTCCCCGCCCGCAGGGCGGGGAAACTCACAGTGTACCGGTACAGTGGAAATGGAAGGTATGGAGGAACTGGTGTTTGACAACAATATCGTACAGCGTGCCGATGATGCCGATATACACTGTGTACCGGCACCGCTGCCCCATGAAAATATCATCCTCACGGGTGGGCACAAGCTCCACATGGGTAATCCGGCCCGGCGCACAGCCCCGGAAAAGGCCGACTACTTCTTCCGGGTCTATCACATCGCCGTCGCGGGACGCCACCGCGCAGCCGTCCACCGGCTGGCCGTCAAGGCAAAAGCGGTATATCCGTTCGGTATACATTCTTCCCATCCCTCCTGCACATGGTAATAGTAATCATATTAGTTTCTCACAAAAGATATACAAATAATAGCACTTTTTGTCGAAAAAATCAATATTTCTATTACTTGATGGGAAAAGTGCTATTATTTGTTATACTATAGTCGATGCCGTTGGAAATCAGCGGTGTTTTCACTATGTTGACGAGGTGAACAGGCAATGAAGGGGGAACGTCTTGCCGAGGTCAGGAAAGATCACAACGATACGCAGGCCAATTTGGCGAAAAGGCTGCATGTTACCGTTGCCACAGTGCGCGGGTGGGAGCAGAACCGCTGCTCGCCCCCGCATGAAACACTGGTAGAAATATGCAGGCTCTATGAGGTTTCTTCCGACTACCTGCTGGGGCTTTCCCAAGTCGACCCCGCGTATGACAAAAAGCGGCGGCAAATGCTGTTTTCAGAGGAGGAGCGGCAGGCGCTGCGCGAGTTTGAAAGATATCTTCTCTGGAAGAAAAAGGCAAAAACCGGCAAATGAGCTTCCGGGCAGGGTGCGCGTGCGGGGGCGCGGACCTGCCCGGTGTTTTTTCGGGGGAGAGAATGCCCGTGCGCCCGCCGCCCTGCGGAAAGCGATGCCGCTGTTTCTCCCCACTGAAGACGGAGAGAAACAGCAGGGGATGATCGTTTCCCGTTGTTTTCACCAGTTTTTGGGTATGCGGAGCCGTCAGCATGGGCAAACCGCAAGAAAAGGCATAAAATTCTGTACAAGCGGGGTCCCGGCGTGCTATAATAAAAAAAGGGAGCGTCCAAGCGCGAAGGGGATTCCCGCGTTTGTCCATGTCTGGGCATTCCCGGTAAATGGACGCCTGCTGAAAAGGAGTGATCGGGGCATGATCAAATTTTATAATCCCCTCGGCAAAGTCTGCATGACAAGCGCGTATTTCGCGGAGCTTGTGGGCGCGGCGGTGCAGAGCTGCTACGGCGTGAGCGCCATGGCGGCGCAGGGCGCGCGCGACAACGTAAAGACGCTGGTGCTGGGGCAGAACCACCCGGATCAGGGGGTGCGCGTCACAGAGGACCAGGGCAGGCTGGTGATCGACCTGCATATCAAGGTGATATATGGGCTGAACATCGCGGCCATTGTGAGCAGCATCACACACAAGGTAAAGTACGCGGTCGAGGACGCCACAACGCTGAAGGTGGCGCGCATCAACGTCTATGTGGACGATATTGTCTGAGGTGAAACGACATGATTAGTGGATTGACATTGAAAAACTGCATCATCTCCGGCGCGAACGCCCTTTCCAACCGCCGGGCGGAGGTGGACGAGCTGAACGTGTTCCCCGTACCGGACGGCGACACCGGCACGAACATGAGCATGACGATCGGCGCGGCGCGCGCGGAGCTGGCGAAGCTGCCGGACGACTGCACCGTAGAGCGCGCGGCACAGACGGCGGCCTCGGCGATGCTGCGCGGGGCGCGGGGCAACTCAGGCGTAATCTCCAGCCTGCTGTTCCGGGGCTTTTCCAAGGCATTGCAGGGCAAGCGCACGGCGGACGCGGCGGACTTGATCCACGCGCTGGAAATGGGTGTGGAGAACGCCTATAAAGCCGTGATGAAGCCCACCGAGGGAACAATGCTGACGGTGGCGCGCGTCGCGAGCGAAGAAGCGGCGGCAAGCGGCATCACAGACGAGGCCGAGCTGTGGGCGTTCGTATGCGAATCGGCGCAGAAGGCGCTGGAACATACGCCCGAACAGCTCCCCGTGCTGAAAAAGGCGGGCGTGGTAGACGCCGGCGGGCAGGGCCTGTGCTATATTTTCGAGGGCATGCGTTCGGTACTGGTGGACGGCGTGGTGATACAGGCTGCGGAAGCGGCGGAAAAGAGCGCGAAACTTTCTACCAGCGGCGCGGGCAAGGGCGTATATGCCGACGACCTGATGAAGGTTGAGGACATTAAAAACGGCTACTGTACGCAGTTCTTAGTGAACAAGAACCCGGACGCAAGTAGCAAGAAGCTGCGCGCCTTCTTAGAGAGCAACGGCGACAGCGTTGTTGTAATCGAGGACGACGAGGTGATCAACTGCCACGTCCACACGGCGGACCCAGGCAAGATCGTCAGCCACGCGCTGCAATACGGTTATCTGACGAATTTCAAGATTGAGAACATGCACGAACAGTTCCTTGCGCGCCAGGCGCAGGGCGAGGGGCTGAAGAAGCAGGCCGCCGCCGAGGCCGCGCCGAGCGGGGAATTTACCTACGCCGCCGTAGACAACGACCGCGCGTTCGGCTTTGTCGCGGTAGCGGCGGGCGAAGGGCTGAAAGATATCTTTACGGATCTGGGCGTGGACGCCGTTGTCTCTGGCGGGCAGACGATGAACCCGGCTACAGAGGACATTGTGGCGGCGGTGCAGAGCGTACCGGCCAGGACGGTGTTTGTGCTGCCCAACAACAAAAACATCATTATGGCGGCGGAGCAGGCGCAGGGTATCGCCGACCGCGCGGTAGTGGTACTCCCGACGCGCACCATCCCGCAGGGCATTACAGCAATGCTGAATTTCAACCAGGATGAGAGCGAACACGAGAACGCCACGAACATGATGCAGGCGGCGGACAGGGTAGCGACGGGGCTTGTCACCTTTGCGGCGCGCGACAGCGATTTCGACGGGCGGAAGATTAAAAAAGGCGAGATCCTGGCCCTGGAAAACGGCAAGTTGGTATCGACGGGCAGCGACATCACCAAAGTAACATACCGCTTGGCCCGTTCCATGTGCAAAAAGGACACCAGCTTTGTCACCGTGATCTCCGGCTGCGACGTGAGCGAGGAAGAAGCCGAACGCACCACCGCACTGGTGCAGGCGAAATGCCCGGCAGGCATAGAAGTTTCGCATATCGCGGGCGGACAGCCGGTCTACTATTATATCATCAGCGTAGAGTGACCTGAAACACCGGGAAAACCCACGGTGGGGAATTCCTTCCCGCCGCGCAAAAACAACGTTTTTGCGCATGATGGGTTTCCAAAGGGGGCTTGCCCCCTTTGGCGGAGTCCAGAGGCGGGGCCTCTGGCAGGTCCGGGCAGCGCCCGGCGGAGTCCAGAGGCAGAGCCTCTGGGCAGGTTTGGGCGGCAGCCCAACAGCGCCGCCGTACCCGGCGGCGTCTTTTTTTGCGAGGGGGGAAAGGGGCGTGGATGTCCGCTACCTGAAGGGCGTGGGGGAAAAGCGCGCGGCGCTGCTCGCGAAGCTGCATATAGAGACCGTGGATGACCTGCTGGGGCTGTATCCGCGCGACTATATCGACTACTCCGCGCCCTGCCCGCTGGCCCAGGCGCCGTTTGACATTAAATGCGTGGTGCGGGCGGCCATTTTGAGTAAGGGACTGCCTGCGCGGCTGCCGGGCGGGCGTCAGATGGTGCGGGTGGAGGCGGAGGATGATACCGCCTGCCTGACGCTGGTCTATTTCAATAACCCGTATGCGCCGAAAAAGCTGGAGGTTGGGGCCGAATACCTTTTTTATGGGAAGGTGGGCGGCATTTTTACGGCGCGGGAGATGATCAACCCGCAGATGCTGCCAGTGAGCGCGGCGGGGGCGTCGCCGCTGGTGCCGGTCTATCCGCTGACGGAGGGTATTTCCAGCGCCTACCTTGCCAAATGCGTGCGCGCAGCTCTGGATGGCGGAGTGCCGATCACCGAACCGCTGCCGCCGGAACTGCGGACAAAATACCGCCTGTGCGGCAAAGCGGACGCTGTGCGGATGATCCATTTTCCGCAGAACGCGCAGGAGGTCCACGAGGCGCGGCGGCGGCTAATCTTTGAAGAACTGCTGGCGCTCCAATTAGGCATGCTGCTGCTGCGCACGCGGGAAGCGTCCCGCACGGGCGCGCCGATGCGGCCCTGTTCCCTCGAACCGTTCTGGGCGTCCCTGCCCTTTGCCCCCACGGGAGCGCAAAAGCGTGCGGCTGGGGAACTCCTTGCCGACTTCGCGCGCGCGTGCCCGATGAACCGCCTGCTGCAAGGGGACGTGGGCAGCGGCAAGACGCTTGTCGCGGCGGCGGGCATGTACGCGGCGGCGCAAAGCGGATATCAGAGCGTCCTGATGGCCCCTACGGAGATTTTGGCGCAGCAGCACGCGGCAACGCTAAAAAATCTGCTGTCCCCGTTCGGCCTGCGTGTGGCGCTGCTGACGGGCGGCGTAAAGGGCGCGGCCAAAAAGGCGGCCCTGCGTGCGATTGTGTCGGGCGAGGCGCAGGTGATTGTGGGCACGCACGCGGTGCTGAGCGCGGGGGTAGCGTTCGCGCGGCTGGGTTTTGCCATTACAGACGAGCAGCACCGTTTCGGGGTGCGTCAGCGTGGCCAGTTGGCGGCAAAGGCCGACCACCCGCACCTGCTGGTGATGAGCGCGACGCCCATCCCGCGCACGCTGGCCCTTCTGATGTTCGGCGATCTGGATGTATCCATCTTAGACGAGCTGCCGCCGGGGCGCACGCCTGTAAAGACATATGCCGTTACAGGCAAAAAGCGCGCCGATCTCTACGGCTTTGTGCGCGCGCAGCTTGCGGCGGGGCGTCAGGCGTACATTGTGTGCCCGGTAATTGACGAAAGCGAAACGGATATGCAGTCCGTGACAGCCTATTACGAGGAGACCGCGAAACCGCAGTTGGCGGGCTGGCGCGTCGGCCTGATGCACGGCCGCTTAAAGCCCGCTGAAAAGGCGTCGGTGATGCAGGCATTCGCGGCGCACGACATAGACGTGCTTGTCTCCACGACGGTAATTGAAGTAGGTGTAGATGTGCCGAACGCCAATATCATTGTCATAGAAAACGCCGAGCGGTACGGCCTTTCGGCTTTACACCAGCTGCGGGGCCGTGTAGGGCGCGGGGCGGGCCAGGCGCACTGTGTACTTGTCACCGACCACGCCACCGAGCCGGTGCGCAAGCGCCTGACGTTCCTCGCCAGCACAAACGACGGTTTCGCCATCGCAAAATACGATTTGGAGACGCGCGGCCCCGGCGATTTCTTCGGCAGCCGACAGCACGGCCTGCCCGCCCTGCACATCGCCGACCTCATGGCCGACAGCCGCGCCCTCTATGCGGCGCAGTCGGAAGCCCAATCCCTTGTGGCCGCCGACCCCGGCCTGCGCGCGCCTGAACACGCAGGCCTCCGCGCAATCGCGCAGGCACTTTTCCGGGATGACATGGCGCTGAACTGACAGCCTGCCGGGCTGCCGCCCGGACCTGCCCAAAGGGCGCTGCCCTTTGGAATCCTGCC
>CANCXY010000060.1 GCA_947381875.1 uncultured Clostridia bacterium | reverse complement strand
AAAATATAGTGACGCACGACGCAAACGATTTGGACAGGGCGTCGCATATCATCCTGCCGGGCGTGGGCGCATTTGGGGATGCGATGGAAAAACTGCGGGCCACGGGCCTTGTGCCGGAGCTGCTGCGGCAGGCGCAGGGTGGGAAACCGCTGCTGGGCATCTGCCTGGGTATGCAGCTTCTGTTTAAAAAAAGTTTTGAATATGGCGAACATGCGGGGCTGGCTCTGCTGCCCGGCGAGGTCTGCCCGCTTGCGCCGGACCTGGCGGCGGCGGGTTTCCCTTATAAGGTGCCGCATATCGGGTGGAACAGCCTGCAGCTGCATCGGGATGATTGCGCGCTGCTGAAAAATACGCGGGAGGGCGATTTTGTGTATTTCGTCCACTCGTTCTATGTGAAGGGGTGCGGCGGCGCGCTGGCCGCCAGCGCTGAATATGGGGTATCGGTGCCCGCCGTCGTGTCGCTCGGCAGCGTATACGGGTGCCAGTTCCATCCTGAAAAAAGCGGCGAGGCGGGGCTACGTATCCTGCGGGCGTTCGCCGCGCTGTAATAGGAGGAATAGCATATGCAAATTTTTCCAGCGATCGATCTTCGCGGCGGCCAGGTGGTGCGCCTGACACAGGGGGACTATGACCGTATGGACGTATACGGCGACGACCCCGCCGCCGCCGCGCGCAGATTTGCCGAACAGGGGGCGCGTTATCTGCACGTTGTCGATCTGGACGGCGCGAAGGACGGCGCGCTCTCCAATTTCGCGGCTGTCTCCCAAATCATCGCGGCGACGGGGATGTTCGTGGAGGTGGGCGGCGGCATCCGGGATGAAGCGCGTATCCGCGCCTACCTGGCCGAGGGGGCGGGCCGCGTGATCCTGGGCACGGCGGCGCTGCGCGATTTCGATTTCCTGCGCCGCATGGCGGAGAAATACGGGGAGAAAATTGCCGTCGGTGTGGACGCGAAGGATGGGTTTGTCGCCATCGACGGGTGGCGCACCGTCAGCGCCACACGCGGGGTCGATTTCTGCAAACAGGTGTACGATGCGGGTGTGCGCTGTGTGATCTATACCGATATCGCGCGCGACGGCGCGATGCAGGGGACAAATTTAGCGGTATACAAAACCCTTGTGCGGGAAGTGCCGGGGCTTGCGGTCACGGCTTCGGGCGGTATTTCCTCTTTGGAAGAGATACGGGCGCTTGCCGCGATGGGAGTGCAGGCGGCCATTGTGGGCAAAGCACTCTATACCGGCGCGCTTTGCCTGCCAGACGTGCTGAAAGCAGGGGAGGGGTAAGCGATGGTGACAAAACGGATTATCCCATGCCTGGATATCCGGGATGGGCGTGTGGTAAAGGGCGTCAACTTCAGGGGTGTGCAGGATGTGGAGGACCCCGTGGCGCTGGCGCGGCGTTACAATGACGCGGGCGCGGATGAACTGGTGTTTTACGACATCACCGCCAGCGTGGAGGGACGCTCGCTTTTCACAGACGTGCTGCGGGCGGTGGCAAGCCAGATATTTATCCCGCTCACCGTGGGCGGCGCAATCAATACCCTTGCCGATTTCGACCGCGTTTTGAAAGCGGGGGCCGATAAGGTGAGCGTCAATTCCGGCGCAATCAAAAACCCCGGCCTTATTGCCGAGGCGGCAAAGAGATATGGGGATCAGTGCGTGGTGCTTTCCATGGACGTGGCGCGTGTGGACGGCGCATATCATCTGTTCACAAAGGGCGGCCGGGAGGATACCGGCATCGACGCGATGGACTGGGCCGCGCGCGGCGAGGCATCCGGCGCGGGGGAAATCGTGCTGAACAGCATCGACACAGACGGCGTGAAGCAGGGGTTTGACCTTGAAATGCTCTCCGAACTGGCAAAGCGCGTTTCCATCCCGATTATAGCGTCGGGCGGCGCGGGCAAAAAAGAGGATTTCCGGGCACTGTTTGCCCTGCCGGGCGTAGATGCGGGCCTGGCGGCCAGTATTTTCCATTTCGGCGAGGTGGACATTGGCGATTTGAAACAGTATCTTGCCGCAGGGGGCGTCCCTGTGCGGCTGTAAAGGGAAAGGGGACGAAAGAAAGTTGACTGCGAATGAATTGAAATTTGACGAAAAAGGGCTGATCCCTGCCGTCGTGCAGGATTTCTACACAAAAAAAGTGCTTACGGTGGCCTATATGAACGCGGAAAGCCTTGCCGTCACGCTGCGGGAAAAGCGCACCTGCTTCTGGTCGCGGTCCCGTCAGGAACTTTGGCGCAAGGGGGAAACAAGCGGGCATGTGCAGCATGTTGTATCCATAACGGCGGACTGCGACAATGACGCGCTGGTGGTGGAGGTCATCAAGGAAGGCCCCGCCTGCCATCTGGGCACCGATTCCTGTTTCACCCACCTGCTGTTTGAGGATGAATCGGTGCAGCGCTTTACGCTGGAAGCGCTGTACGGGCTGCTGCAAAGCCGGAACGAGCAGCGCCCGAAAGGCAGCTATACGACGTATCTGTTTGAAAAGGGGAAAGAGAAAATATTGAAAAAGGTGGGCGAGGAATGCACCGAGGTGATTATCGGCGCAATGAAAAACAGTAAGGAGGAAACCATTTACGAAATCTCCGATTTGTGCTATCATATACTTGTCCTGATGGTATCCGAGGGCATTTCCCTGGACGACATTCGCCGGGAGCTTGCCTCGCGCCATGTGATTGACCACAAAGTCAAACAGGAGACGATGCAATGAAGCTGACATCTTCCAGCCACAACCATACGACACTCAGCGATGGGCAGAATACGCCGGAGGAAATGGCCGAGGCCGCGATCGCCGCGGGCTTTACCGACTTCGGCTTTTCCGATCACTGCGACCCTGGAAGCTGCGGCATTCGTTCCGAGGCGGAGTATATCCATGTCATGCGTGCGGTGCAGGCGCGGTACGCGGGGCGTTTGCGCATCGCCGTCGGGCTGGAGCAGGACTATTTCGCGCCTGTCCAGGACCGGGCGGCTCTGGACTATATCATTGCTTCGGTGCATTATCTGCGCGACGCGTCGGGGGCATACTGCGTCGTGGACGGCTCTTTGCGGGAATTAAAACAGTATATTGACACCATGTTTGGCGGGGACGTTATGGCAATGGTGCGCGCATATTATGCGCTTGTGGCCGAACACGCCCTGCGTGACCGTCCGGAGATCATAGGCCACCTGGACCTTGTAAAAAAGAACAATAAGGGCGGCTGCCTGTTTGACGAGGACGGCGCGGCGTACAGGCAGGCCGCTTTGGAAACATTGGATATCTGCGCGGGGACGGGCGCGATCTTTGAGATCAATACTGGGGGCTTATTCCGCGGCTATTGCGCCGAGGCATACCCCGCGCGCTTTTTATTGGAGGCCATGTGCGAAAGAGGCGCGCGTGTGACCGTGAACGCCGACGCCCATTGCACCGCCGCACTCTGCTACGCCTTTGAGGAATCGCTGGCAATGCTGCGGGAGATTGGTTTTTCCTCCGTCGTTGTGCTCGAAAACGGGCGCTTTACAGATAAACCACTATAGGCAGAAGAAAGGAAGTATCTCTCATGAGCAACATCTGGCACGACATCAACCCCTCACGCATCAACCCGGACGATTTTATTTCTGTGATCGAGATCGAAAAAGGGTCCAAGAAAAAATATGAATTGGACAAGGCGACCGGCCATATCATCCTGGACCGTATCCTTTACACTTCCACACACTATCCGGCGAACTACGGCCTGATTCCGCGCACCTTCGCGGACGACGGCGACCCGCTGGATGTGCTGGTGCTGTGCAGTGAGGTACTTGCGCCGTTGAGCCTTGTGCGGTGTTATCCCATCGGGGTAATCATCATGGAGGACCAGGGAAAGATGGATGAGAAGATCATCGCCATCCCCTTTGAGGACCCGACGTATAATACTTATAAAGATATTTCCGAGCTGCCCGCGCATGTTTTCAGTGAGATGACGCACTTTTTTACAGTGTACAAGACGCTGGAGGGCAAAACGACCGTCGTAGATGAAGTGCAGGGCGCGGAGCAGGCCAAGAGTATCATCCAGCACTGCCTTGACGCCTATATCGAAAAATTCTGCCGGTAAGAAGTGAGGAGGCCGATTATGTCCGAATCCATCATTGTCGTCGATTTTGGCGGCCAGTACAACCAGTTGATTGCGCGCCGCGTGCGCGAATGCCATGTATACAGCGAGATCGTACCGTATACAAAAGCGATGCAGGCCATCCGCGAAAAGAAGCCGAAGGGCATTATCCTGACAGGCGGCCCGAACAGTGCCTACGCGCCGGGCGCGCCGTCGATCGACCCCGCATTGTTTGAGATGGGTATTCCGGTATTGGGTATCTGCTATGGCGCTCAGATCATGACGCTTTTGCTGGGCGGGCATGTGTGTAAGGCCCCTGTGCGGGAATATGGAAAAATAGAGATCCATATCGAGGGCGCGTCGAAACTGTTTACAGACGTTTCGCGGGATACCATCTGCTGGATGAGCCACAACGACTATATTGAGACGGCGGCGCCCGGCTTTACAGTCTGCGCACAGAGCGCGCACTGCCCCACGGCGGCGATGGAGTGGCCGGAGCGCGGCCTCTATGCCATGCAGTTCCATCCAGAGGTGCTGCATACGCCGGAGGGCACAAAGATGCTGGCAAACTTTGTGCGGGATATCTGCGGGTGCGCGGGAGACTGGCGCATGGACTCGTTTGTGCGCCAGTCCGAAATATTGCTGCGCGAAAAGATCGGCGGAGGCCGTGTGCTGTGCGCGCTTTCGGGAGGCGTTGATTCTTCCGTTGCGGCGGTGCTTCTCTCCCGTGCCGTGGGTAAACAGCTCACCTGCGTGTTTGTAGACCACGGCCTTTTGCGCCAAAATGAGTGCGAGGAAGTGTGCGCCGCCTTTGGCCCAGACGGCCCCTATGACCTCAACTTTATCTGTGTCGACGCGCGCCAGCGTTTTTATGAGAAGCTGGCGGGCGTGACAGAACCGGAGCAGAAACGCAAGATCATAGGCGCGGAGTTTATCCGTGTGTTTGAGGAAGAAGCGAAGAAGATTGGCGCGGTCGATTTCCTGGTGCAGGGGACGATTTACCCGGATGTGGTGGAAAGCGGGTTCGGCGGGGAATCGACAGTGATTAAAAGCCATCACAATGTGGGAGGGCTGCCGGATTGTGTGGATTTCCGCGAGATCGTCGAGCCGCTGCGGGATTTGTTTAAGGACGAAGTGCGTGCGGTCGGGCGCGAGCTTGGTATCCCGGAGAGGCTTGTCAGCCGTCAGCCGTTCCCAGGGCCGGGGCTTGCAATCCGTATTATCGGCGAGGTGACACCGGAGAAAATCGCTATTTTGCAAAAGGCGGACGCGATTTACCGGGAAGAAGTGGAAAAGGCCGGTGCGCAAAAGGATTTGGGACAGTATTTTGCCGCGCTTACCAATATGCGCAGTGTCGGCGTGATGGGGGATGAACGCACCTATGAATACGCCGTGGCCCTGCGCGCGGTGGAAACGGCGGATTTTATGACGGCGGAATCGGCGTATTTGCCGTGGGAAGTGTTGGATACAGTTACACGGCGGATTGTCAATGAGGTGCCGCATATCAACCGTGTGCTGTATGACTGCACGGGGAAGCCGCCGGCGACGGTGGAATTTGAGTGATAGGTGTTGTCACAGGGCACAGTCCTTTATCCTGCCCACAAGGCAATTTCCATTATCCTGTGACATAGAAAAATACGGCCTTGCATCCTGACGGGTGCGGGCCGTATTTTTGTTCTCCGAACTATCCTCGACCCGCAGAAACACTGGGTTTCCGAGACGTGGCCTGTGACAAATTTGTCGCGGGGGAATGGCGCACTTTACCTTGGTGAAGTGGATAAAACAATTTGCCTTTTTTGGCCTTGGTACAGGATAAATGACATTGCCCCGTGACATGGTGATTTTGGGAAAGGTCGTTTTTGGGGAAAATGAGAAAATGCCGAAGATATAGATAAACAGGGGCTTCACAGCCCCGCGGCATATTTTTTCTTCCCCAAAACCAAAAGCCCAAATCCACTCAAAAATCCCCCAAATCCGTTTTTGGGGCGTGTTTTTGGGAAAACGGCGTGCGTCCCGGCCCATACGGGAGGTTATGAGGATATGCGGAAAAAGAACTTCAAGGGAAGATATGAGAAACGGGTGATAGACAAATGCGAGGGGGTATGCAAGACATACGGTGCCATTCAATCTATCTGTGCGGAACTGTTGCAGGCAGATGAGGGGATTGCAAAAATCCAATGCAATGTGTTGTTGGATGGATTGGAGATGGGGGAGTATACATCGGACGCCAAAAAGTGAGGCGGATTCCAATATACTGCCCGTAACCCGGCCACATTTGCGCCGGGTTCTTCTCTTTTCCCCCGCTCTTGCTCAATACGGGCTGTTTTTCAGAGGTTCCTTAACGCCACCGCTGCCGCGCTTCTTTTTGAAAGGGGAAAAATTACTATGATACAGAAAGCATTCGCAAAGAATTTTGACGAGTACATGGAGCTGACACAGCAGATCACGGCGCTGGAGGCGCGTAAACGGGCCCGTAGCTGACAGCATCAAGGAGGCACTGGGGGAAGACAGAGGAAATCAAATGCGGCAACTACACTGCCCGTTACAAGGCCGTGACAAGCAGCCGCTTTGATGTCAAGGCTTTCTCGGAGAGCCACAAAAGACTGTATGCCGCATTCTGCAAACCTCAAACCGTGCAGCGTTTCAGCATCATTGCATAAAGAGGATGGCTCAGATAAAGCGAATGAACAAACGCCCCGTGTGTGGAGGGACTACCCACACATGGGGCATTCTTGAACTTTATTTTGACTTGCATGTTGACATGTATTTGCGACCGAAATTGGCGAAAACAAGGCAAATTTGCGCCATAGCTATAAGATATCTCAGAACATGAAAAAAGCCGGAAAACATAGATGAAATCTACATTTTCACGGCTTTCTATCTGGTTGCGGGGATGCGTGTGCTATTTTACCCGAAATCCTGTTCCATATGGTTCACACGGCAATACGGTAAAATATTTCCCCTGCCCTGCTTTGCATTCATCGTGCAAAGCGGGACGGGGGATTTGACAAACCGCCGAATAGGACATATAATAGGCATATGCCCCGCTTCGGCGGTTTGATGTGGCTCTTTGCATCCGGCTTTGGTCGGCGGTGATGCAAGGGGCCTTTCTCATGCCACGGTGAAGCGGCGGGTTTTGCTGGCCTTGCAGAACTGGCCGTATACGTCCGGCAAGGCGGCTTTCAGGGCCTTTCCATCAAGGCGGCTGCTGACGATCTCCTTCCAGCGGACAATGAAATTTTTTGTTTGCAGCTCATCCACGCCCTTTTCTTCCATGTCGGCTTTCAGCTCTGCCCGGATGGCCTCGGCGGTGGTTTCAAGCTCCTTTTGCTGCGCCTCCAGCTCGCGCAGCTTCTTGACGCGGTTCTCAATCATGCGTTCGGTCATAGTGTATTGGCTCCTTTCTCACTGTGCGGTTGCCAGTGCTGTATATCCGTTCCATCTGCGGACAGCATTGCACTTGCCAGCTTCTATGCTCTGTGGGGTGGTGGGAGTATACAAGCCCCCGCTGTCTTTAAGATGTGTTTCCCATGTGTGCCCCACCGGCCCCTGTGCTTTGCAATGCTCGCAGCGGATGAACGCGCCGTTCATTCCATAATTGCGGGTAAGTACAATCAATTTCCCCTGGCCGCCGCAAAACGGGCAAGGCGCAAGGTCGTTTATGTTCTCCATTGGCTTTCCTCTCTCCCTTTCCTGTCTTGCAAAGGATCCAGCGCGTTCACGGTGCTATTGTTCGCCCTCTGGCTGCTCAACCGTGTATGCTGGCGTTGCCGCCGTCTCCCTTGCTATGATTATATTATACTATATTGAATGCGATATATCAATGGGCAGAACAAACAAATATCGAATGCAATATATGTGAATTTTGTATATTGCATTCGATATGCCTGTTGTGCTATAATAGAGACAGTGAAAAAGGGGACATTCTAAAAAAAGTCCCCCTCGAAAGGGGATGAACATCATACCAGCATCAAAGGCACAGCAAAAAGCGGTCAGCAAATACATGAAAGAAAACTATGATGTCTACCAAATCCGTATGCCAAAAGGCCACAAAGCGGATATCAAATCCCACGCTGTGGGCCGCGGCGAAAGCGTCAACGGCTTTATCAACCGCGCCATAGATGAAACGATGGAGCGGGACACACAAGGGGGTAAACAAAATGCAGGAGGTTGAAGTTATGACAGAGAAAGAACAAGCCACAAACATGATTGATATCTACACAGACTTGCTTCGTATCAAACAAGCGGCGGACAAGGAGAAGGAGGTCAATAACCAGCTCCGTAAAGCAAAGGCAAAGCTGGAGGCTCTTGGGGTCGTGGTAGAGGATTTGGTTATTGAATGATAGAACAAGAGCCGGGGACGCTCCCCGGCTCTTTTCTCATATGAACGGCTGATAGCCCGATTAAATGTATTAAAAGTATTTTTTGTATTTAGGGTGCAGTTTCCAGCGCAGGAAATCACAAAGAGCCGGGGACGTTCCTGGCTCTTTTTTCCACACATAAACGGATTAAACTTATTATTCTTATTTTTTTATTCTGGATACACCTCCAGCGCGGGAAAGATTCGCAGTGACGGCGTGAGCCTCAGAGCGGCGAAGGGGGAGGGGGGCAGACCCCCTACCGATGGGGCCTCTATCGGCATGTCATTTTCTGGTTTGTAGGTTTTTGTAGGTTTTTGATTTCAACATTTTTCAACATTCGCCGCCTATCATAAAATGTTTTCAGGTTTTTTCAGGTTCTTTGCCGGTGCTGACGGCATTATAACGGCTTACCTCTGTGTATCCGCTTTGCCCTCATGGACAATCGTCCCGCACTGCCTGCAATAAACAGACGTGCCGTAAAGGTCAAGCTGCCCATCCGCTGCCATGTCGGCAAGGTCGATGGGGAATTCCTTCCCACAGCGCGGGCATTGCGTGTAAACGTTGTCGGCCTCAATGGCGAGCTTCTTCCCCTTGTGCTTCAGATAAAACATGTCTTTTCACCTCCCTTCTTGTCCCTGTGCGCCCAGCAGCCCCCAGCGCTCCAAATCCTCTGCGATGCGTTCCTGCGCGCTGCCGCCGCTTTTCCATGCGGAAAAGCCTGTTCCCCGGTACGCATGGCGGCTGATGATCTCCTCGCGGTACTGCTCCAGCCGGTGGCGGTTCTTGGAGCCGCGCATATGGCGAAGCCCGTTGTGTTCCATCTGGCCGACGTAGGAGACGGAAACGCCCCGTTCGGCGGCGATATCGCCCTGCGTGCGGCCATCATAATACCGCGCCCGGATGGTGGACGCCTCGTGCGGCGGGATCGCCGCAAGGCATTCATCAAGCGCACTGTGAAGCTGCTGGATGAATATCCGCTCCTCGGCCTCGGCGAACGGCTGCAAAGCGGAGCTGTCCGGGACGGTATCGGAGAAGGCCAGGCCGTCCGGATCGTCGGGAGAAAGGGGACGGTCGAGGCTGTCCGCGAGGGGGAGCGGGTCACGACGCTGCCGCTGTGTGCGCAGGCCGAGCATGGCAAAGAACATGCGTTTCACGATATACGGCAGGAACGTTGTAAACGCGCCCCGCTTTGGGTCGTGCAGCGTCGCCGCCTGCTCAATGGCGAAGTAGCTTTCCTGTTCCAGATCTTCAAAGGTCACGCCTGACGCCGCCATGCGCGCCCGGCTGCCGGGGCTTGCCGTGAGCCTGCGCAGCAGGATTGCCAGCAGGCCCCGGTTTTGTTCATAAAGCGCCGCCAGCGCGTTGCGGTCGCCCGCTTTGACTCGCCTGACAAGCGCCTCGTTTGTTTCTTTGTCTGTACACATTGCGCCGCCCTCCCTGCGTGTGGTATAATGGCCTTGCAGGGAGGGGCGGCCCCGCCTCATGGCTTCCTCACGGCTTCAAGGGGAAGGGGCGGCTTTTGAGGGTGCCAAAGCGGGGGACTATTATGAAATTTCTTCGATAAGTGCGGTCAGTTCGCTCATCAAAATGTGTTGCCACATAAAGCACACCCGTATAAGCATCTTCGCCATATTCGCTGCCGTTGTTGATTGCGATAGACATAATGGCGTCAACGCCGCTGCGCAGGTTGTTCAGTTCTTCAGCCATCACTTTTCGGCCCATTCCTTTCCACCCCCTTTCACGTCGGAGAGAAAGCCCACGGCGGTGGACACCACGCCCAGCAGGAACCCGAAAACGATTGCCGCGATATATGTACCCATTGAAAAATCCTCCATTTCCCTGTGCCGCTTTGCGTGTTACCGCGCGCAAAGCGGCTTTTCCTTTGTGCGGTCATGTGCCCTCCATGAAATAATCCAGCCACTGGGCGCGGTCGATATGGAGCAGCGTGCCGATCTTCCGCATATCCTCGGTATCGAACGGCTGGTGCCCGTTCATGCGGCGGGTGATATAGGTGTTCCCTTTTCCTGTCTCACGCGCAAGATCCGCCTGCGTGACCTCGGCCTCATACATGGCCGCTTTCAGCTTTGCAAATTTCCTTCTTGCCATTGCCTGTCGCTCCTTTCGGGAATTTCCCCGTATTTTCGGGAAATTGCCCCGTGTTTTCGGGGCTTCCCTCTGTGGTTTCGGTGGTATACGGTCGAATGCGTTCGTACCGCTGGCAGTCGCAGCGCTCCCCAGGGTCGAGTGCAGCGCCGCAAAGCGGGCAGGTGCGGTACATCATGTACGGTCGGCCCCCTTTACCTGTTTGAGGCCATCCGCTTCCAGAATGAAAACGGCGTCGGCCTGCTCGGCCAGCATGGTCAGCAGGCACCCGCCCTCCGGCCTGTCGTGGAAACGGTCGGAGCAGTCCGGCTCGCAGGGCTGCCCATCTACTGGACATATGATTTGCTGCATGTTTTTTCTCCTTTCAGGTTGTACCCTAAATACATAAAATACATTTAATACATTAAATCGGGGTAGATTTTTGAATTTATGTATTTTATGGATTAAATGTATTTAGGGGTAGATTCCTTTTTGGTTCAAAACTACTGTTTCTGATGGGCGGCCTCGCCCTCCTGTCGAGGCTTTGTCTATGCGGATATATCCACGACGGGCAAGTTCTTCAAGGCCCGGCTTCATGCCGTCAGAGGTCCCCAAGCGCCCCTTGCATAGATGGAACAGTTCACCACGGCTAATCTCCATCTTCCCCGTACTCAGCAGCCGTTTCAAAATATACTTTGCGTCCTTCACCTCCTGTCCTTCACAGGCCCCCATGCGCCGGAACGCCGCCAGGCTGTGGGAAAGAAAATACTGCCCTATGTCAATCGCCGCCTGCAACGTGGACGCGCGCAGCGCCTCAACTCCGGCATCTTCGCCGTTCTCGATACAGTGCAGCACCCCCGCAATGCGCATGATCTGGCCCCGGTACTTGCCCGCCCAGTCGCCCACGTCCTCCAGGTCATCCACGAGGCGCGGTTCCAACTGATAAAAGAACTGTTCATCCAGCGCCTCGGCCTCCGGGCTGAAATGGATCACACAGGGCTTTTCGGGGGCGTCTGCCTGTAGTGTGAGCAGCGTGTTCAGGCGTGCGTTCCAGGCGTCCCGTGCCCCGTCCGGGATATCCGGCGTCCGGTAGACGCGGTGCCCCACAAGGGACTGCGGCGCGCAGTACAGGAACCGTGCCAGCAGCCCGCGCCCCTTGAACTCGTTGTTCTGCATAATCTCATGGAGCACCTGCGGCTGTATCATGAACAGCATGGACAGTGCCGGGTGCGGGATGTACTCGCTCGCGCGGCCCTTGCGGTCTACCCGTATCACGTCGCCCGTGTACGCTTTGAGGAACATGTCAATGTTCGCCTTGTCCCCCGAATACAGCCCCGCCATGATGCCGAACAGCCCGCCTTCGGCGCTCATCACGCCCATGCGCCCGCCGTTGGCCGCCAGCAGGCTTGTGAGCGCTTCGGGGGTAACGTCGTCCGCTAACAGGCGCAGGGGACGCACTTCCTCTAACTCGTCAAGCTCGCGCTGCTTTTCCAGTATGGCGTTTTCGTCGTACAGTGCTTCCGCTTTGACAGCGTCGCTTTTGGCCTTTGCAGGCTTGCCCGCCCGGTCGGTGAGAGCGGCGACCTGCTTTGCAAGGATCCGGCTCTTTACCTGATAAGCGCGGATTTCAGGCGCGCGGCGCTCGTTTTCCTCGGCCTCAAAGCTGTGGATATAGCGCGTCGCTTCGGCCAGCACGGGGCTTTTCTTTTCGCTGGGCGGCGCTATGATAACAACATACAGGTTCAGCGGCTCATACCAGCCCTGCATTGGGTGGATTTTGAACACCCCCTGCACCGACAAAGCGGCCACGGCCAGCAGCGCGGCGGCGGGCATGTCCACAGGCACTTGCAGGCTTGCCGCGATTGCCTCGGCGTATTGCCGCATGACGGGCGGCAGCGCCTCAGAGGGGAAGGGCGGCAGCGGGTCGGCGTCCTGTGCGTCGAACGGCTCAAACGGCGCAAAGCCGCTTTCCGGGGCGTCCGGCTGCACCGCTCCCGCGCCCTGTGTGCGGCTGTGGAAGTCCGCGTCATCCTGTGCGGCGGTGCGCGTGCAGGCAGCGAGGGCGGCGTCTATGGTGCGCTGCAGATAGTCCGGGCGCTGGGCCGTTTTCTTCCTGTGGGCTTCATCCTTGGTCTGGAAGTGCCCGCTTTGCAGGAACGCCGCCTGCATCTGTACGGGGTCTGCGCTGCACCAGTAGGCCAGCTTGTTCATGAGTGCCATGTCGTCCGCGCTCTCGTTGCCGTTCGGGCGTCCGCCGCGCCAGAGCCGCGCAAACACTTCATCCCGCGCAAGGGCTGTGGCTATGTAGTCCTTTTCGGGCGGCAAAGCGGGCGGGGGCTGTGGGGGCGGCTGTGCGGGTGTCTGCTGCCCTTTGGCGGCGTCGGCCTGCAATTCCCTGTACAGTGCGTCAACGTCCTCCTGTGCGTCCCTGATGGGCTTCGGCGCGCCGTCCCACGCTTTTCCGGTAAAGGTGAAGTACCGGGCGCGGTCGTACATCTCGGCGCGCGGGCGCTTGATGTTCGCGGGCAGTATCCCCTTGCAGAGGATATGCAGCCCTTCCCCGCTGGGCGATACCTCTGTGTAGCTGTCAAAGCGGCGCACCCAGTCTGCCGCCCACGCGTCCAGGGCGCCGCCCTGGATACAGTGGTCGAAGTCCACGCCGACGATACCGCCGTCCCCGGCAAACTCAAAGCCGATGCCCTCATAGCGTCCCGCCTGTACGGCCCCCACGGCCTCGCTGAATGCCGCCCAGGTATCGGGTACGCCCGCTTTGGCGCGCTGGCCCGTGCGGGGGTTGTAGGGACATTTGCGGTTTGCCTCGCCCGGCTTGCCCCAGCATACCCACTGGCACAGCTCATGCAGCGGGGCCGGGACGTGCAGATTACCGGGCATGCGCCGCCTCCTTCTCAAACTCAATTACTTTGTCGCTCAACTGTACGGCGGCCTCTGTCAGGGTTTCGGCCAGGTAGTAGAGCGCGTCAGGCTCGTACCTGTCCAACTTCTCGCCGATGCAGGCGGCCACGATGTTCAGGGCGCGGGTCCCGCATTCTATCCGGTTCGCAAGGGCCTCAATTTCGTCCATTGGTTTACATTCCTCCTGTTCTTTGGCGTTTATGTGCCCCTTTACCTTGAAGGTGACTTCATGGCCGGGGTTTTCCCGGATCAGCAGGGCTTTCACGTCGTCCATCATCATGTTGTTATCCAAAGCGGCCTGTACCACGTCCACCAGCTTCTTGCCGTCCAGGTACGCCCAGATGGTTTTCCGCTTTGCGATTCTTTTTCTTCTCATGTGTTTTGCTCCTTTCTGTGTGGTTTCCTGTCGCCGCTCTGAAGACGCTCCTTTATCGCCTTTGCCCCCTCCGTCATCATTACGCGGATAATTTCCGCGTAGGAGCAACGGCAATACTCCCGTGTCCTGCGCAATTCAAGCACAGCCTCGTCGAGTTCCTCGGACAAATAGATTGTGAGGCGCTTGTAACATAGATGCTTCGTTGGCCTTGCCATTGCTTTTCACCCCCTTGTTGCCCGCTTTGGTCATGTGCGGGTGGTAGCTTGTGGGGACAGGCCGAGAAGATAGTCTACAGGCTGCCCCGTCATATCGTGCAGCTTTTCGAGGATGGTTGAGGGAATCGACGCGCCGCGAATATACGCATTGTATGTTTTTTGCGTAACGCCAAGCTGTGCGCACATGTCGGTCTTAGTCATCTGTAGCCGCCCCCGTTCCGCCTCAATGTTTACGCGATTTTTCATTGCATCACCTCCATTATACGCAAAATGAGGAATCTACTTGTTTGT
>CANCXY010000059.1 GCA_947381875.1 uncultured Clostridia bacterium | reverse complement strand
CGGAGGCCCAAAAGCGGGCGAGGGTTTTGTTAGCGAGGATGGGCATCAGCGAGGAAAAGTGGAAACGTTATCCGGCCAATTTATCCGGGGGCGAACAGCAGCGGGTAGCCATTGCGCGTTCCCTGGCTACGGGCGCGGGTATCCTGTTGGCGGATGAGCCGACCGGAAATTTAGACGGACAGAACACCACCAACGTGATGGAGATTCTCACCCGTTTAGCTCATGAAGATGGGTACTGTGTGATTATCGTCACGCACGACCCCGCTATTGCCGAGGCGTCCGATCATGTTTACCGTATGGCAGACGGCGTATTGGCAAAAGCAGGCTGAAAAGGAGGAAACAGCGGACAATGAAAAAGTTTCTGACATTGGCACTGGCGGCTGTCATACTGCTGTCGCTGGCGGCCTGCGGCGATACATCGTCCAGCGGTGAAAGCATATCCGATTTCGGCAGTGCCGCGGACACCACCCGTTCCAGCGGTGCTGCAGGCGGAACGGGTTCCGGCCCAGCCTCCGCGTCCGAACCAGCTGAGACAGAAAACGATGAAAACAAAATTATCCTCGGTGACATCGATATGCTCGTCGGCGAGTTCCGCTATCCGGGTTTAAGCAGCTACATGAGTACAGCCGACATAGCCGTCTGGAACCTGACGACCGGCTATGCCGTGATGGAGAGCGACCGGAACGGTGTTTACCAATGGAACGCTGTCGCCGTGAAGGGCCATTCCCTGACGGAGAACACAGACGGCACTGCTGCCCTGCGTGTGGAAATCAGCCATGAACTCACCTACAGCGACGGCACCCCCATCACGGTGAAGGATTATCTCGCGCGCCTGCTGGCGTTTTCCACCGAGGCAGCTGCGGAGGCGGGCGCTTCGGGGCAGGAGGGGCGGCGGCTGGCGGGCTTCGATGCTTATCACGCCTATGTGGGCGATAACGGCGGCGAGGACGTGGACGGCGTGACGGCCAGCAAGTTTTTTTCCGGCGTGCGCATGCTCGACGACTATACCTATGAATTGACGATTTCCGCCGAATTCTACCCGGACTATTTCGCGGAGGTCTACGCCTGCCTGCAGCCCGATGTGCCCGCCATGTGGCTGGGCGAGGGCGTGGACATCCTCGACGACGGCGCGGGCTGCTATCTCTCGGACGCGTTCTACGAAAAGACGGGCGGCGCCTTCCAGATAGCGAAAACCATAACTGCCAACTGCTACGACACAACCCACTTCCCGTACAGCGGCCCCTATAGGATTACCGAATGGGACAGAGACACCTTTCGGGTCACAATGCGCATCAACCCCGCCTACAAGGGCAATTTTGAGGGGCAGGTTCCATCCATTGAGACCATTGTGTTTGTCCGCATCGTAACCGGGGTGACTGTTACGGAAGGGACACAGTTAGAACAGTTGCAGCGGGGCGGCGTGGATGTGCTGCCCGTCGTGTCCGGCGACAAAATTGATGAGGCGCTGGCGCTTGCGGACGGCGGGCGCTTCGCCGTGGGGCAGTACCAGCGCGCCGGGTATGGCAAGTTAGAATTTGCGTGCGATTTTGGCCCCGCGATGTTCCCGGAAGTGCGCAGGGCGCTGGCGTACCTGTTAAAGCGCGACGAGTTCTGCGAGACTTTCCTGAACGGCTATGGCGTGGTGATGGACGCCCCCTACAGTCCCGACTCCGCCATGTGGCAGGCTGTGCAGGACGACATCCATTTGACGCATTATTCCTATTCGCCCGATACAGCAAAAAAGCTGTTGGAGGACGGCGGCTGGATTTACAATTCCAGAGGCGAACCGTATGAGGAAGGCGGCGAGGGCGTGGACGCCGTGCGCTATAAGAAGCTGACGGAACAAGAAGCCAATGTGCTGGACGGCATCAATAAGGCCTATACATCTGCTGCAAACACAGACGGCATCATCTACCAGACAGTGCAGATTGGCGGCGCGTACTATATGCCGCTGGTTATCAACTGGCTTGGCACCGAACAAAGCGCTGTAACCGATTTGCTCACGCTCACAATGGCAAATAACCCGGACGCTGCCGCCGTGGGCATGGTCATCCGTGCCACGACCACCGACCCCCGAACCCTGCGGGGCCACATCTACCGCGATGAATCCATGGACTATGAGGGTGTGCCGACGCACAATCTGTTCAACCTCGTCATGGAATGGCCGGATTCCGTGTATGACGTTTCCTACCAGTGGTCGCGGGACCCCGCATATGAGGTGTATTCCTCCAACAGGCTGTATGACGAATATGACGCCGCGTTCCCCTATGACCCGTCGGGTGAGAAGTTGACGTATGAGGAGGCTATGGAGGCTTCCGGCGGCAAGTTAGGCACGGATTACCTCTCCATGGCGATGGTGTGCAATGCCCGCACCGAGGAGGAATACAACCAGTGGTGGACGGCCTATATCGAGCGCTGGAACGAGCTGATGCCGGATATCCCTTTGTGTTCCAATCTGTACTATACTGTGTACAATGCGAAATTGGAGAACTTTACGTTGACGCCGTTCTTCGGCCAGGAGCGCGCCATCCTTTACGCGAATATAAAAGGCTATTGAGCTTGTGAAGACAGGTACTGGATGAGTACAGGAGAATCACTGCACACTATCTACTGTTTGCAGGATGGATACGATTACTAAGGAGGAGGAATCGTTTTGAAAAACAACATCTTTTTGCGTTCCACACGCCGTCAGCCCATACGCACGGCACTTCTCCTGCTCCTCATCGTGCTGATAACCTTCGCGTTCACGGCGCGGGCGGCGGAGTATCTGCTCGTAAACCAGGAGATCGACCGCCTCGGCGGCTATTATAAGTCAGCCGGGGAAATTTCCTGGCTGGGCGGCTCGCGAAACCCGGACAATGCCTCCTTTGACGAAGCAAAACAATTTTTGGAAAATGACCCGCGAGTGGCGCATACAAACTGGACGCAGTGGCTGTCCGTCGTGTTGCAGGATATGTATAACGCGGATGTGCATGGGGTCGGTTCTTCGGTAAAATGCAAAAATGGACACTACTATTTTACGGGGACCCTGCTGGGTATCAGCGAGGTGAGGGGGTACTCGGACGGGAGGCCCTATGCCTCCAACATTGACGGGGATTGGGATGTGTCCTGCTATTTTCGGCAGGAGCAATCCATGGCCGGTGCGCCGGAGCTTGTGTGGGAAGGGCAGATCGTCAGGGTCCGTATCCTTCAGAAGAATGTGCGGGACGTTTTAGAGACGCTGACGGTTGGAAAGCAGTATCTGGTCTGCGGGAGCGTCTATTATACATATCGGCCAGACGGAGATATTGTGATTGAGAAGCCCACGGTGAAAAATCCCGATCCCGATGAGCCTTGGCAGAAGTGGGAGAATACAAAACCAGGGGATCAATTTACCGCAGTCCCGCTTGCGGAGGGTGCCCCGCTGTTTTATGCCGTCCCGGAGGATGGGGAAATTGACTGGGGCGACCCGGCGCTGGCAGGCGTTGAGGAAGAACTCAGGATATGCCGTGAGGAACAGAGTGCGCTGCAGGTGCTTACGACGAAGGACATGGATACCATGGAGGAGATCCGGCCAGATAGAGGGATATATCTGGTGGACGGGCGCTGGCTGACCCATGAGGACGACAGCGGGCAGAACAGGGTATGCATGATCCACGACGAGATGGCAAAGCTGCGGGGTTTGTCCGTCGGGGACACCATCACGCTGAAGCTGCGGGATATTTCTGCGGAGGACTACCAGTGGGGCTATATCCTGTTCCCCTTCATGAAAGATTATGAAACAGCGATGGAAACCTTTCAAATCGTGGGGACCTATAACAATGTGCGCCCCGACGATCAGGGATTCCATGTGCGCCGCAACATCATCTATATTCCCGATTCTGCTGTGCCTGAAAATTTCCATTCTTTTGACCCGTGGCTTGATGCAGACCTTTTGCGCTTTGCGCTGACTTCACCGAATGTAACAGAGGAATTTATAGCCGACACCCGCGACGCTCTGGCGGAAATGTCGCTGCAAGTGAAGATGTGGGACAACGGATGGGATGATTTTCAGACAGCCGTGCGCCCCATGCGGCAATCGTCCCTGTATAACCTGATACTGTTCGCTTTGATATTGCTGACAGCGCTGTGCGTGGTTGCGTTTTTCTATTTCCGTGCCCGGCGGCGCGATGTGGCGATCGCCCGCGCGTTAGGTGTCCCGGCGGGTGCGTGTGTCCGGCAGGGTGCGTTCCCTCTGGCAATGATTGGCTTAGTGGGGACAGCGTTTGGCGCTGTGCTTGGCTGGCAATATGCGCTGAACCGCGGAGCGAAGACCTTAGCGTCCCTTAGCGCCTACGGCGAGGGCGCTGCCGAAATCGCCCTGCCCCGCTATTGGCTTGCCGTAATTTTCGGGGGTGTGTTCCTGCTGGTGTTTATCCTGGCGATAGGCGGGATGGTGTACTTGTCCCGTAAGCCCGCGCTGGAACTGCTGCAGGGCAATGTTCAAGTGAAACAGAAAGAGGATAAAACGGCACAAATGGCAGCGCTGGACGCAATGCCCAAAGTGGCGGGCGCTGTGGCCGCCCCCGTGAGTGAAACAGGAACATTTTCTGCCGTTCCGCTGCCGTCTCAAAAAAGCGCGTCCGGCATTGCCCACACGCTGCGGTTTGTCGGCTGCTATATTCGGCGTTCCAAGGCAAAAAGCGCGCTTGTGTTTTTATTGGCCGCACTGTTTACGGTAGGGCTGGCGGCGATTCGTGTGTCCATTATCCAAAGTAACGCGCGCGTAGATGAATTGTTCAACACTGTTTCTGTAGAAATGAGCCTGATGCCCAAAAACCCAACGGATTATGTGGCGGGCGGCGGCTTTGCCGCGCAAAAGACGGTTGACGCCATCAGCGATACCGGGTTTGCCCGGGACGTTTATCTGGAAGGGCAGTGCGCCGTGATGCGCATGGAGATATTGGAGGATGGCGCTTCCATCACAGATGACGGAGGCACCGTCTGGAACTCCGGCGGGGCAGCGGCCCGGATGATCTCTTTTGATGCTCCTGACTGTTTCCTGTCCACTGGCAGCGGGCACGAGATAGAAATTGCGTACCGCGACGGATGGGGCGCGGAAATGTTTGCAAAGGACTGGTCAGGCAGTGACACGCTGCCGGTCCTTATGCCCTCATACCTGTACGAAGCCATGAATATCCCCGCAGGCGGGCGCGTTGCGCTGGACATCTTGCGGGAGGACATTGTATCATCCAAAGTATACGCTTTTGAAGTGGCCGGGACATACACCGGGACGCTGACGCTCGGCAGCTCCGGCGATGGCCGCCCCTGCCTGCTGGCCCCGGCAAGCGTGATGGACACCGTAATGCAAAATCACACGGCTTACAGCACCGCTCGTTTCGCCCTAAACCCGGCATGGAACCGGGACCTTGACACCGTGCGGGCAGCAGTAGAGGAGATTTTAGAGGCTCTGAACGCCGGGCTTCTCCCGCTGCGCCCCATGATATGGGATGAAGAACTGACGCAGGCGGTAGAGCCGCTGAATGACAGTATCCGCCTTATGGAAATGTTGTACCCCGTGGCACTGGCGTTGAGCCTGTTGGCCGCGGCGGGGGTGTCGGCACTGATGATCCTTACCGAGGCGTGCGAGGCGGCTATTATGCGTGTTTTGGGCACAACAAAACTAAGGAGCCGGATCATCCTTGTGCTGCAAATCGTCTTTGTGGCGCTGGCGGGGCTGTTGATTGGCCTTGCGGCGGCGCTGGTGTGGGCTGGCAGCATAGGTTTGGCCTTAGCAGTTTTCGGTATGTCGGCCTTATGCGCGGGGGCGTATCTGCTCTGTGCCGTCGCGGGTTCCACGGCGGGGGCTGTCACCGTGACAAACCGCCCGCCGCTGGAACTGCTGCAAGTGAAGGAATGATATAAAACAGCATTGCCCTCTCCCTTTGGGTGGGGGCACAAGGAGGGGACAGCGAACATGAAAAAATTCTTGTCATTTGTATTGGCGGCTGCCCTGCTGCTGTCGCTGACGGCCTGCGGCGGCGGTACATCGTCCGGCAGCGCCGCAGATACGGTCAGTTCCGGCGGTGCCGCGGGCGGCATCGGCTCCGGCTTGTCTGCCGCGTCCGGGACAGCGGAGACAGAAAACAGCGAAAACAGCATTATTTTAGGCGATTACAACGTGTTCCACGGCGCGTTCCGTTATCCGGGTTTGGGCGGCCGCGCCAGTACAGCCGATTTGGGCATCTGGTACTTAACGGCTGGTTACGCCGTGATGGAGACCGACCAGAACGGCGTTTACCGATGGAACACCACTGTTGTAAAGGATCATGCCCTGACGGAAAACGCGGACGGCACCGCGACAATCCGCGTGGAAATCAATCATGACCTAACCTACAGCGACGGTACCCCCATCACGGTGAAGGATTACCTTGTGCGCCTGATGGCATTTTCCACACAGGCAGCCGAAGAAGCGGGCGCTTCCGGTCAGGCGGGCAAAAACTTTGCGGGCTTTGATGCTTACCATGCCTATGTGGGTGATAACGGCGGCGAGGCCGTGGACGGCGTGACAGCCAGCAAAGTTTTTTCCGGCGTGCGCATGATCGACGATTACACCTATGAGCTGACGGTTTCCAGCGATCTCTACCCCTACTACTTCGCGTACACCTATGCCTCCCTGCAGCCCGACGTGCCCGCCATGTGGCTGGGTGAGGGCGTCGACATCATGGACGACGGCGAGGGCTGCTATCTCTCAGACACGTTCTATGAAAAAACCGGCACGTCTTTCAACGCGGCGCAGACCATAAATGCCAGCTGCTACGACACCACGAAATTCCCGTTCAGCAGCCCCTATCAGATCACCGAATGGGATAAGGACTCCTTTCAGGTGACAATGCAGATCAACCCCGCCTATAAAGGCAATTTCGAGGGCCAGGTCCCCTCGATCGAGACAGTTGTGTATGTCCACATTGTGGACGAAAAGGAAGTTCTGGATGGGACACGGTTAGAACAGCTGCAAAGGGGCGGCGTGGACGTGCTGCCCGCAGTGACCGGCAGCAAGATCAATGCCGCGCTGGCGCTTGTAGACGGCGAACATTTCGCCGAGGGGCACTATCAGCGCGCCGGGTACGGCAAGCTGGAATTTGTATGCGATTTCGGCCCCACGATGTTCCCGGAAGTGCGTCAGGCGCTGGCGCACCTGCTGGACCGCGAAGCGTTCTGCCAGGAATTTCTGGACGGCTATGGCGTGGTGATGGACGCCCCCTACAGCCCCGATTCCGCCATGTGGCGGGCTGTGCAGGACGACATCGACCTGACGCATTACGGCTATGCGCCCGATACCGCGAGGAAGCTGTTGGAGGACGGCGGCTGGATCTACAATTCCAAAGGCGAGCCGTATGAGGAAGGAGCGGAGGGCGTCGACGCCGTGCGCTATAAGAAGCTGACGGAGGAAGAAGCCAGTGTGCTGGACGGCGTAAACAAAACTTATGCTGTTGCCGCGAATCTTGGCGGCGTCACCTATCAGACTGTTCAGGTGGGCGGCGAATACTATCTGCCGCTGGCTCTCAGCTGGCTCGGCACCGAACAGAACCCCGTCAGCGATCTGCTTGCCTTTATGATGGCGGGCAGCCCGGATGTTGCCGCCGCAGGCATGGCGATCCGTGCTACCGTCTGCGGCGAGAACATGCTGCAGGGCCATATATACCGCGATGAAGCGCGGGGCTATGAGGGCGTACCGACGTACAACCTGTTCAACTTGGCTGTAGAGTGGCCCGATTCCATGTATGACGCTTCCTTCCAGTGGTCGCGCGATCCCGCGTATGCGGAGTATTCATCCAATCGGTTGTATGATGAATATGACGCCGCGTTCCCCTACGACCCGTCCGGCGAAAAACTGACATATGAAGCGGCGATGGAAGCCTCCGGCGGCAAACTGGGCATGGACTATCTCTCCATGGCAATGGTGTACAACGCGCAAACCGAGGAGGAATATAACCAATGGTGGATGGCCTACATTGAGCGCTGGAACGAGCTGATGCCGGATATTCCCATGTATTCCAGTTTGTACTATTATGTGTATAACGCAAAACTCGAAAACTTTGAGATAACGCCGTTTTTCGGCCAGGAGCGCGCCATCATTTACGCGAATATTAAAGGCCATTAAGCCCATGAGGATGGGTACCGTATGATTACTATCCTCTATGATCCCGCAACAGGCAGGTGTCTATTGCATAACGGATGACGCGCTGGCAAAAGCGGGATGATGGGAATATTGCCAATAGCCGGGCAGGAGCGCTGCTTTATTGCCAAAGGCCAAGCCAAGCCCTATGATTATGGGGCTTGGCCTTTTTCTATCATAAAACGCTCCCTGAGCCTTTCCAGAAATAACTCGGCAGCCGGGGAAAACACCTGATATTTTTTCCAGATAATATTTAATCCCGATTCCAATTTTGGTTCAAGAGGCCGGAAACACAGACTGCTGTTTTCGGAAGTATTGGCGATCTTGTCTATTGTGACCGCATAGCCAAGTCCCGCGTCGACCATGATTGCCGCATTGTAAACAAGGTTAAAGGTCGTTACAATATTTAGCTTGTCAAAATCTTCCCCAAACCATTGTAGAAACTCATTTTTGCCCCGCTCCTGCAAAATAGCCTGGCGAGAGCATATAAGCGGGACATGCAGCAGATCCTCTTTACAGATGGTTCCTTTTCCAGCCAAAGGGCTGTCTTTTCTCATCACAACGCCCCAGGTATCTTTTGATGGGATATTCAGGTAATCATATTTGAAAATGTCGGCGGGCTGAACTAAAACGCCAAAATCCAAAAGCCCTTTGTCCAGCCTTTCCGTCACGTCCTGTGCGTTCCCGCTGTAAAGATGATAATGAATATCCGGGTAGGTATCGTGCAGCTCTTTTGCAACACGCGCCAGGAATTTGATCGCGTCCGTCTCTCCGCCACCGATATAAATATCCCCGCCAACAGTTTCCACCATAGAAGTAAATTCTGCTTCCGTTTTATCCACCATCGAAACAATTTCTTCGGCGCGCTTGCGCAAAAGCATCCCTTCGGCGGTCAGTGTCATGGTATGGCTGCCGCGGGTAAAGAGCTTTTGGCCCAATTCATCCTCTAAATCGTGTATCTGCCTGGAAAGGGTGGGCTGTGTGATATGCAGAAAATTTGCCGCATTTGTAATATTGCCCTCTCTTGCAATCGCCAAGAAGTAGCGAAGCACCCGGATTTCCATTTGTAAAACCCCCTGTCCCTAATAGTATACAGGCCCGCAATATGCCTGTCAAGCATATCACCATCTTCAATTTAAGTATTTGCGGTTTTGGGAAGTTTCCGATATAATAGGAGCCTGAGAACAGGACACTTTGAAAAATCATTTCGATATGGGTGTTCCAGGCAGAAGGAGGAAAAAACGATTTATGAAAAAACCGCTGGCTTATATTTGCGCGCTGTTCCTGGGGCTTTCGTTTACAGCGTGCGCCGTGCAGGCGGAAAGCGCGCCGGATACCGGTACAAAAGCCGTTTCCCAGGCAGAAAGCAAACAGCCGGAAAGCCATATGGATACAATTCCTTCCGCGTCTGAAACGCATGCCCCCTATGACGGGAACTATCCGCAGCATGCGCCATATGGGAAAGGGATAGGCGCAATGCCGGGGCGTGTAGTTTGGGCGTATGACCCCGATTCCATAAACTGGGACGGGGATGGTTCCTGGTGGGAAACCGGTCATTTTGACGAGGCGGTCCTTTTGCGGATGGTGAATGAAAGCATTGCTTCTCTTGGCGGGCAGGAAGCGGCGCGGGATGGATGGGACGCGCTGTTTACGGCTCATAAAGCAGCGCGCGGCGGGAACGGCGGATATAGAAAAGGCGAAAAAATCGCGATCAAAGCCAATATCAATGGTTCCGGCGTATTTGATGATGATGCCTCCGGCGAAACCCAGATGAGTTACACCAATCCCGTATTGCTGAAAGCCCTGCTGACTTCTCTTGTAAAAGAAAGCGGCGTCCATCCAGAGGATATTACGGTGTATGACGTATCGCGTATATTCCCGGAATACATGGTGGCATTGTGTACGGCGAGCGACCTCGAAGGGGTTCACTTTGAAGGGCGCAACAATGGGACGGCTGACGAAAACAAACCAATCAACTGGTCGTATCCATTCAGCGGGAAAGTCAATTATCTGCCGACTTGTGTTACGGAAGCGGATTATATAATCAACCTTGCGAACCTGAAAGGGCACAGTTATGGTATCACCCTTTGCGGGAAAAACCACTTTGGCTCCTTTATCAACGGGAACGCCCTGCGTCCGCCGGAGGGGGCAAACCTGCACCAGTGGCTGACAAAAAGTGAAATGGGCATTTACAGCCCGCTTGTGGATTTAATGGCAAACGCTGATTTGGGCGGTAAAACGGTCCTTTATCTATTAGATGCTGTCATTTGTGCGCCGAGCGAGGGGGCGTCTATTACGGAAAAGAATGCCAAATGGCAGCAGGCCCCCTTTCATGGTGATTATACCGCAAGCATTTTTGTGTCACAGGACCCGGTGGCAATAGATTCTGTCGGCGCGGATTTTTTGAACAATGAACCCGCAGTCACAGAGAATAACCGTGCCGCAAAAAATATTACAAATGAAAATTATCTGCATGAAGCGGGGCTGGTAGCAAACGCGCCGTCGGGAATCGTTTATATGGATGGAAACGGGAATGTTGTCAGCAATCTTGGCGTTCATGAGCATTGGAACAATTCCGCTGAGAAACTATACAGCCGCAATCTCGGCGAGAATGAAGGAATAGAACTTATACAAATCATAAAGGCAAATGATTAAAATACGGCGCTGCCCGGTTGTCCCTGTTTTGGGGAATGGGCAGCGCCATATTTATATATCCCCCGCCATTCGGACGGAGGATATATGGGAAATACCTTTTCATGCTTCCGGGCTTTCGTTTTCATCAGCGCCTTGATTTAATGCTTTTGGCCTTTCGCTTTCAGCAGTGCCTCGATCTTCTGATGCGGGTCGATAATATCGCTGACAGAAAGATCGTGGTTGAGCGCGGCGATAAAGTAGGCAATGTATTTTGATACATCTACATCATGGAACCACGGACGGGACAAAAGCTCCGGCGTGCGGTAGGTGAGGTTGGTGCCGAATACGCCAGTCAGGACATGATCCGCCACCGCCTTGTCAAAATCGGCCAGGCCGTTTGTGAAGATTGCATAGGTTGCGTTCGCAAAGATGCGTTTCGCGCCCTGCTTTTTCAGCGAATAGGCGATATCCAGCATGCTTTCGCCGGAGGAAATGATATCGTCCGCGACAAATACATCTTTACCCTCCACACTCTCGCCCAGATATTCATGCGCGACAATGGGGTTGCGGCCATTGACAATGCGCGAGTAATCGCGGCGCTTATAGAACATGCCTAAATTGACGCCCAGCACAGAGGCATAGTACATATTGCGGTTCATCGCGCCCTCGTCGGGGCTTATCACCATAAAGTGGTCGCGGTCCAACTGCAAATCGGGCACACAGCGCAGCATGGCTTTCAATACCTGATAGGTGGGCATCACATTGTCCAGACCCATCAGGGGCACGGCGTTCTGTACACGCGGGTCATGTGCGTCGAATGTGACGATATTTACCACGCCCATATTGCGCAGTTCCTGCAACGCCACAGCACAGTCCAGGCTTTCGCGGTACGCGCGGCGGTGTTGGCGGCTGCCGTAGAGGATGGGCATAATCACGCTCATGCGCTTTGCCTTGCCGCTGGTGGCCTGGATCAGGCGTTTGAGGTTCTGGAAGTGGTCGTCGGGCGACGAGCAGTTTTCGTAGCCGAAGATATTGTATTTGACGCTGTAATTGCCCACGTCGACAACAAAATACAGGTCGTCCCCGCGCACGGTATCGCGGATCAGCCCTTTGCCGTCCCCAGAGGAAAAACGCGGGCATTCGCTCTGGATGATAAAAGTGTCCTGATCCATGCCCGCTTCCTTCGCCCATCGCAGCAGATGGGCGTCGATCCTGGAAGTAAGCTCCTCAGCACCCGGCACGGCAATCAGGCCGAGGTCGGCAAGACGCTCGTTAAAATCAAAAAACTCCTTCGCAGTTGTTTTGGCTCGCACCATTGGCAATCGCACACTCCTTTTCGGTTCCCCTTATCAAAGGGGGTTGGTTGGGTGGGAGACGATGCTTATTACGCGGCCTATTGTACCACAAAACCTTCCGTACAAGGAAGGGGATTGACAGAATTTTTGAAATTTCGACAAAACGCCGGAATGTTCCCACAAACCGGGGCCGTTCCACAACAATATGCTGTGCTTTTCCGGCAGAGGCTCCGCCGCGAACATACACTGAAAAGCTATACAAAGAGCGCCGCACAACATCATGGCGGCGCTCTCACATAATCGTGCAGGGAGATGGGTTTCCAATGGGGCGGCGCCCCTTTGGCGGAGTCCAGAGGCAGAGCCGCTGGCAGGTCCGGGCAGCGCCCGGCGTCACCAGCGCGCGCGCGTTTCCACAACTTTGCCGGCGATGTACATGCGGTCCAGTTCTTCGCCCGCGATGATCTGCGGCGAATAGGCGGGGTTGAAGGGCTGGAGGATCACGGTGTTGCCGCGGATGATAAACTTTTTTAACGTACCCTCGCCGTCCTCGCCGTACACGATAACGCCTAATTCGCCGCTTTCCAGCGTCGACTGGCGATGCACCAGGGCGAGGTCGCCGTCACTGATGCGCGGCTCCATGCTATCCCCGCGAACCAGCAGGTAGAAATAATCAGAGGGATTCTTTACGTCGGCATATTCCTCGCCGTAGTCGTCTTCGTATGCCAACGCGCCGTAACCGGCACGCACGGTACCAATGATGGGGATGCGGTGTCCGCTCCCGCCCGGATGACCCATCATGCCATCCGAGCAGCCGATCAGATAATCTGTACTGACAGAGAAAAAATGCGCGATGCGCGCAAGTGTCTGCGGCTCAGGCGTCGCACGCCCCTTTTCCCATTTGCCGACGGCCTGCTGGCTGATGCCGAGCATCTCTGCCACCGCCGCCTGCGAGACGCCGTCCCGCTTCCTCAACTCCCTCAAGCGCTGCGCAAACATAATACCCCCGTTTCTGCGGCGCTGTACGCCGCTTACACTGGCCGTGTACAGGGCATGACGGAATGCACCCCCTGCCCCGCTTTTGCGGACACGGACGCTTTTGGGCGGCAGATACCGCGCTTTCCGGCGGCTGGGCTGTGCGCCAGCGGTGCGCGCCGCCTGTTTTGCCGTGCGGAAACCCCGCTGGACATGAACACAGCCGGGAAACCAACGCCACACAAAATACTTTCCGTGTTCTATTACTATAATACTACAAACAGTTGTCCGTGTAAAGAGAAATTTTGAAAATAAAAAATATTTTTGTTAAAAAACTCTTGACAACAACACAAAGTTGTATTATTGTAGATAGCAGAAAGGGTCGAACGGTGGAGGAAGTACATATGAAAACAAGTACCAAGTGTTTTTGGCTGCGCACGGTCATGGCAGCGTGTATCTGCGGGGCGGCGATCTTCTTTGGGGCCTATACGACAGGGCGTCTGTGCCCTCAGATGGCGCTGACGCCGCTGTGCCTGCTGCTGGCCCGCACAGCAAACCAATGCGAACAGGCCCTTTTGCGGCAGGAGCGCGCCCGCCGCGCGGCACGGCACCGGATGCGTGTATACACACAGGCCCGCACCGCCGCCGTGGCAACGGCGGGGAGGGGTGCAATAGACGGGAGAGGGTACGTCTATGCGCATGCCTGCGGGGATGAGATGGCGGAAAATGAATTTTTTGCAATAAAATCTCGCAAGGCATCTTGACAGCAGCGAAAAAAAATAGTATGATAGATTACACATTCTGAAAGAGATTGCGAGGAGAGGTGTCCGAGTGGTTTAAGGAGGCGGTCTTGAAAACCGTTGAACAGCAATGTTCCGTGGGTTCGAATCCCACCTTCTCCGCCATTCTGAAACCTCCGGGAAAAACAGGATTATCTTTTACGGACGCTGCCACTATGGAGAAGTACTCAAGTGGTGACGAGGCGCCCCTGCTAAGGGCGTAGGTCGGGAAACCGGCGCGAGGGTTCAAATCCCTCCTTCTCCGCCAAAACCGTGTCGGATAGCCCCCTTTGTGGGCTGGTCGGCGCGGTTCTTTTTTGCCTCCTTTCCTTTGCGTTTTTCCGCTTTTTCCCGTCTATTGCCATGTCTATTGCCACTTGCACTATAGGCGTTTTCTGGCATTTTGTCAAGGTTTCCGTCATTTTGCACATGGGGGAAAACAGACCGACCGTCTCTCCTCATAGGCCCTGTCATAGGGATGGGAACGGCAGATAGATGGTCGGTTTTTGTATCAGGACTTGCGTTTGCCTGATGTGTCCTCAAGGCTGTTGA
>CANCXY010000058.1 GCA_947381875.1 uncultured Clostridia bacterium | reverse complement strand
CGCAGGTGATGGGATTCCAAAGGGACTGCGTCCCTTTGGCGGAGTCCAGAGGCAGGGCCTCTGGCGGGTCCGGGCAGCGCCCGGCGGAGTCCAGAGGCAGCGCCTCTGGCGGGTCCGGGCAGCGCCCGACAGGAGTCCAGAGGGCCGCGCCGAAAAAATTTTCCGTGTTTTTTTGCCAAAGCCCTTGACATACTAAAAAAGTGTTGTACAATAGACTTAGCACTCAGAGCAATAGAGTGCTAACGAAACAGAAAACAGGCAGAAGGAGGGCGGTGAGCGGCATGGCGATGGATGACCGCAAGCAGCGTGTGCTGCGGGCGATCGTGACATTGTACGGCATCGACGGCGAGCCTGTGGGAAGCGGGTCGCTGGCGCGGGAATTCGGGCACGCGGTATCGAGCGCGACGCTGCGCAGTGAGATGTCGGCCCTGACAAAGCTGGGCCTGCTGGAACAGCCGCACACGAGCGCGGGGCGCGTGCCGAGCGCGAAGGGGTACAGGTACTACATCGACAACCTGCTGGACATGGGCGGCGCGCTGCCGCTGCCGGAGCGCCGGGAGATAGACGCCCTGTTCCATGCGATGGACCGCGACCCTGACCACCTGGCGCAGAGCGCGGCGCAGGCGCTGTCCGGGATGACCGGCTGCTGTGTGTTCGCGACGACGCCGCGCAGCGAGGACATGTGCATTGCCCACTATGAGGTGGTGCAGGTGGGCCGGTACGCGGCGGCGGTGCTGGCGGTGACGAACGCGGGCGGCGTGCGCACGCGCACGGTGAAGTTAGACGTCCCGCTCCAGCCGGGGGACGCGGCGCTGCTCTCAGGCACGCTGAACCGGAGCCTGACGTTCCGGCGCGCGGCGGACATCGGGGAGCGCGAGGTGCGCGCGGCGGCCCAGACACTGGGCGGCGGGTACGCGGTGTACTACCCGGTGGTGTCGGCGGCGGTAACGCTGCTGCGCGAGGCGGGGCGCGCGAACGTGTATTTGGAGGGGCAGGAGCATCTGCCGGAATGCACGGACCGCCCGGAGACGCTGCGCAGGCTGATGGCGTTCCTCGGCAATGCGGAGGTGCTGCGCCGGTACGCCGCGCCCAAGACGGACCGCACGACCGTCCTGTTGGGGGATGAGATGCCGGAATGCCCGATGCCGGGCGTCTGCCTGATGACGAAGCGGTACCACGCGGGCGGCGGCCTCACGGGCGCGATGGGGCTTGTTGGTTCCACGCGCATGCCGTACCGCGAACTGGCCCCGCGCCTTGAATATTTCGCGCTGCTGCTCGGCGAAGGGATGTCGGGCAGGCCGCAGGAGGAGAGCTGATATGCCACAAGAGGAAAAGGAACGGAACGTATCGGGCACGCCGCCCGAAACGGTGGAAGAAATGCCGGAGGAAGCGCCTGACGCGCTGGAGCCGGAAACAGAGCAGGAAGCCCCTGCCACGCCCAGTGAGCAGGCGGCGCTCAAAACGAAGCTGACGCAGATGGAAAAAAACCTCGCGGACGCCAAAGACGCCCTTCTGCGCACGGCGGCGGAATACGAGAATTTCCGCAAGCGCAGCGCCCGCGAACACGACGCCGCGTTCGACAACGGCGTAACATTCGCGGTGACGGCCCTGCTGCCCGTCCTGGACACGCTGGAACTCGCTGCCGCCGCCCCCACAACGGACGAGAATTACAAGAAGGGCGTCGCCCTTACCCTGGACAAATGCCGCGAGGCATTTGAAAAGATGGGCATCGTGGAGATCGAGGCTCTCGGCAAACCCTTCGACCCCGCCCTCCACGCCGCCGTCCTCCAGCAGCCCGCCACCGACGACGCACCCAGCGGCACCATCACCCTCGTCGCCCAGAAAGGCTACCTCCTCCACGACAAGGTCGTCCGCCACGCCAGCGTCGCCGTCGCTGAGTAGGCTGCCGCCGGCCCCAAGGGCTGCCGCCCTTGGGAATCCTGCCCAAAGGGCGCTGCCCTTTGGAATCCTGCCAGCGTCCCGCTGGACCGGCCAAAGGCTCTGCCTTTGGAATCCGCCACCCTTTGAAAAGGGTGGACGGAAACTTTAGATGGGCCAAAATTGCATTTTGGCCCGGCCCATGTCGGGAGGGGCGTGGGCGGTCCGCCGCATACCGGTAAGGTTTTATATAGAGATTTTGAGATTTTATTTTCATTAAAGGAGTGTAAGAGTTATGAGCAAGATCATTGGTATTGATTTGGGTACTACAAATAGCTGCGTGGCCGTGATTGAGGGCGGCGAGCCGGTCGTTATCGCGAACGCCGAGGGCGCGCGCACAACGCCGAGCGTGGTCGGGTTTACCAAGACGGGCGACAGACTTGTCGGGCAGGTCGCGAAACGCCAGGCTATCACCAACCCCGACCGCACGATTTCTTCTATCAAGCGCCAGATGGGCACCGACCACAAGGTCACAATCGACGAAAAGCGCTATACGCCGCAGGAGATCAGCGCGATGATCCTTTCCAAGCTCAAAGCCGACGCCGAAAGCTATCTGGGCGAGAAGGTCACGGAGGCCGTGATTACTGTGCCCGCCTACTTCAACGACAGCCAGCGCCAGGCCACCAAGGACGCGGGCGCAATCGCCGGTCTGGATGTAAAGCGCATCATCAACGAGCCGACCGCCGCCGCGCTGGCCTATGGCGTCGACAAGGAGAACGACCAGAAGATCATGGTCTACGACCTGGGCGGCGGCACGTTCGACGTGTCCATCATCGAGATGGGCGACGGCGTTACCGAGGTGCTTTCCACCGCCGGTGATACCCACCTGGGCGGCGACGATTTCGACCAGCGCATCATTGACTGGCTGGCCGACGAGTTCAAGAAAGAGAACGGCGTCGACCTGCGCAGCGATAAAATGGCCGCGCAGCGCCTGAAGGAAGCCGCCGAGAAAGCGAAGATCGAGCTTTCCGGCGTCGCCAGCACCGCTATCAACCTGCCGTTTATCACCGCCGACGCGACCGGCCCGAAGCACTTGGATACCACGCTGACGCGCGCGAAGTTCAACGAGCTGACCGCCGACCTCGTGGAGCGCACCATGGCCCCCGTGCGCCAGGCGCTTTCCGACGCCGATTTGCAGCCGCGCGATTTGAATAAAGTCCTGCTGGTGGGCGGCTCCACCCGTATCCCCGCCGTACAGGACGCCGTGAAGAATTTCATGAAGATGGAGCCGAGCAAGGGCATCAACCCCGACGAGTGTGTCGCGGTAGGCGCGGCCATCCAGGGCGGCGTGATGAACAAGGAAGTCGGCGGCCTGCTGCTGCTGGACGTTACCCCGCTGAGCCTGGGCATTGAGACAGAACACGGCGTCTGCACGCGCATCATCGAGCGCAACACCACCATCCCCACGAAAAAGAGCCAGGTGTTCTCCACCGCCGCCGACAACCAGCCCGCGGTTGAGGTCAACGTTTTGCAGGGCGAGCGCGAGTTTGCGCGCGACAATAAGTCCCTGGGCATGTTCAAGCTGGACGGCATCGCCCCCGCGCCGCGCGGCATTCCGCAGATCGAGGTCACGTTCGATATCGACGCGAACGGCATTGTGAACGTCTCCGCGAAGGACCTGGGCACCGGCAAGGAACAGCACATCACCATCACTTCCTCCACCAACATGAGCAAGGAGGACGTAGAGCGCGCCGTGCGCGAGGCCGAGCAGTACGCCGCCGAGGATAAGAAAAAGCGCGAGGATGTCGATACCCGCAACGCCGCCGACCAGCTTGTCTACCAGACCGAGCGCGCGCTGAACGAGTTCGGCGACAAGGTTTCCGAGAGCGAAAAGGCCGATATCACCGGAAAGGTCGACGCGCTGAAAGAAGCGCTCAAGGGGAGCGATTTAGCGGCCATCAAGGCGCGGCAGGAGGAGCTGCAAAAGGCGTTCTATGCCGTCAGTGAGCGGGTGTATAAGGAATCGGCGGCAGCGTCCGGCGCGGCGGGGCAGGCGGCCCCCGATATGGGCAGCCAGCCCGAAGGCGATAAAAAGCCCGGCGACGATAATATTGTTGACGCGGACTACCGCGAAGTGTAAAATAGACAGGGAGTGCCCAACATTCCCGTGTATCCCCCGCTTCGCGGGGGATACACAAGGCACTTTGGCCGCTCCCAAATAAACTGCGCAGGGCATTTCCGGCGCTGGAAAAGCGGGCCGCCCGAAAGGGCGGCCCGGCAGGGGCCGGGGCAGCCGCAGCGACGCGGCTGTCCCGTGCTGCTTTGCCGGCGCTGCCGTATGGGGGAGCGTTCAGCCCGCGGAGATGATTTCCGTATATTTCCCCGCCCTGCGGGCGGGGAAATATACAAAAACGTTTTTGCCCGCTCCCTGTATATTGTGTGGAACCCTCCTATAAGGGACCGTGATGGGTTTCCAAAGGGGCTGTGCCCCTTTGGCGGAGTCCAGAGGCAGAGCCTCTGGCAGGATTCCAAAGGGCAGCGCCCTTTGGGCAGGTTTGGGCGGCAGCCCAACATTATGGGGAAGGGCTGGATCGGCCGGTGCGCGCGGCGTGGGGCGCGCACAGCGGCGGGTTCAGCACTTTCCAATCTGAGGTGTACAGATGGCTGAAAAACGCGACTATTACGAGGTATTGGGCGTAGCGAAATCGGCTTCGGCAGACGAGATCAAAAGCGCCTACCGGAAACTGGCGAAAAAATATCACCCGGATTTGAACCCGGATGATAAGTCCGCCGAGGAAAAGTTCAAAGAAGTGGGCGAAGCGTATGAGGTGCTGAGCGACCAGGACAAGCGCGCGCGGTACGACCAGTTCGGGCACGCGGGCGTCGACCCCAGCTATGGCGCGGGCGCGGGCGGTGCCTACGGCGGCTTCGGCGGCATGGATTTAGACGACCTCCTGGGCGGCCTGTTCGGCGGCGGCTTCGGCGGGTTTGGCGGCGGTACGCGGCGCACCAACCCCAACGCGCCGCGCAAAGGGGCCGATATCCGCGTCAGCGTGGCGCTGAGCTTCATGGAGGCCGTGCATGGCTGCAAAAAGACCGTCTCCGTCGACCGGCAGGATGTCTGCCCGGTGTGCGGCGGCTCCGGCGCGGCCAAGGGCACGAACCCCGAAACCTGCCCCGACTGCCACGGCAGCGGCTACGTAACCGTGCAGAAGCGCACGCCGTTCGGCGTGATGCAGAGTTCCCAGCCGTGCGGGCGCTGCGGCGGGCGCGGCAAGATTATCTCCTCGCCCTGCTCCAAATGCCACGGTACGGGCAAGACGACGAACACCAAGCGCGTGGAGGTCACAATCCCCGCGGGCGTGGACGACGACCAGATGATGCGCCTGACCGGCCTGGGCGACGCGGGGCGCAACGGCGGGCCTGCGGGCGACCTCATTGTCATCCTGACCGTGCGGCCTGACGCGATGTTCGAGCGCGACGGCTTCGACGTACATGTCACGGTGCCCATCACCTACAGCCAGGCCGTACTGGGCGCGGAAGTGGAGGTGCCGACCATCGACGGGAAAGTGCAGCTCACTATCCCGGAGGGCACGCAGAGCGGCACACCGTTCCGCATGCGCGGCAAGGGCATCCAGTATGTCAATGGCCGCGGCCACGGCGACCAGTTGGTGACAGTGGTGGTGGAAATACCCAAGAAGCTGACAAAGGTGCAGCGGGAAGCGCTGAAAAAGTTTGAGGAATCGCTGAAAGACGACAATTACGAACAGCGCAAGGGGTTCTTTAAGAGCCTGCGCGAAAAATTCGGCGGCGGGAATTAAAGAAGATACGATACGCTTATGCACCGCAATGCTATTCCGTGTGCCTGACGGAAAAATTCTACCGGCCTTGTGCCCCTGCCTTTGGCGGGGAGCGCAGGGCCGGTATTGTTTTACAGACAGAGAATTTTTGTTTATATGCACAAAATTGTTCTCCATTCTTTGTTAAATTTAGAAATATCGCAATATAGATTTACAAGATTTGCAATATGCCCTCCAACATTTGCAATTTCATTTGCATTCACAATTTGTTAAAATATAAAAATACAATAGGCAGACAGGCCGCCCATCCACGCACGGAAATCACTTTTCGCACTTTTGCGCGGCAGGAAAAGGTACGATCCTGTTGTTTCTCCTCGCCGGAGACGGGAAGAAACAGACAAAATGGATTTCCCTGCATCCCAAAGAACGGAGGAAATGAAAATGGCAAAAGCAAACACCCTCGCCGCCAAAAGCAGCCTGACCTGGAAACACAAGATCGGCTACGCTATGGGCGATTTAGGCGGCTGTATGACCTTCGCCCTCATGGGCGCTTACGTCACCCGATACTATGTCAACGTGCTGAAAGTCGACACCACCATCCTCTCCATCCTGCTGTTGGTCTGGAACGTGTGGGATGCCGTCAACGACCCCCTGATGGGCGCTTTGATGGATAAGGTATTCTCCAAACACCACAACCCGAAAGGCAAGTTCCGCCCCTGGCTGCTGCGCGCAACGCCGCTGCTGGCCGTCACCGCCATCGCGTTCTGGACGGTGCCCACCTTCTTCCACGGCACCGCGATGCTGGTCGTGCTGTTCTTCTGCAAAATTCTGTATGAAGGCTGCTACACCATGTTCAATATCCCGATGGGTTCCTTGCTCTCCGCGATGGCCGATACCGACGAGGAGCGCGCCTCCCTGTCCTCCGCCCGCGGCTTTGGCTCCATGATCGGGAATATCCTGCCCACGGTGCTGTTCCCCGTCCTGCTGCAAAAATACGGCGATACCAACTCGGTTGGTTACGCCATTGGCGCGGTCATCTGCGCCGCCATGGGTTTTGGGTTCTGCTTTCTGCACTATTACTGGACGGAGGAGCGCAACATTTCCGACGCCCCCGCCAGCGAGGCCGACAACATTAAGTTCACCGATATCCTCGGCGTGTTCCGAAAGAACCGGGCCTTTGTGGCGCTGTGCATCCACGGCATCTGCATCTGCACCATGCAGTATGTCGGCTCCACACTGGGCACATACATGTATTCCGACGTGTTGGGCAATATCGGCCTGATGGCAATGGCCTCTGTCGTCGCCATGCCGTTGGGGCTTGTCACGCTTGTCATTATGCCGAAGCTCTCGAAAAAGTTCGGCCTGATGAATGTGGTGCGCACCTGCCTGTTGGCGGGCGCGGCCCTCTACGCCGGGCTGTTCGCGGCGCACATGCTCACGAATGTGAATGTGTGGGTGCATATCATCTGGTCCTCTGTGGCGATGGGCGTCGCGAGCGTTTCAATCTACATGCAGTGGGGCATGGTCGGCGAGGTGATCGACTATAACGAGTACCTCACGGGCAAGCGCACCGAGGGTTCCATCTACGGTACTTTCAACCTGACCCGCCGCATCGGCCAGACGATCGGCAACTCCGCCGCCGTGCTGGCGCTGGGCTGGATCGGCTACGACACCGCCCTCGCCGACGCCGGCGTCGCGCAGAGCGCCGGGACCCTTTCGGGCATCAAGTTCCTGTGCGTCCTGGTGCCGGGCATCTTTATCCTCGGCTCATGGGTCGCGTTCAAGTTCGTATGGAACATCACCCCCGCCATCCGGGAGCAGGTAGCCGCCTATAAGGCCGGCAAAGAGAATCCCGCGCAGAAATAACCCTCCGCTCCGGGCGCTGCCCGGACCTGCCAAAGGGCGCCGCCCTTTGGAATCCTGCCAGAGGCGCTGCCTCTGGACTCCGCCAAAGGGGCGCAGCCCCTTTGGAAACCCATCTTGTTCCAGAATGGGGATGTCCCTTATAGAGGAAAAGCGCTCAAAAAGAAACAAACGTTTTTCCCGCTGAAAATCGACGTCGTTTCCCCGCCCAAAGGGCGGGGAAACAACAAATGATAAAAGGAGTGGAATGATATGGAAATGCGCACCCGTATCCTGGGAAAATGCCTCAACAGCGAGGTACAGGAGTATCTGAAAGAGAATGATATTATCATTGTGCCGGTGGGCGTTACGGAGATGCACGGCGGCTTCCCCCTGGACTGTGAGACGGTCATTTCGGAAGCGTTCGCCCTCAAAATGGCGGAAGCCTGCGATGGCCTGGTCCTCACGGGGCTGCCCTATTTCTACGCCGGGGCCACCGCTTCGGGACGCGGCACCGTGCAGGTGTCCATCCGCCAAGGCATCGACTACCTGGGCGCGCTCGCCCGGAGCCTGCTGCGGCTTGGCTTTAAGCGCCAGGTCTATCTCAGCTTCCACGGCCCCGCCCATATGACGATCTGCCCCATGATCCGCGATTTCTACGATGAGACAGGCGTGCCCATCCTCTACATGGACTGCATGATGCAGGTGGGCAAAAACCAGAAGCTGTTCAAGGATTTCAGCGATTTCCACGCCATCACCGTGGGCGCGTACCAGGTCATGGGCCGCCTGGAAGATATCCCGTTTGTCACGGGCTACAGCGGCCAGAAGCAGCAGTCCTGCGCGCCTTTCAATGACCTGTTCGCGCTGGGCTATCAGAGCGCCGCCATTGGCTACTGTTTCGGCGAAAACACAGACCACATGCCTACCCCCGACATCCCCGACGCCGAAACGCGGGAACGCCTCGCCCAAACCGGCGCGGAGCTGATCGCCGCCATCGTAAAAAACATGGACATGCCCCATGTGACAGCGCAGATGCGCGCGCTGGAGCAGTACGGCCTGGACAACGAGAAGAAATACCCCTGGATGCCCTCGGCCTGGAACCGGGAACACTGAACAGAACATCGACGCCCCCCGCACGCGGGAGGCGGAGGAGATGGCGAAAAACCCTGGAAAATATAAATCCTATCGGTCTTTAGAGATCGTATAAAATTCAGGGCCGCCGCACATGATTTCACATGTGCGGCGGCCCTCTTTTGCATAGGAGAGAATATTCCAGCGCGGGTGTCACTGCTCCCGCAGGATTTCCCGATAGGCCGGGCGGTCGGGTTCGGGAATGTTCAACAGGGTTAGCGCCTGTTCTAACGGCATACCTGTAGCGGGCAGCAGGCAGCGCAGGGACTTCAACACACCATTCTGTTCTCCCTGGGAAAGCAAATCCCGCCTGTATGTTTTGGCGATATACTCCTCGTCAAACAGTGTCACCATAATATCCTCTACCTCCTTTTCCCTCGCCAGCAAAAACGGCATCAATATACCTTCTTCTCGACAGATGCGCAGAATCTCCTTTACCGCCTTTTCTGTGTAACCATATATTTTACGCTGTTCATCACAGATCTCACAAAAGCGGATATACTGGTCGATAATGGTTTTCTTCCCGGTATCTTTCAGAACATGGATTTTTACTTCCACGTCGCCTTCCCCGCCGCCGTACAGGTCAGACAGATGCAGCACTTCCGGCAGCTCGCGCGGCTCACCCACATACACCATATACAGCTCCGGGCGCGGGATGGGGATAGGCTTTGTATTGTACAGGTTGTATTCATGCTCCTGTACATACTCCTTGTATGTCTTTGCAAGATACATCAAAAGCCGCAAGGTGATGTTGACGGAGTACGTCGACTGCGCCTCCATCAATATAATCAGCGTGTTCCGCACAAGGAGACCCAGGTCGTTCACCATGCCGCTGGTGAGGATGTTTTCCAGCGTGATAGGATGGCACTCCTCCTCCGTGATATCTGTATCCTCCGGGTGCAGCGCAAGGTATAGCTGACGCAGGTTCTCCGGCTCACGGAAAATGTAACTGAAAACACTGTCTTTGGCGGTGTGTTTCATTTTGGGCATGGCGCTCACCTTCTTTCCTGCCTCTATTATACTCCATTTTGCGGCGTTCCGCAAGTGTTCCGCTCATGTTGCGGGACAATTCCAGACTGGACAAAGGGCTGCCATGTTTTTACCACACGGCAGTCCTTTCCCGCACATGGGGAACCCAATCCGGCATCCCCCATTTTCATGATTCATCAGGAATGTATTCTGCAATCTCCTCTAACCTACAATCCAATGCTACACATAGCTTATTGAGCGTCTTGGTTTCCATGTTGTCGTTTGCTCGCAAACGCCGCACGGTTTTGCTGTCGATGCCGCATTTTTCCCGCAAGTAGTATGTGGAAACACCTTTTTCCTTCATGACATCCCACAGCTTATCATAGATTATCACATCCCCCACCTCCCTGTTGACATAGAACAGTATGGGGGTTATAATCTTATATATTAAGGGGATATAATCCCCATATTGAAAATCTATAATATAGGGGTGTGAATACAGGATGAAAAGCAAGTATCATGACTTTACAGGCGACAGATTGTCCAATTTTCCTCGGCATCGCGATAAAATCGCTCATGTGTCCAACCGAAAATGAACTGGAATTTTTTACAGTTGAAAGGAGCCTGCCGCCATGCCTCTCCATACCAATGCAATCGTATATGAAATCCACAAAAAACTTTTTAATGAGGTGCTGCCCGACCTCGTTTACAAATCCTATCACGCAGATGTGAAACAGAATACTCAGTTGCTGTGTGTCGAGATGGGGTATGAACTTGCCGAGAAATTGCTGCCGAATATCCTGAACGAACAACAGGCCGACTGTGTAGCCGCAGCCAAATGCCTGAGCGTCGAAAATGAAAAATGGGCAATCCGTTTTGCCTATACACGCGGCATGTTTGCAGGTTTTGAGCAGACCTTTACACCGGCAAACGCGGAACGGGTATTTCAAAAGCGGGTACGCAATCAGATTATGAGGATGCCGAACATGCAGCGCTATAAAAAATATTACAAGCGCCGCGAACAAATAACCGACCTGTTCAAAGCCGCCAGAAAGGACCTTTCCAAAACGCTTGCGGAGCAAATCAAGGAGATTGAGTTCGATATTCAGGAACGCCTTTGCGCCCTCGCGCGCCACGCCTTCTATATAGGGTACCGCTATGCGCTTTCCATCGTAGATATTGTACAACCCGCCAGATATTGCATCACCCCCCGCAAGCTCCTGATAACAGAACACGACCTGGGCTTCACAAAAACAGTGGAAGAACGCGAACTTTACGGGGGAAGCTATATCTTCCAGTCCCTTGATAACGAAAGCCCATTGCCGGACGACCTGAAAAAGGTAGACCTGTTCGGCTGGACGGATAGAAAATGAAAGCAGGGCCGCCCCCACGGGGCGGCCCTGCCGCATACATAATCCTCTTATATTCGGGTTCGGGAAATATCCCACTGCCTTTTCCCATTTCCAAAGGGAGTGTCCACACCGCGGATTTAATGAAATCAGGGCCGCCCCGTAGGGGGCGGCCCTGCCTGTTTACATCTGGAACACGATACCCGCTACCGCCGAAATGGCGATAAAGCAGATGGGGTGCAGCTTTTTCAGCGGCGTATATTTCATCAGCACGAACACGGCCACAGTTAGCAGGATGGCCGGGATATGGAAAAGCTGTACCTGCACAGCGCCGTCGGCGGCGGGCACTTCGCGGAACAGCAGCGCGATCTTCGCCACCTGTAACAGTGCAGCGGTGATGAGCGCCACCGACGCCGCCCGCAGGCCATAGAACACGGCGTCCACCGCTTTGGACTGCCGGAATTTCTGCAAAAAGCCCGCAATGATGAGGATGACTACCAACGAGGGGAAAATCAGCCCCAGCGTGGCGACCACCCCGCCCAGGATGCCCGCCGTCGTATAGCCGACGTAGGTCGCCATATTCACGCCCATCGGGCCGGGCGTCGATTCGGAGATTGCGACCATATCGGCAAGCTGCCCGGCGGTGAACCAGCCGGTGCGCTCGCCGAGGTCCGTCAGGAAGGGGATGGTGGCAAGCCCGCCGCCCACGGAGAACAGCCCCACGCGGCAGAACTCAAAGAAAAGACGCAGCAGAATCATCCTTTCAGCCCCCCTTTCGCGGCGCGCACGCCCAGCCCCGCGACGCCCGCGGCCAACACCAGGAATACCGGCGAAAGCACGACGTTCAAAACACTGCCCTCATCGATGGGCAGGAACGCGCCCGCCGCCGCCAGCGCCAGCACAACGGCGTAGATGATGCGTGTCGGCCAGTCAACGACGGATTTTTTCAGCAGCTTGATCACGCTTGTGGTGATGAGCGCCACCACCCCGGCGCGCACGCCGTTGAACGCGTGGATGACCCACGAAAGGTGCATGAAGTTGCGCAGGAACGCCGCGATCAGCACAATAATCACAACAGAAGGGAACACGACCCCTAATGTGGCCGCGACGCCCCCGGCACTGCCCGCTTTGGCGCGCCCCACAAAGGTGGCTGTATTCACTGCGATAATGCCCGGCGTACACTGGCCGACGGCGTAGTAATCGGCCAAATCTTCTTCCCGCGCCCAGCCGCGGTTTTCCACCAGTTCGCGCTGAAGGATCGGCAGCATGGCGTAGCCGCCGCCGAATGTACACACGCCAATGCGCGCGAATGTGAGGAACAGGTCTGCGTAGATATTCATAGTATCCCCCCCGGTTGATATGTTCTGGCTCTATTGTACAGGATTTCCCCGGAAGATACAAGGGGGGGGCGCTGAAAAACAAGGAGAGCAATTTTGCAATTTTACGCGGCGCTTTTCCAGTTGACTTCTCCCCTGCAAGGGGATATAATGAGAATGTAAGATGGCTTTTGTCTTTGTATCCTGCCTGTTTGGTATGGCGCATATCTTGTTGAGGGGGGTGCTTTTATGGCTACTTCATCTATTACAAAAGACTTCTATGTAAAAGATCAGGCCGCCTTTGAGCGCTTGAAAAAAGAGCTTGAGAGCGTACCGGAGCGAAAAGAAGCGGTAAAATCTCCTTCTCTGGAAAAAGGGAGAGAGCTGTTATCCACGTTTGCATTTCGCTCCAGGAATTAAACGCGAGGGCATTGGACAGCGGGAATGCGGACGCTCTGTTTGATGCCCTCAAATCTTTTCGCTGCTGTAAGGATATGGACATAGAGACATTTTTGCGGCATAAAGCGCTGCAATATCTGGAGCGCGGCTGGTGTTCGATCTATCTTATTCTGGATAGAGATGCTTTCGTTGCGGGAGATGTAAAAATAGAAGCATATTTTACCCTGTCCCATAAAGCACTTATTCCAGAGCATGCGCCAAAAACGAGGGTGAAAGATGCTGACGGCCTGCGAAAAGAGGGTTCGGTCCATTTCGTCCTGATAGGTCATTTAGGAAAATACATAGAGGAATTGGCGGATGGAAACGTATTATCGGCAGATATAACCGCCGCTGAGATATTGGACTATGCTTTTGAGGTCATGCGCGTGCTTCAAGCAGCTTGATCCCCTGCCGCTGAGCCCTCGTGGAATGCGGGGATGAGAAAAAAATCCATAAGGTCTATACAAACTATGGTTTCAAAAAGTTTCAATATGATGGGGAACATCACCAATTTTATAAACGTATATAAAAACAACGCCCCCTTTCTCACAGCTTGTGCCGTGCGGAAGGGGGCTTGTATAGTAAAACCACTTGAAAATAAATAAATTTTTGATATTTCCCCGCCCTCCGGGCGGGGAAATACAGAAAATTTTGCCTGTTCTCAAGTGTTTTCACTATCCTGTTTCTGTTTTGGAACAGGATGGGTTTCCAAAGGGGCTGCGCCCCTTTGGCGGAGTCCAGAGGCAGAGCCTCTGGCAGGTCCGGGCAGCGCCCGGCAGGTGCGGGCGGCAGCCCGCCATCAGATGTCCAGCTTGGGCGGCACGTCGAACTCACGCGGGGTGGGCGCGCCGGTTTTTTTGCGCTGGCGGACGCACTCGGTCAGGAGGTATTCGATCTGGCCGTTGACGGACCGGAAATCGTCTTCGGCCCACGCGGCAATGGCGGCGTAGAGCTGTTCCGATATGCGCAGGGGGATCTGCTTTTTTTCCGCCATAGGCATCAATACAGGCTGCCGGAATTGACGACCGGCTGCGCGTCACGGTTGCCGCACAGGACGACCAGCAGGTTCGAGACCATCGCCGCCTTGCGCTCGCTGTCCAGGTCAACCACCTTGTTCTCACTCAAACGGGCCAGGGCCATTTCCACCATGCCGACCGCGCCGTCCACAATCATCTTGCGCGCGTCTATGATGGCGCTGGCCTGCTGGCGCTGGAGCATCACAGACGCAATCTCTGGCGCGTAAGCCAGATAGGTGATGCGCGCCTCTACAATTTCCAGGCCCGCTTCCGCCACCTTGCTCTGTATCTCGTCCCGGATACGCTGGGCCACCGTCTCGCTCGACCCGCGCAGGCTGCCCTCGTCGGCCTGGCCGTCGCCCGTCGTGTCGACCCCCTGGGCCACGTCATACGGGTAAATGCGCACGATGTCGCGCAGCGCGCTGTCGCATTGCAGGGATAAGTATTCCTTGTAATTGTCCACGTTGAATACGGCTTTTGCTGTGTCCGTCACTTTCCAGATTACCGCGATGCCAATCTCCACCGGGTTGCCCAGGCAGTCGTTGATCTTCTGGCGGCCGTTGTTGAGCGTCATATTCTTGAGCGAGATTTTTTTATCCATCCCCACTGTCACGGCCTGCCCCTCTGCCGTTACCGAAACAGTCCGTGTGCGCACGTCACCGCTCTGCGCCAGCTTCGTCCCGGCGGCAGGATTGACGGCGGTACAGAACGGGTTCACCGCGTAAAAGCCCGCGCCGCGCAGGGTACCGATGTAGTTGCCGAACAGCGTGAGTACCAGCGCCTCCTGCGGCTTGAGTACCTTCAGGCCGCACAGGGGGATCCAGCCCAACAGAAGCACCGCAACGGCAAGTTTGATGAGTATGGTGCCAAGCTGAACGCTCGTTGCCTGAATGCCCCCGATCAGCGCCGCGACAGCCAGCGCATACAGCGCCAGCACCCCCAGCAGCACCGCCATCCCATTTTTGTGTGTTGTCAATACTTTTTCCTTCATGGTGAAGCCTCCCCACTTGATTTGATATCATGATGATATCACAAATATATTGTTTTGTCAAGGGGGATTTTGGGAAAACCTAGATCGGAAGAGCGTCGTGTAGGGAAAGAGTGTTGCGAGACGTGTAG
>CANCXY010000057.1 GCA_947381875.1 uncultured Clostridia bacterium | reverse complement strand
GATCAACCGCCGCCCATTTCCTTTTCAGCGCCGCTGCGGGATGCGGACAATGTTGCAGTGCTGCGGTATCTGCGCGGGCGCGGCATCCGTGATCCGGTATTGAATCACTGTATCGAACAGGGAACGCTCTATCAGACCGACCGAAAAGGCTACAAGAACTGCGTGTTTCTCGGAAAGGACGGAGCGGGCAACCCGCAATACGCCTGTGTGCGCGGCTGCGGCGGGGATTTTCGCGGGGATGTGGCGGGCAGCCAGAAGCGGTTTGGCTTTTGCATCCCGGCCCGCGACCCGGATGCCGTACGGGTGGAGGTGTACGAGGCCCCGATTGACGCGCTCTCTGGCGCATCGCTGCGGTTGCTGGCGGGCCGGGATTGGCGCACGGTGCATTACCTCTCGCTGGGCGGGCTGAACTACCACGCGCTGGAGCAGTTTCTGGTCGGCCATCCGCAGGTGAAAACGCTCCAGCTTTGCCTTGACGCGGACGAGCCGGGGCGGGTCTTTGCCCAAAAGCTCACTGGAATCTATGAGAAACAGGGCTTTGCGGTAAAAGACCTTCCTCCGCCCAAGGGCAAGGACTACAACGAATATCTGCAAACGCGGCTGCGCTCGCTGCCTGAGCGCGGCGCGGATCGGTAAAGGAGGAGCAAATTTCGTGAAAACAATCGCAATCGCCAACCAGAAAGGAGGCGTGGGCAAGACAACGACCGCCGTCAACCTCGGCGTGGCGCTGGCGCAGCAGGGCAAGCGCGTGCTGCTGGTGGACGCCGACCCGCAGGGGGATTTGACGGCCTATCTCGGCTGTGAGGATTTGGACAGCCTGCCCGTCTCGCTCTCTACCCTCATGGACGCCGAGATCGCGGGCAAAGAAAACGCGGGACTGTCCGGCGTCCGGCACAGCAAAGAGGGCGTCGATTACATCCCCTCGGATATTGAGCTGGCCGACATGGACGTGAAGCTGGTCAACACCATGTGCCATGAGATCATCCTGCGGGATACGCTGGCCCCTTTTCAGAACCGGTACGACTACTGCCTGATCGACTGTATGCCGTCGCTGGGCCTGCTGACGGTCGGCGCGCTGGCGGCAGCCGACAGGGTGCTGATCCCGGTGCAGGCGCAGCATTTCCCAATGAAAGGGCTGATCGCGCTGGTGAAAAGCATCCAGATGGTGAAAAAGCGCATCAACCCGAAGCTGGAAATTGACGGCATTGTGCTGACGATGGTGGACAGCCGCACGAATCTTTCCAAGGATGTGAGCGCGGCGCTGCGGCGGACATACGGGCACCAACTGCATATCTACAAGAGCGAAATCCCGATCTGCACCCGCGCTGCCGAGAGTACGGGCGTGGGGCGCAGCGCGCTGGACTATGACCCGTCCGGCAAAGCGTCGCTGGCCTATGTAGCACTGGCAAAGGAGGTGGCAGGGCATGAGCGCATCCAGAGTGTACGGAAGCAATATCAGCCTGCCCTCGCTCGATAGCCTGTTTTCGACCGAGGAGGAGCGGCGGGACGCGGCGCTGGAAAAGGTGCAGGAGCTGCCGCTTGACCAGCTTTTCCCGTTCCCGAATCATCCGTTTCAGGTGCGGGACGATGAGGAGATGAAGCGGATGGTGGAGAGCGTCAAGGAGTACGGCGTTCTGACGCCGCTGATCGCGCGGCCCCGGCCAGAGGGCGGGTATGAGATCGTGGCGGGGCACCGGCGCAAGCGGGCGTGTGAGCTGGCGGGCATTGAAACGCTGCCGGTGCTGGTGCGGGAGATGGACGACGACACCGCCGTGATTCGTATGGTGGACACGAACTGCCAGCGGGAGAATGTGAGCGCCATTGAAAAGGCAAAGGCGTACAAAATGAAGCTGGAGGCGATGAAGCGGCAAGGAAAACGAAACGATTTAACTTCCCGACAAGTTGTCGGGAAGTTAGAGACGGCGGACATTATTGGAGAAAAAGCAGGTGAAAGCGGCCGACAAATCCAACGTTTCATCCGCCTGAATGAACTCATCCCGCCCTTGCAGGAACTTGTTGAGGAAAACCGGCTGAAATTCAATCCCGCAGTGGAACTCTCGTATCTCGCCCCGGAGGAACAGCAGCAATTTTTCGAGTACATCCAGAGCGAAGAATGCACGCCGTCCTTGTCACAGGCGCAGCAGCTCAAGGCCGCCAGCAAAGAAAAATCGCTGGATGAGGAAAGGCTGTCCCACATCATGACCGCCCGCGCGCCGAGCGTATCCCCGCGCGAGCAGCAGGTCAGCATTCCATTGGCAAAGCTGCACCGCTACTTCCCCGCCGCGAAAAACTCCGAGCAGATGATCGCGCAGATCTTCCGCGTGCTGGACGCTTATCTGAAAAAGCGCCAGCTTGGACAGGAACGGTAAAGGGGGCGGCAGAATGCGTGTGCTTGTATTGGAGCCGGGCTATTCCCCGTATACCGCATCCTTTCGGGATGAAGCGGAGGCAGCGGAGAAAATCATCAAGGGCAACCGCCAGATGCTGCTGCCCTTCGGCAATGAGGTGATCGCGCTTGTTTGCAGCGAGGTGCAGGACGACTTGCCGCTCAACCGCTCGATCAACGAACAGCTTGCCCTCAAGGGCCGCGCCTTTGTCTGCGGTTGGGACGGACAAAGGTTGAGGGAATTGACCCGCAAGCAGGCCGAGCGGTATTCGCGGCGCTATCTCTACCCGGAGCAGCTTGTGGACACGGGCGACGCATGGATGGCCGTGCCGCAGCATCCGCGCGTGAAACCCGCCGACGAGCGGCTGGGGCGCAAAGGCTGGCTGCTGGAGCGATAATGAGAAAAGGAGAAATGACCAATGAATGAAATCCGATGGAAATGGCCTATCGCAAGCATTGAATACCTGTATGCGGGCGGCATCGGAGACGTAAAGGACTATTTTGATGAAAAAGCCTTCCTGCGCGATGTGATGGAATCCAACGATTGCGGTGAGCCGATCTGCGTGGTGCTGTACTGGGGTGAAAACGGCAAACGTCTGCTGCAATCGGATGAATGGATGGAGAGCATCGACTGCCCCGCCATCAGCGTGCGGGAAGAACCCGCGCCGCCCGTGCAGGACAGGGACAGCACCTATGAGATTTACCAGATTCCGGCCACCGAGGACAGCGCGGACTATCTGTTCCTGTCCTATGAGCGGGCAAAAAACCAGCTTTCGGCCAAGGACTATGTGCGTGTTTACACTGCGCCGCTGGAGTCGGGCATGACGTTGGACGGCATCTATGACCGCCACAACCGGGACGACCGCCCTGACGCGCAGACCATGCGCTCGCTGTCTGTCAGCGATGTGGTCGTAGTGCGCGGCAGGCAGGGCGCACAGGCGTTCTATGTGGACAGCATCGGTTTCAAAGAGGTGCCGCAGCTTATTCCCATGCTGGACTGGCTGAAAAAGAAGGAAACGCAAAAAAGCAGGCCGGCGCGCCGCTTGGCCGGACATGAGGAACGATGAAAGGAGTTTTTGACCAATGGAAGAAAAAGCGAAACGTGAACGCTTTATGGAGCGCCTTGTGCGGGTGTTCCGCGAGGCGGAGCTGCCCCCGGCGCTGATGCTGTTTGTGCCGCCGCTGATGCTGGCGGAACTGCCTCGGATCACGGTGCCGGAAATCCGCGCGGTGCTGTATTTGCAGCAGATGGTGGTGGATGATCCCGCGGGCCTTCTCGCCGTAAAGAAGCTGCTGGAATATTGCAATCAGGAGGGCGGTACGGATGGCTGAATCGGAAAAGCGGATGGCAGGAAATTACGAGATTACGCAGGCCCTGCGCATCGGAGATCGGGAGGTGGTGTTTGGCGTCGATCCCGCGAGCGACCAGCCGTATTTCTGCGCTCTGTACCAGAAGATTTTTGAAATCATTCAGTACCGCGAGCGATACGAGGAGTGCTTTTCCAGCGACAATTTTGTGGAAGTGGCCGAACAGTTTGCAGAGTATGTGCGCCAGCAGTGCCAGAAGGTGCGCGAGGAATGGGCCAAGGTGACCGTGCCACGCACGACCGTCACCACAGAAATGTGCCTTCCCCACGACTATGGGCAGGACATCGACGGCAAGGTGGTCGCCATCAAGCCGTCTGCCCTGCGGCCCGAATACCGGAGCGCAGATCACCAGCTTGTGCTTGTGGACGGCGGCTCCGGCGCGGCGGCAAACAGTTACGGCACCACCTGTTTTTGCGTGAATCTGTACACCGGCGAGAGTGTGCGCTGGCGGCGGTATGATGTGCTGGGCGAGGTCAAACCGGAGTGCCTGCCGGATTGGGCAGAGAGGCGTGCCGCGGAGATCGGGCAGCGACAGGCTGGGCAAAAGCAGCGCCGAGAACGACAGGAACAGGAGCGTTAAGGAGGGGATAATGATGCAGAAATGCGAGTGCTATATCCATTCGCTGAAACAGGACGGAAAAAACCACTTGGGCGAGGCGACCATTATCCGGCGTCTGGGCGACAACGACTATCTGGCCGAATACCGGGGCGTGCGCTGCCATGCAATTTTTAACCCGTTTGCAGGACGGTACTTTGTGGACGATGTGTACGGCATCATCCCCACGGTACAGGAGCAGGGGCTGGAGCGGTAATTCTCCGCATTTAGAAAACAGGCTGGAAACAGCAGAAAGGAAAGAAAAATGAGCGTAACCAGAGCAATCAGCAGCGACGACCCGCAGGCCATCGAAAAGCTGACGGCAAAGTTAGAGGAATGCAAAAAGCAGCAGGAATATATGAAATCCGTGAACGCCTATTACCGCAAATTCGGCACCATGCGGGGCTTTCCCGATCTTTCACCGGAGCAGGCGGACAAGTTAGATGCAAAGGCGAGGAACGGTTATTCGTGGGACAAGGGACCGTTTCCGTCGTATGCTCTCACGAACAACAGCGCAGAGATTCGGCGGCTCAAACAAAGGCTCGAATCGCTGGAGCAAAGCCGCGAAACGGGTTATGTGGGCTGGACATTTGCGGGAGGAAAGGCCGTTGCGAATATGGAAAACAACCGCTTGCAGCTGCTGTTCGATGAGAAACCGGATGCGGAAAAGAGGACGGTGCTCAAACAGAACGGCTTTCACTGGGCGCCCTCTGAGAAGGCATGGCAGCGGCAGCTCAACGACAACGCGATTTACGCGGCGGGCAGGATCGACTTCATCCGCCCCGAAAACGGCGAAAGCCCCTCGCGGTTGCAGCCCAAGCCGAAGCGGCGCGACGGACAGGAGCGGTGAATGGGAAAGGATAGAACGATGGTACAGGGCTGGATGGTCTATGACGCGGCAGATGACCGCGCCAAATCGAGAAAATATTTTTTGGACGTGAACAACGCGATGGCCTACTGTGAAAGCCAAAAGGAAAGCCAAAAGTCGGATGCGCTGATGATTCGGCGGCAGTACATGCGCCCGGAATGGGCCAAGGATTTACACCAAAGCCGCCTGCGGCGCAGCGACATGGAACGGTAAGGAAGGGCAGAATGGATATGCTGGAAAAAGATGCGGCAAAGGCCGTGCGCCAGACCCGCGCAGAGCAGCTGAACACGGCGCTGTACAAAAAGATGTTTGCTGCGCAGGAACATTACCGCGCGTGGCTTCTGAGCCAGACGCCGGAGGAAATTTTGAACCATACCTATGAATACACCATGCGTGAGGATATTCTGACGGAATTGGATGCGAATCCCCTCCCGGCGAAACAGGCCAAGGCGCTCATGGCGCTGAAAGACCCTCTGGCCGAGATTTTCAAAGATTACAACAAGAAGGATGCCCGCTATATGGAGGATATTCTGGAAACAATCGTCCAGCGTGCGGACAGTGAGATCAGGCGGCGGGAGCAGCAAAGCAGCCTTGAACGATAGGAGGGAAAGCCTTTGCCGACAAAGCAGGAATCTATCATAGAACTGGCGGCGCAGACCGCGCGGGACATTACGCGCAGCGGCGAGACGTATATGGCTTTCCTGACCACTGCCGCCAACAATTTCAAATACGGCTTTCGGGACCAGCTTTTGATATTCGCGCAAAAGCCGGAGGCCACGGCCTGTGCGGAGATCAGCTTCTGGAACCGGTACGGGCGCTGGGTGAACAAAGGAACGACCGGAATCGCGCTGCTAAAAGATACCGATGCGCCGTACAAGCTGCGGTATGTGTTTGATATGAGTGATACCAACAGCCGCGCGGGACGCACGGTGCCGGTCTGGAGGATGCAGCCGCGGGATGAGGGCGCGGTGATCGAAAGCCTCGAAAACCGGTACGGCATCCCACAGGGCGGGGGCGGCCTGACGGCCAGCCTGCTGGAGACGGCAAAGACGGTCACGGAGGACAACGCCGCCGACTATCTGACGGCGTTGTGTGAGGTGAAAGGCGGCAGTCTGCTGGAGGAGCTGGACGCGGACAACACCGAGGTCTGGTTCAAGAGCCTTTTGGAAAACAGTGTCGCGTATATGCTGCTGACCCGCTGCGGGGAAAGTCTTTTCAGACAGGGACTTTGCCCGCGTTTTTGATTTTGATACACCGGAAACTGTCTCCATTTTGGGAACTGCCGTCAGTGATATTTCCGAGATGGTGCTGCGGGAGATCGCCGCGACCGTCATTGACCGGCGGCGGCAGGAAATCCGCGGGCGCGACAGGGACGCCGAAGAGCCGGACACCGGGCGTAATGAAATTGAGCAAACACAGAATCCGGAACGCAGCACAGCGGCGGAGGCACTGTCTCAGCGCCCCAGCATCCGCGAGATGTATGACCGCTGCAAGCTGGTGATACTCGGAGCGGTTTTGACGGACGAAGCATACCGCAACGCCTGCCGGAACTCAGACCGGGAAACCGCCCTGCTCGAAGGCGCTGCCGCCATCCGGCGGGCGGTGCTGAACAGCCGCGATACACAACTTATGAAGCTATACTACGACATGGCGTCCTTCCATAACCGCATCCATCGGGAGGTGCTGGACGAAACGTATCCTGCGCTGTCCGCAGCGCCGCAAAAAGAAGCCGAGGCGGAAGCTTGGTCTTATGAGGAGGATGAGCGCCCGCCGTGGGGAATCGAACCGGGCAGCCATTCCCCGTGGGGCAAGGTACAGATCTGCAGGGAGATCGCGGACGGCGTGTTCGAAATCAGCACGGCGCGACACGGGGGGATCATGCTGCGGGAATCGGACGCGGATGGCTTATTTTCCTCCGAACTCATTGCCAGAGCCGGGAAAGAATATGGCTGGCTTTTCTTTGAGGAGGACGAGAAAGCGCCCATTGCCGCGCAGCAGCTTCGGGACAGGGGGTTTCTGAGAGGCACTGACCAACAGCGGCAGGAAATCCGCGAGCGCGACAGTGTTGCCAAACAGGAAAAAACGCCCTATGCTGAAAACAGAAAACAAACACCAGAAAGGAGCGATGAAGATGGAACTGACCTATCACAGCGAGGGCGATTACCGTCTGCCCAACCTGACCGCACCAGAGACCCCGGCGCTGGGCAAGTACGGGATGCTGCGGCGCAGCTTTCTGCGGGAGCATCGGAGCGGGATTTACACCGGGATGCAGCTTTCGGGCAAGCTGGACGCGCACCTCGCGGAGATTGACCGGCAGGCCCGCGAGATGGCGGAAAGCCTGACGCGGCAGATGGCAGTGCAGCAGGGCGTGACGGAGGCGCTGAAAGCGTCGGATCAGATGGAATGGGTCGGGCGGATGAACAACATCCGGGCGGCGGCAGAGGAAATCGTGCTGGCGGAACTGATCTACAACTGACCGCTCAGCCCGGGCAAAGGGCAGAAGAATTCAAGGTTAAGGTCGGCCCTACAGGGCTGGAGGTTAGCTTCCACGATTTTACCGCCCGCTCTGAAATTGACTACTATCACGAGGATCGCGAAAAAAACGAGCTGCTGCGCACCAGCGATGCGCTGAAAGATCACCGTAAAGAAATCGCTGCGTTTTTTGCTGACCATTTGGACAGCAGGAAGCGCGGCGATTTTTTGAAGGGCTTTTTCGACAACACCTATGTCGAGACGATCCTGTCCAGCGGCCAGCGGGCCGGGTATCGGGCATGGGACGATGTGCTGACCCTCTGGCGCGGGGCCTATCTGTCCCGCGAAAAAGAGGTGTTCATGCGGTGGACGGGTGTTGCTGATACCATCTATGGGATGATTCTGCTCCGTCAATGGCTTGACCCGGACGAATATTCCCTCCCCAGCGAAGCGGGGCAAATCTCCTTTATGGAGCAGGCCGAAGCGGAAAGCGCCTCGGCCTTTACTCTGCCGCAGGAGGCCATCGACTATATCCTATGTAGGGGAAGCGGCATATCCGAGGGCAAGTACCGCATCTATGAGCAGTTTCAGAAGGATAAGGGCAAGCAGGAAAACATCAAATTTTTGCGGGATGAATATGGCATTGGCGTACATTCCGGCGCGATTCCCGGCAGCGGCTATTGGGAAGAGCATGACAGCAAGGGCATTACCATCTCACGCAGCCTGAAAGATACCAACGGCAAGTACCTTCTGACTTGGGCCAAGGTGGAAAAGCGGATCGGGGAACTGATCGCCGCCGGCCGGTATCTGAACCGGGCTGAAAAAGAGCATTACCCGGTATATCAGGCGCAGGCAGAAGCGCGGAAAGCGCGCTGGGAGATTGCAAGGGAAATCCGCTCGATCATTGACGACTATGTGGACTTCAAGACCCAGCTTGGCGAAAAAGAACAGTGTTCGGAAGTCCTGTTTGCCAGAAGGTGCGCGGACAGTTTTGGAGCAGGCGAAAAGAAATGCTATGTCCAGACACGCGAGGGCTGCTTTGTCCTCCCCACCCTACGGGACGCCATGCAGACCATCATCAAGGACAATACGCATCTGACGGAGCGGTGCGAAGCGCTGCTCGTGCAGCTTTCCGGCCCGCTGGCCGCACCGCTGGAGCCGACCGCGGACGAAACGAACCCGCCACCCCCGCCGAAAAAGGAATACCGCCTATCCTTGGGGGATACGATCCACCTCGGCACACAGGAGTATTCCCTGATCGCGTTTGATGAAAAGACGGTGCGGCTGTACGACCCCACCTTTCCGCTCATCAACAAGGAGATGGAGCGCGCCGAGTTTGACCGGATGCTGGCGGAAAACCCGCAGAATGATTCGCTTGCGTATGCCGTGGAGGATATTCCCGAACCGGCAGACACCAAGACACCGGAGGAACCCGCGCCGCCGCAGGAAAACAAAGCACTTGCAGAGGCAAAACGGCTCATCAATGTGTATTGTCAGCAGGAATTTGGGCAGGATGCCGACGATTCCGATCTGTCCCATATTGACCTCGCTTTCACCACCACCTCGGACAGCGATCTGCCCATAGAGGTCAGCGCAGACTTGGTGCATTTCCGGCTGGTCTATCAGGTAAACGGGCAAGACGCGGTGACGCTGCAATGCCATGATCTGGACGACCTGAACCAGTACCTCGCCAATCTGGATTTTGACGAGATGACAGCGTATGCCGAGGAGCAATATCACAAGCAGCAAAACAATGATAAACCTCCAGAGCGGCCGCAGGAACCGGAACAGCAAACGCCCACGCCGTCCGAAAGCAGCCGCGTGGATGAAATGCTCCGGCAGGCTGAACTCGCAAACAGGCTGTATGAGCAGACCGGGCAGGCTGTGTTCGGGTTTGAGGCGAGCAGATCGCAGCCGGTCAATCTGCCACAGCCCTTGCCCCCCGCCATTCAGCCCGGTACGGAACTCACTCTGGATGGCCGGCGCTTTGTTGTGGACAGCGTGGACGAGACTGCCAACGCTGTTTCTCTGCGGGATATGTCCTTTCAGAACGGCACCGGTTTCCCCATCTTCCGCTCAGAGCACATCGAAACTGTCCGGCGCGCGCTTGCAAAAACCAAGAAAATGCCCGAAGCAGAACTGGAACCTGTCAAGCTGCGCAGCGTTGTCATTGACCTGACGCCGCGTTCAGATCGGGAACAGGATAAGGAACCGGACAGAGAACCGGGGCCGTCCGCGCCGCCCATGCCGCGGCCGCGCGAGAAGCTGCCGCCCCTCCTGCTTCACCCGGAAATCCCAAGCGCCGGGCGGCACGATTACCGCATCACGGACGAGCATTTGGGCGAGGGCGGCGAAAAGACGAAGTTCAAAAACAATCTTGCCGCCATCCAGACCTTGCAGCAGATCGAGGCCGAGAACCGCCTTGCCACGCCGCAGGAGCAGGAAATTCTTGCGCGCTATGTCGGCTGGGGCGGCCTGCCGCAAGCGTTTGATGAAAAGAACGCCGCGTGGTCGAACGAGTACACCCAGCTTCGCGCTGCCCTGACAGAGGAGGAGTACAACGCGGCGCGGGCGTCCACGCTCAACGCGCACTATACTTCCCCCGTTGTCATCCGGGCCATCTACAAGGCCGTGGAAAATCTCGGCTTTCGCACCGGCAACATTCTGGAGCCGTCCTGCGGCATTGGCAACTTCTTCGGCCTTGTACCCGAAAGCATGGCAGAAAGCAAACTCTATGGCGTGGAACTCGACCCCATCACCGGGCGCATTGCCCGCCAGCTCTATCAGAACGCCTCGATTGCCGTGCAGGGCTTTGAAAAGACCGAGCTGCCGGACAGTTTTTTCGATCTCGCCATCGGCAACGTCCCGTTCGGCAACTACACCTTGCCTGACAAGCGGTACGACAAAAACCATTTTCTGATTCATGACTATTTCTTCGCAAGATCATTGGATAAGGTGCGGCCGGGCGGCATCATTGCGTTTGTCACCAGCAAGGGCACTATGGACAAGGCAAACCCCAGCGTGCGCCGGTATATCGCCCAGCGCGCCGACCTTCTTGGAGCGGTTCGGTTGCCGAACAACGCGTTTCTTGCCAACGCCGGAACAAGCGTCACCACCGACATCCTTTTCCTGCAAAAAAGAGATCGTCTGACGGCCATTGATCCGGAATGGGTGCATCTCGGCAAGACAGAAACCGGCGTGCCCATCAACCAGTATTTCCTCGACCATCCTGAGATGGTTTTGGGAGAGATGGCGTTCGATGAAATGATGTACGGCAACCGCAGCGAAACCACCTGCCAGCCGTTCGAGGGGAAGGATCTCAAGGCGCTGCTGGATGCCGCCATCGAAAACATCCGCGGGCAGATCCGGGAATACACGCTGAACGACCCGGAGGCGGCGGACGAGGATCGGAGCATCCCCGCCGACCCATCCGTGCGCAATTTCAGCTATACCATCGTAGACGGCAAACTCTACTACCGCGAGAACAGCCGCATGAATCCGGTGGAGGTATCCGTCACGGCGGAAAACCGCATCCGGGAACTGGTCGGCCTCCGGGATTGCGTGCGCACCCTGATTGAATATCAGACGGAGGATTGGTCGGACGATGCCATACGCGCAAAGCAGCGGGAACTCAACACCCGATATGACGCCTTTGTCAAGCGGTATGGGCGCATCACCTCGCGCGCGAACAAGTCTGCGTTTGAGGACGACAGCGCGTACTTCCTTTTGTCCTCGCTGGAGGTGCTGGACGATGATGGGAATTTTGTGCGCAAGGCGGATATGTTTTCCAAGCGCACCATCCGCCAGCGGGTCGAGATCACCCATGTGGACACGGCATCCGAAGCGCTGGCGGTTTCAATCGCGGAAAAAGCAAAGGTTGATATATCCTTTATGATGGAACTGACCGGCAAGACCGAGCAGGAAATATTCACGGATTTGTCCGGCGTGATTTATCTGAACCCTTTGCATGGATACGGTGACAGCACAGAGGAAAAGTATCTTCCCGCGGATGAATATCTGTCCGGCAATGTGCGGGAAAAACTGAAGCTGGCGAGACGGAGCGCCGAACTGTACCCGGAGGACTACACGGCCAACGTGCAGGCGCTGGAGCAGGCGCAACCGCCCGATCTGACCGTGGGCGAGATTTCGGTGCGGCTCGGTGCGACATGGATTCCGCCGGAGGACGTGGAGCAGTTTGTGTATGAATTGTTCGGGACGCCCAAGTATACGCGCTGGAAGATCCGTGTGCATTACTCAAAGTACACCGGTGAATGGAACGTGGAGGGAAAATCTGCCGACAAAGGCAACATCCGGGCGTACAACACCTATGGCACGGGGCGGATCAACGGCTACAAGATCGTAGAAGAGGCGTTAAACCTGCGGGACGTGCGCATCTTCGACTATGATGAGAACCGCAACCCCGTCCTTAACAAAAAGGAAACCGCCATCGCGCAGGGCAAGCAGGCGCTCATCAAGCAGGCGTTTCTTGACTGGATTTGGAAAGACCCCCAGCGCCGGGAGCGACTGTGCAGGCTGTACAACGACACCTTCAACAGCACCCGGCCGCGGGAATATGACGGCAGCCACATCCGATTTGTCGGCATGAACCCGGAGATCACGCTGCGAAAGCACCAGATCAATGCCATCGCGCACATTCTCTACGGCGGCAATACGCTGCTCGCCCACTGTGTGGGTGGCGGCAAAACCTACGAAATGACGGCGGCGGCGCAGGAATCCAAGCGGCTGGGGCTTTGCCAGAAATCGCTTTTTGTGGTGCCCAACCATTTGACCGAGCAGTGGGCGGCAGAGTATTTGCAGCTGTACCCGGCCGCGAATATCCTTGTGGCGACAAAAAAGGATTTTGAGACAAAAAACCGCAAGCGATTTTGCGGACGCATCGCCACCGGGGACTATGATGCAATCATCATCGGCCACAGCCAGTTTGAGAAAATCCCGATGAGCATGGAGCGGCAGACCGCCATTTTGGAGCAGCAGAAAGGGGAACTGATAAAAGGCATTGACGAACTGAAACGCAACCACGGGGAGCGTTTTTCGATCAAGCAGATGGAAAAGAGCAGGAAAAGCATTGAAGCGAAGCTGGCAAAGCTGAACGACCAGAGCCGTAAGGACGATGTGGTCACATTCGAGGAACTGGGCGTTGACCGTCTGTTTGTGGACGAGGCGCACTACTACAAAAATCTCGCCGCATTTTCTAAAATGCGGAATGTGGGCGGCATCAGCCAGACCGAGGCGCAGAAATCGAGCGATCTGTATATGAAGTGCCGGTACTTGGATGAACTGACCGGGGACCGGGGGGTAGTTTTCGCCACGGGTACGCCGATCAGCAATACGATGGTAGAGATGTACACGATGCAGAAATACCTGCAATACGACACGCTGAAAGAGCATGGGCTGCTGCACTTCGACGCTTGGGCCTCGACGTTTGGCGAGACAGTTACCGCCATTGAGCTGGCCCCGGAGGGGACAGGATACCGGGCCAAGACCCGGTTTGCCCGTTTCTACAATCTGCCTGAACTCATGGCCATGTTCAAGGAGGTAGCGGACGTCCAGACGGCAGATATGCTCAAGCTGCCGGTACCAAAGGCGAATTTCCACAACGTTGTGCTGAAACCCTCGGAACAGCAAAAGGAGATGGTGGCGGCGCTGGGCGAACGGGCCGAGCGTGTGCGCAACAGAATGGTAGACCCCAGTGAGGATAACATGCTGAACATTACCAACGATGGGCGCAAGCTGGCGCTGGATCAACGGCTGCTCAACCCCCTGCTGCCGGACAGCAATACCAGCAAAATCAACGCCTGCGCGGAGAATGTGTTTCGGGTTTGGGAAGAAACGACAGATCGGAAATGCGCACAGATGATTTTCTGCGACCTGTCCACGCCCGGGAAGTCTCGCCCGATAGAAATGGTTAAAAATGAGGACGGCAGCTTTGAAGCGGCCTCGTTTCAGAATGTGTACGATGATCTGCGGAACAAGCTGATTGCAAAGGGCATTCCGGCAGAGGAGATCGCATTCATCCATTCGGCTGGGACAGAAGCGAAAAAGAAAGAGCTGTTCGGCAAGGTGCGCTCCGGGCAGATTCGGGTGCTGCTCGGCTCCACGCAGAAAATGGGTGCCGGGACAAACTGCCAGCAAAGGCTCATCGCGCTCCATCACTTAGACATTGGCTGGCGCCCCGCGGACATTCAGCAACGTGAGGGCCGCCTGATTCGGCAAGGCAATTCCAACCCGGAGGTGGACATTTACACCTACGTCACCGAGGGGACGTTCGACGCATATATGTTCCAGATGGTCGAGGCAAAGCAGAAGTTTATCGGCCAGATCATGACCTCGAAATCCCCCGCACGCTCTGCCGAGGACGTGGACGAAACGGCGCTGTCCTATGCGGAGATCAAGGCACTGTGTACCGGCAATCCCCATATCAAAGAGAAGATGGATTTGGACATTGAAGTGCAGCGGCTGAAATTGCTGAAAGGTGCCCATCTCAGTCAGAAGTACGCATTGGAGGATCAGATTCTCAAGGAGCTGCCGCAGAAAATCGCCTCGTATGAGCAGCGCATCACCGGGTATGCCGCGGATATGGAATGCCTTGCCCGAAACACGCAGCCAAACAAGGATGACTTTTCTCCGATGGAAATTGAGGAAACTGTCTACACAGAGAAAAAGGCCGCAGGCAGCGCCATCCTTGCCGCCTGCAAAGCCATGACAAGCCCCGAACCGGTGCCTTTGGGCCGGTATCGGGGCTTTGACATGGAGCTGTCTTTTGACAGCTTCGGCAGGATATATCGGATCGCGCTGAAGGGATCGCTCAGTTATTCTACCGATCTTGGGACAGACATTTTCGGCAACATCCAGAGGCTGGACAATGTGCTGGGGAGCATGGGGGAGCGTCTGACGGCGTGTAAGCAGGAACTGGAAAACACCAAGGCGCAGCTTGCCAACGCAAAAGAGGAGGTGGAAAAGCCCTTTGCGCAGGAGGAGGAACTGAAAACGAAAACGGCGCGGCTCGAGGAACTCAACATTCTTTTGAACTTGGATAAGCGAGAAAGTGAGATCATGGATGAGGGACGCGATGAGGATGCCGCCCCTCCGCCGCCCCGCAGGACGTCGGAGGACCGGGAGCGGTAAGCGGTGCTTGTCCACAGTGTCGCGGGACAAATCGACAGCGTGGTGGTTTAGTGGGCGGCTTGGTACAATGAGGGCAGAA
>CANCXY010000056.1 GCA_947381875.1 uncultured Clostridia bacterium | reverse complement strand
CAGCGCCCTTTGGCCGGTCCAGCGGGACGCTGGGCAGGTCCGGGCGGCAGCCCGGTGTCACTGGTACTGCCTGTTCTCCTCTAACAGGGTTTCCCATTCGGCGGCGAGGCGTTCTTTGCAGGCGCGCAGGCGGGCGGCGCTGCGGGGGGTGCCGAGGTCGAGGTCGGCGGCGGGGATGGGTTTGCCGAACACGACGGTGCAGGTGCCGAACAGGTGCATTTTGCCGCCTTTGTAGATGATGCGGCAGGGGATGATGTCGGCGTTTGCCTCGGCGGCAATCACGAACACGCCGCTTTTGATGCGGCCAATGCTGCCGTCCTGGGAGCGGGTGCCCTCCGGGAAAATCAGCGCGCCGCGCCCGCCGCGCACCTCCGCGACTACCTCCTCCAGCATGGCGGTGTCGCCTTTGCCGCGCCGCACGCAGATCATTCCCACATGTTTCCAGAACCAGTCGAGGAAGATGTTTTTGCCGAACAGCTCATCCTTTGCCAAAATCACCATCGGGGGGCCGAAGAAACGCGAGATGATCACGAAAACGGGGTCGATGCCGCACAGGTGGTTGGGCGCGAGGATGAAGCCGCGGCCCCGCACTAGGTTTTCCCGCCCGATTACACGGATACGGAACACTAAGTGCCACACCACCCACGCCGCGGGCATCACAATCCAGTAAAACCACCACATTGCCTATGCCCCTTCCCCTACGCGCGCCCGGACGATTGCGCACAGCGCCTCAAAAGAGCTTTCCAGCGTCAGGTCTGTGGTGTTGAGTGTCACCGCGCTTTCGGCGCGGCGCAGGGGGGCGGCGGCGCGGCTTGAATCATTTTTGTCGCGTCGGCGCACGTCCTCCAGCACCTGTGCGTACTCCGCCTGCTCGCCGCGCTCTATCAGCTCCGCATACCGGCGCTTTGCGCGGGCTTCCGGTGTGGCCGTGAGGAAAACCTTTACCTGTGCGTCGGGCAGGACCACCGTGCCGATGTCGCGGCCATCCATCACGATATTATCCGTTTTGGCAAGGCCGCGCTGCGTCTCCAGCAGGAACGCGCGCACGGCGGGCAGCGCCGCCACACGGGACGCCGCCATGGAAACTTCCTCGGTGCGGATATACGCGGAGACGTCTTCTTCATTGATCAGGATATGCTGCGCGCCGTCCTGCCAGCGCAGGGCCAGATGGATGCCCGGCAGCAGCGCCGCTATGGCCGCTTCGTCCGAAGGGTCCGCCCCCCGGCGCAGCGCGTACAGGCCGATGGCGCGGTACATCGCCCCGGTGTCTACATACAGATACCCCAACTGCGCGGCCAGACGCCGCGCCAATGTGGATTTCCCCGCCCCGGACGGGCCGTCGATTGCAATAGAAACCATTGATAAACCTCCCAAAGGGGAAATTGCCTGAACCGCAGGGTTCCCGGCCGCCTGTTCCCCGCCCGAAAGGCGGGAACTGTACAAGAACCCTTTGATTGCGGCGCTTCCTCAAAATTTCAAAGCTGTGTGCCCGCCGCCCAAGCGGTGGCGAACGCGATACCCAAATTATACCCGCCGGTATATGCGTCCACGTCCAGCACCTCGCCCGCGAAATACAGGCCCGGACAAAGTTTGCTCGCCATTGTTTTTGGGTCGACCTCTTTCACCTGCACCCCGCCGCTTGTGACAACCGCGTGGGCGAGGCCTCCTTTTTCGGCGATCTCGATCGGGAACGCTTTCAGCAGCACCACCAGCTTCCGGCGCTCCTCCCGCGTGATTTGATTGACGCGCTTTTCCGTATCCACGCCCCATACATCCAACACTACGGGGCGCATGGAGGCGGGCAGAAGTTTGTCCAGGCTGTGGGCGGCCTCCTTGTTCGCCAGGGCTGTGAAATCCGCCGAAATGCGCTGGGTGAGTGCTTCGGCACTCAAGGCCGGTTTCAGGTCAATGGAGAGATGATAGGCATATTTCTCCATATCGCGGATGTGCGCGCTGGCGGAGAGCGTCAGCGGGCCGGAAACGCCAAAATGTGTGAACAGCATTTCCCCCTGCTCGCAAAACAACGACTTTTTCCCCTCGTACAGCGTCAAAGTCACGTTGCGCAGGGAGAGGCCCGCCATGCGTCCGCAAAGCGCGCCGCGCTCCACCAACGCCACAAGGCTCGGCTCCGGCGGCACGATGGTGTGCCCCGCCTGACGCGCGAAACGGTAGCCGTCGCCTGTGGAGCCTGTCTTGGGATAGGAGACGCCGCCCGTCGCGACAATCACGGCGTCGGCGGAAAGGGCGCTGCCGCTTTTCAGCTTTACGCCCGTACAGCTGCCAGCCTCTATTTGCAGCGATTTTGCGCCGTCATATTCGATATGCGCGCCCACGGCCCAATGCTGGAGGGCCTGCAAAATATCCTCCGCGCGGTCGCTCTGGGGGAACACGCGCCGCCCGCGCTCGGTTTTCAGCGGCACAGACAGTTCCTTTTCAAAAATCTCCATCACCCGCGCGGGTGGGCAGACGGACAGCGCCGAATAGAGGAAACGTGGGTTGCGGCGCACATGGCGGAGAAACTCATCGGGCGGGCAGTTGTTCGTCAGATTGCATCGGCCCTTGCCGGTGATGAGCAGTTTCCGCCCCAGCGTGCCGCTGTGTTCCAACACCGTGACGCGATGGCCCGCGCGCACGGCCGCGCCCGCCGCGAACAGCCCCGCCGCGCCCGCGCCGATAATTACTACATGTTTCATATATTGTCCTCATACCGCATTTGAATTTCAATATTTCCCCGCCCTCCGGGCGGGGAAACAGGATGGGTTTCCAAAGGGGCTGCGCCCCTTTGGCAGAGTCCAGAGGCAGCGCCTCTGGCAGGATTCCAAAGGGCAGCGCCCTTTGGGCAGTCCCCGCGCCAGCCCGGTCACGCAAAAAGGTTTTGCGGATAAAAGAGGGACATGGCCTCCTCGGAACAGTGCATGGCGTCGTAGAAATCCGTTTCAGAAAGGCCGCAGGCGGCGGGGTCATACGCGCCGAAAATGGGGATCTGCAATTCTTCGGCTATGGCGCGAATGAGGGGTTCCGTCGCCAAAAGCGGCTGATAATCGCTGGACGCGGCCATATGGGCATAGTATACCGGATGATAGGGCGCGAGCATCACAGCCACCTGTGCGCCGTCCGTCTGCATGGCGGAGAGGAACGCGCGGAGCTGCCGTTCCAGCGCGGGGGTGACGCCTGTAAAATCGCGCGCGAACTGGGGCTTTGCGATAATGCAGTCCTCGGCCAGGCGGCGCGCCGCCTGTATGCCCGCGTCGCGGTAGGCGGCCTCGTAGCTGTAGCTGCCGTCGGCGCGGCGCATGGCGCTTTCGGCCTTGTGCGCCGTCGTTGGGACGGGGTCGCGGTTTTTATCAAGGCCCTTTTTCAGGTACTCTAAACTCTGCTGGAAATAGGGGACGGAAAAAATCTGCGCCTTGCGCTCCCATTTCACCAGTTCGCCCGCCAGGCTGCCGCTTCGGTAGGGCGTTTCGCCGATCTCTTTACAGAACGCCTCGTACCCGTCTGTCATGGCGCGGCCCTCCAACGTGTTTTCACAGAGGAACCAGGGGTCGACTGTCAAGATTACGCGCGCTGGGGCAAACCCCTGTTGGCGGAACAGGCGGTAGATGGAAACGCAGTCGCGCAGGTCGGCCCCGGTGACGCCCGCGCAGAAGGTATCGGCGTCGCCGGTCAGCTCCGGCGTGATCTGCATGCTGTGGCTGGAACCGAGGGCCAAAGTGCCGATGGCCTGCGTGCGCAGGGCCGCATAGGCGCGTATCCAGGCGCGGTCGTCCATATTGCGCAAATTGGCGGCGTTCTCGCCCGATGCCATAATCTCCGCCACCCGCTGTTCATACCCGCCGCGCAGCAGGTTCGCGGGGTCGGCGTACCAGTTCACGGCCATCACCAGCGCCAGCAGCGGCGCAAAACACAGCGCCGCGCGCAAAAACCTTTTCACAATCTCCCTCCTGTTAAAAGTTCCTTTTGCCCCGCTTTTCCTTTCAAGGAAAAGCGGGCCGCCGGAGGCAAAACGTTCCCTCAAAACGCAAAGTAGATAAACGAGGAACTACCCAGTGCGCCGAACACCAACACTGCCAGCACCAGCGCATAATAAAGCGCCATGCGCCGGCCTTTGCCCAGTGTCCGCGTCCACGCGCCCACGGAAACACCCTGCCGCGCGGCGCGCCACTCGACCCACTCAATCAGCACCGCACCGCCCAAAATCAGCAGACCGGAGACGCGCCCAATGTTGATGCCGCGCAGAGTATCCACCACGCCCGACGGGTGCAGGAGCGCGCCCCAGCCGGTGAACAGGCGCGCGTAGAGCGCGCAGGCGTCCGGCAGGGAGGCAGCCCGGAAAAATACCGCGCAGGCGGAAAATTGAAGATAGACGCACACAATCTGCCACGCGGCGCGCACTTTCGGGCAGCGTGCCAGCGGATGTTTGCCCTCCCAGCGTTTTTTCAGGGGCGCAGTGAAACGGCCAAAAATCATCAGGATACCATTCAAAAGCCCCCACACCGCGAAGGTCGCGCCCGCGCCGTGCCAGATACCGCTTATAAAAAAGATCATCAGGATATTGCAAACCGTGCGCGCCATCCCCTTCCGGCTCCCGCCAAGCGGGAAATAGATATACTCGCGCAGCCAGCTTGTGAGGCTGATATGCCAGCGCCGCCACAGCTCGCCGAAGGAGCGCGCCGCAAAGGGGCGCATGAAATTTTCCCGCACGGAAAATCCGAACAGCCGTGCCGCGCCGATAGCAATATCCGAATACCCGGAAAAGTCGCAGTACAACTCATAAGAATACAGCAGCGCCGCCAGCAGCAGGTACGGCCCGGAAAAAGCGGGGATATCCGCGAACACGCGCCCCACCGTCACGCCGATGGTATCCGCCACCACAAACTTTTTGAAGAAACCCCACAGCATGCGCGACGCCCCCTCGCAGAACATTCCGTAACGAGGCTGGGGCGGTTCTGCCATCTGGGACAAAAGGCCGTCCCCGCGCTCAATGGGGCCGGAGGCGATAAGAGGGAAAAAGCACGCGAACCCGGCGAAGCGTAAAAAATCAGGTTCCGGCGCATATTTACGGCGGTATTGGTCGATAAGATACCCTGCCAGTGCGAACGTGTAAAAGCTGATGCCCAGCGGCATAGCGCGCGCCGTGCCGAACAGGCCGCCATATTTGAAAAAGCACAAACTGCCAAACAGCAGGCAGAGCGCGGCGGCCAGCAGTGCTTTCCGCAAACGGGGCTGCTCCATGCGCGCAAGCGCCAGCCCCGACGAAAAACTGACGAACGCCGCCGCGCCCAGCAGCGGCAGATACCGCACCCCGGCGAACGCATAAAAGACAGCGCTTGCCGCAAGGATTACAATGTTCCGCGCGACAGCGGGGGAGGCGAGGAATACTTTTTTCGCGTACAGCGGCGCATAGCGGTACGCCGCCAGCGTTACAAACAGCAGAAGGAAAAAGGATGCCGAAGAAAAGCTCACACCTTTTCCTCCTTCCCCCTCTGCCGCGCATGGGCGGGCACATACCGGCGGGCGGGCAGTTTCCAGGCCGAGCGGCGCGACCCTGCGGCGTGCGCGGGACGATAGGGCGCGCGGGCCTGCCTGGCGGCGGGCGGTTCAAATGCAATATCCGGCTTTGCCGCCGTAGGGATGGGGGCGGGTGCGCGGCTCGGCTTGGTTGCGGACGGTTCAAATGTAGTATCCTGCGTTGCCGCCGCAGGCACGGGGGCGGCGGGTGCGCGGCTCTGATTGATTGCAGACGGTTCAAACGCAGTATCCCGCTTTGCCGCCGGGGAGCGGCGCGGGAATTGGACCAGCTTGTCCGCATGCAGGGTATACGGCGCGGCGGCCTCGGCGCGCTGGGATGCTTTGCGCTTTCTGCGCTGGGCTTTTATCAGCGCCACATATCCAATGCGCAGCACGGCCAGCACCGCGACGCACACCACCGCAACTGCGGCGGTGCCCGCCAGGTTCAGTACCGTCGTACCCCGTGCCCGCGAAGGATGGCGGTCAATAAATTCCTTTTCATTCGCGGCCAGCAGCGATTCTACCGCGCCCCCGTCCATCGCCAGCGCCCAGACGCCCAGTGTCGCACACATGCTTCCCCGCGCGGCGGCGGACGGCTTCAAAGAGAGCGTGATGGTGCCTGTGAATGGGTCGTTCACAAGCGCCTTTTCGGGTAAATCGAAAGAGGCCGTCACATCTTCCGCTGTAAGCGAGGTGTGCAGCCAGACGGGGTAGTTTTCGTCGACCGTGCGCACCGCGGCGACGCCCAGTGCATCTGCGCCCGGCTCACCGCTGTAGAGCGGTACGCCTGGGGGCGTGAAATTCGCGGCAGGCACCGAAACGGAAGTGAAATTGTCAAAACAGTAATCGCACAGCGCGATGCAGTCGGCGAATTTCTCATATTTTTTCGCGCTGCCCAGTACGACGCACACCAGGCTGCGCCCGCCGCGCGTGACGGTCTCGACCATTGTGTACCCCGCCTCCTGCGTCCAGCCGCTTTTGCCGCCAGTGGTGCCCTCGTACTGGTATTTGTTCTCCACCAGCATACAGTTGTCCGTGCCCCAATGGCGTACCTGGCTCTGCTTGTTGGTGGGCTGCATATCGTATTCGACCGCGCCGAACAGGTCGGCAAAGCCGGGCACAGTCAGCGCCCAGCGCGTCAGGACGGCCATATCGCGGGCGGTAGTGTAATGATTATCGTTGTGCAGGCCGTTGGCGTTGGTGAAGTGGGTGCCCGTCATGCCCAGGGCGGCGGCCTGTTCGTTCATTTTTTCGGCAAAGGCTTCCATGCTGCCCGCGGTGTATTCGGCCAGCACATTGGCCGCGTCGTTGGCGCTGGCCAAAATGGTCGCGTGGAACAGGTCGTCGAGCGTGACTACCTCGTCCGGCTGGAGCGCGACATGCGAAGCGCCGTATTCGAGCGCATGCACGGCCTCATAGCTGACAGTCACCTGCTGGGAAACGTCGCCCCCGCAGGCGCGCAGGGCCAGTGCCAATGTCATGATCTTGGTGATGCTGGCCGGGTATTTGCGCACACCGCTCTGCTGTTCGATGAGCGTTTGGCCGGAATCGGCGTCCATGACAATGTACGCGCTGGCCGTCACGGCGGGCGGGACGCTCTCCCCTGCCGCAAAGGCGCACGGCACAGCCGTCAGCGCAAGCAGCAGCACAGCCAGCATTCCGCACCACCAACGTCTCACAGCCGTTCCCCCTCTCCTTGTTTGTTCCTTATCTATTATACATGGGTTGTCCTTCTGGCGCAACCATATTTTTCTATTTTTGGCGGCGGGATAGCCTTTGAAGTGTGGCGCTGTACTTCTTTTGCGCGGCGGCGGGGGGCATGTCGCTCCGGGCAGGACATAGAAAAATCGCCCGAATAGTACAAAACCATCCGGGCATGAAACACAGCGTATCCACTTGAAACCGATCTGCATTTGGGAAGGTATAGTGAAACCACTGATAAACAGGCAAATGCTTTTTGGTGTTTCTCTCGCCCGGAGGGCGGGGGAAACACGGAAAAATCATGCGCTTTTTCAGAACACGTTGTAAAAAATATCATCCAAAGATACAGAGAAATTATCATACAGGGAAACGGGAACAGCGTCTTTATAGGTTTCCTTCTCCTCCGGTTGCAGTTTTTCATATTCCGGGAAAATTTGATATACATCGTCCAAAATCAGCTTCCCATTTTTCAGGAGATAAACCTCTACCGATCGCATTTCCGTATTCACGATCCAATATTCCCGGACGCCGCAGCGCTCATATAAATCCCGCTTATACCCCCGGTCCCGCTTTTCTGTCCTGCGCGAAAGCACCTCTACAATTAAATCCGGCGCGCCATGAATACCGTCCGGCTGGATTTTATTTTTGTCGCACACGATCATAACATCAGGCACTACGCGGTCCTTTTCGGTGAGAAACACATCCGCGCCGTCCGGGAACGCCTCACAGCGTTTACCGCGCAGATAGGCGCTGAACGCGGCAAAAATATTTCCCAGAACACGGAGGTGATTGGTAGCGGGACGTGGTGCCATCAGCACAATATTCCCATCCAGCATCTCGCTGTGGTACTCCTCCTCATAATCATACTGATACGCCAGGTTATCTGCCATAGGAAATCTCCTCTCTATTCTCCCCACCATGTACCAGGGGATTTTTTGTTTACAAAATGCAAAAAGCCTGAAAACGTAGAGAATCTCTATGTTTTCTGGCTTTTCGCGGCGTTGGTGGGGCCTCAGGGGCTCGAACCCTGAACCGGCCGGTTATGAGCCGGCTGCTCTAACCGATTGCGCTAAAGCCCCATACATCCGCATACAGTATAGCATACTTTTTCCAAAAAGAAAAGCCCCTATTTTCAATTTTGGCAAAAATTTTCTGTTTCTGGACAAGTTTGGCCCGTATATCCTGTTGAACAGGATAGCGGCATTTTCAAGGTTGTCCTATGTCCGTGATAGAAAACTTTTTGGAAATATACTGTCCCACCCTTCGGGCAGGGAAAAAGAAAACAAGCGCTTTCACCTATATACACAACGTCCAGCGGCAAATCTGACGCACGTTTTCAAAATTTTTTCCCGCTAACGCAAAAAAGACTGCCCGCCGCAGACGGACAATCTTTTTTCATAAAATACATCAATACCATTACCGCCCCAGGCAGGGGACGCCGCGCCTACTCCCGCAGCGCCTGAACCTTTTTGGGCAGGCGGATGGATACGCACACAGCGGCGGTACACCAGAGCAGCGCCCAGAGCAGATCGCCGTTCATGTACGTTTCCCACAAAATGCTTGGCAGCAGCGGGCCGTTTTGCGGGTACGTCAGCATCAGCCGATCGCCAAGGGTCCAGTACATAAAGTAGATCAAACCGGGCTGGTGCAGCAGCAGGAGCGCGCAGAGGCTCGCCCCCGCCCCTATCCATTTGCGCGCCGTTTCATGCGCGCAGAGCGCCGCGCGGTATTTTTTGCGCAGATGGACGCCGAACGCCACAGCGGCGGCAAGGCGCAGGGTGCGCAGTGTGATATACAGCAGCGGGACAGTTTTCCCCGCGAGGGAAAAGGAAGCGTTCATATAAAAGAGCGGTGCGCAAAGCGTGAACAGCACGAGGATACCCGGCAATATTTTCCCAAAGATATTGCCAACGGACGTTGTTTTTGCAGCCATGATGTCTTCTCCTTTGCCATACAATGGTTCGTGATCCTGCACAGCCTGTTCCGGCCCCACCGTCCTTTCCGCCTGTCCCGCGGCCTGCTCGTCTAAAGCCAAAAGCAATTCCATAGGCATATGAAACAGCCCGCTTACAGCGGCCAGGTTTTCGGCGGAGGGCAGCGCCGCCCCGCGCTCCCACTTTGAAACAGCCTGACGCGATACGCCTAATTTCTTCGCCATTTCCTCCTGGCTCAACCCATGCTCTTTCCGCAGGGTGGTCAGCTTTTCCTTGAACGCCATTGTATCATCCTTTTTATCGTACCACCGCGCCCCGAAAAAAGTCAAGCAACTTTGGCTTGCAAATCCCGCTACCTTTGTTTACATCACAGGTTTTTCAGCAGTTTTTCGGGAATGCCCAGTCCGCAGAGATAAATCCCCCGCCTACAGGACGGGGGATTTACCATTTTCACGCCCGCACCCGCCGCTGTCCGATGAAGCCGCACACAAGCCCGATTACCGGCGCGCGGATGCCCACGCCGACCATCTCTTCCAATGTCGGCATATGCCCGCGCAGGGTATACAGCCAGTTAAAAATCTCAAACTCCCGGCCCAGCGTGGGCTGTGTGCGCGTCCCGGTGTCGCCCGCCTCCGCAAGATAGCGCACAAGATACCGCCCCTCCACAGGTGTGAAATTGATAACCGTATGGGTGCGCTCTGTTTCCCGCAGTGCGGCTTCGTCCATGATTTCTTCTATCACGCACCCTGCCGCCGCCTGCTGCACCTCGGCAAGGCTCCCGGTGAGCAGTACGCGGCCCTTGTCCATCACGGTGACGGTATCGCACAGGCTCTCAATATCGCCCACGATATGGCTGGAAAGCAGGATGATGCACTGCCCGTCGTCGGCGTCGCGCAGGAGCTTGCGAAGCTGGATGCGCTCCATCGGGTCAAGGCCGACAGACGGCTCATCTAAAATCAGCAGCTTCGGCCCGCCTAAAATCGCCTGCGCAATGCCCAGACGCCGCAGCATGCCGCCGGAGAGCTGTCCCACTCTGCGCCCGGCAAACTCTGTCAGGTGGGTCACGTCCAGCGCGTGCGCGATGGCTTGTTTTTCATCGGCGGCGGGGATGTCCTTAAAAAGCGCCACGTCCCGCAAGGCCTCGCGCACGGTCAGGCTTTTGTACATGCTGAACTGCTGCGGCAGATACCCCGCCTGCCCTTTGATCTGCGCCGGGTGCGCCCAGTCCAGCGCGCCCCAGTGGATTTCCCCCGCGTCCGGGGAAAGGATGGTGGCCAAAATGCGCATCAGGGTTGTTTTGCCCGCGCCGTTCGGGCCAAGCAGGCCGTGGATGCCGGGTTTGATCGTCAACTGCACGTCGTTCAGCGCATGTACTTTTTTGAAGTTTTTGGAAAGGTTTGTAATTACAATATCCATCATTACACCTCAAAGATGATTTTCGTGGGGAGTATCCCATGCGGGGTGTCTTCGTATTTTCCCGCCCTACGGGCAGGAAAATACACGGAAATTGCCCGCAGGGCGGAGGATACGCTCATTCTAAGCTGTCATACAGGATTTGCACCATCTCCGCCGGGGCAATCCCCTCGCCGCGCAAAAGACGCTGGTACAGTGCGCGGAGCTGCGTTTCAAAGTTTTTCCCTTCGTGCATCTGCCCTAAAATCGCTTCCAACTGCCGCGCCGATTCCTCCACGGGGGTGTCCGGGAGGGAAACGCCGTATTCATCCAGGTCGCTTTGGTCGAGCAGAGGCCTCAGGAACATGTCCATATAAAAGGGGATATCCTCTATGTCGCTTTCGGGCATCGTAAGGGCAAATTCCATCAGATGTTGCAGGCAGTCCGTAGAAAACCACGGCGCCCCGGCTGGATACCCCGCGAAGGGGCTGAACAGATACGGGAGGCCAATCCTTGCCATAACATACGGGGAAGATTGGAAATCCTGCTGTGCCTCTTTTGCCCTGCGCCAGATCCCCCATACTGAGGAATCGCTGCTCATGCCCACATGCACTTCCCATATGTTTCCCCAGGAGTACAGCTCATTTTGCGGGCTTTGGCTCGCGCGGATCACGAGAATCGTCGAGGGCGCTTCCGACGGCAGTTTTGGCGTGCCCATCCGCTCGCAGACCTCCAACAGCACCAACCGGCTGTTCAGCACGGCTTCCACGAACAATTCACTGTCCTCGTATAAAACAGGCGGCACATATATATCGACGCCCTGCCAGCGGGAATGCAGCATGCCGGAATAGAGCGTCACGCCCGCATCGGAAACGCCTTGATAAACGCCATCGCCCGCGTCTGTCAGGTTGGTATACAGGTTTCCCGGCCCTTTGTAGCGCAATGTATATTGTACCAGATCGCCCTGCTGCCAGTCGGCAACACTGTATATATCACTTTGGTAGGGTTCACACTTCGCCGCGCCCGGCCACGGGAGCCACGGGAACGAGTGGCCAAGCTGAACGGTCGTTTCATTCACCGGGAACTCAGGCAGGCCGTACCCATGATAGCGGAATGTAAAACAGACTTCCTCCCCCGCTGCTTTGGGCGCGGGGAACTGCACCTGTACGCTGCCAAAGGCGCGCTCCCATGCGGCGCTTTCGCCGTCCACAAGCACTTCCTCTACCGTGAAATCGGAAAACAGCGTGAACGCCTGCGCCTGCACCGCGCTGTCCGCTGTGGCGGTGAGCGTCACCTGCGCCGCGAGGCCCTGCGTGGTGCAGGAAAGGGAAATATCCGCTTTTTGCAGCGTGATGTTTTTATCCGCCGGTTGTATATCCGCATCCTGGTATTCCATGTATTTCTCAAAGGTAAGATGCCCTGTCAGGTCGTCGTTCGCAAACTGCGCAAAGAATACGCCATACCGCACACAGAGCAGGGAAACCGCCGCGACGCCGCAGAGAAGCACCGCGCCCGCACCCCATTTTGCGCGCCGCGCCGCGTGGCCGGAAAGGCTGTCCTTCGCAAAAAAGACAATGTACAGACAAATGAAGAAGGCGCAGAACACACCGCGCGCCATCCAGCGGGGCAGCTCGATGGGCGGGCTGGTGACGAAATTCCAGGGGTATCGGTAGTCGTTCAGGCCCATGCTTGTCAGGTTGGAGAAAAGCCTGTAGTTCGGGGAACCATACGCGATTTGGTTTGTGAAATACACCGCCAGGGAGGACGTGGGCAGCCAGAACACGATGGAGGCCAGGTACACGTTTTTGCCGGGTATCAGATGGCTGAACAGCAGCCCCAGCGCGCCAAATGTCAGGCATGGCAGGAAATAGAGCAGGAGCGTTTGCAGCGTCGTCTGCCAAAGGATGAGGCTGTGCAGGCCGTCCGCCGCAAGCGGGATGATGAAGCCCACCCAGACGATCAGCGTCACCGCCGCCGCAGCGGCGGTCAGGGCCAATACCTGTGCGCACGGGAAAAGGGCGGCGCGGCGCGCATAGGCGGTGGTCAGGTCGTCCACATGCTCCCGCCTGCTCTCGCGCCGCAGTTCAATGCCCATGCAAAGGAAACAGAGCGTCAGCACGGCTTGTCCGTATGCCGTCTGCCCCATCAGATAGACGTTGAACCCGCTCCGCGAATAGGGGTACCAATAGAAAAAGAACACGGACGCAATGCCAAACAGCACCAACACGCGCCAGCCCCTGCGCCGGAAAATGCAGCGGAGCTGCGTGCGAATAATACAAAACAGTTTTTTCACATAGCGCCTCCTGTTTGTGTGCCTTTCTCGTGTAAAAATATCATAGCGGCAAAAGCCGCTATGATATTTGGAACAAGAAGGGGAAACTGTTTACCGCAAAACGGTTAATATATGATTATTGGTTTTGCCATACCGAGCAATAACCAGCCTGATTTCCTTCTGGTGCGTAGCAACGAGCCCAAAATGTTCCACTTTCCTGATTTGGATTGTCCCAAAACATAATAAAGGGTGATGCATTAGCATTTGCGCTGGCAGAGGTACGTAAGCGAGAAATCATCGCTCCTTTTGTCCATATTTCACCAGTTAAAGAACCAGTTATAGGCTTATTAGCACAAACTTTACCGGATAATGGCAAAGCATACAGCATCCGTGCGCCGCCATTTACAGGATCCTTGCTGCCGAAGTCAACTGTAGCAGTAGAAGTAACTTCGACCGCAAACGCAGTCGGGATAACCATGCACAGCAGCAGGGTGCAAAGGGTGCAGATAGAAACCAGTTTTTTGCTTTTGTACCATGATTTGAAGCCTCCTTCAAATTTTAACAAACGGGTGAATATTCGGACATATAAAATTCTCTCGCGGCCGCTAAAAGAATTTTATCAAAGAAAAGAATTTTGCGCCGGAAACCCGGCTTGTCTGCTCCTTTTGTGGGAAGGTTATAATCAATAATCCACACTTCCGATAACTGTAACGGATTGATCCGAGTTGTTGCGAATTGCTATGTAATAATCCCCAGAGAAATCTATGCCGAGCATATGGTTAATTGTTCCGCTCTGTGTGTTAATCGAATAGAATTTTCCGGCGGAGGACAAGATACCAAAATCCATACTGGCAGAAGAAGGTGTGTAAGAACAGTTGAAATCAACCGAATCATCAGCGCGAAGGGAAAGGAGAGGACTTATTTTGCGGATGGAATGTGCCGAAACCTTTTGATTGACTGAACCGCTTGAAAATGGCATAATATCGCTTTCTCCAAAGTCCATTTGTGGGTCTATCCAATCCCACACCATATTTTCTTGCCAAACAATATGTTCGCGGGCATTTCCTTCAGCATAAGCAGGGGTACACAAACAGTATACGAGAGCAACGCATATCGCCGCTGTCCTCTTAATTTTTTTCAAATTCATTATAAACATATTCCTTCCATTCATTAGTTTTCTGTAACTACCCATGTATCAGAACCATCTTCTACCTGTGACATGTCAACATCTTCCGGCTCAATTTCCTTCTGCCAAGTAATCTTATTATTGCTGCATCGCTCAAGTCTATAGTAGTCACCGTTTTCTGTATGAATGTTAACAGTATACGAATGTTCTAATGGGAGAATATCCAATGGAATAGCATCCCGCGCTCCGTCTGGAGAGAATTTAGCCCCTATCCATATCCCTATCGCCAAAACTCCCACCCCGACGCCTGCCGCCGCAAGCCGCCGCAGGAAACGCTTTTTGCGTAGAACTGGCACTTCCTGCGAACTTTCCGGGGCGGCTTCCCGTTCAGCCTGTTCCGGCCTCCCTGTTTCTTCTTCCTGTTCCTCCTGTTCTGGTTCCTGCCCCGCCTGTTCTGTTGACTGCGGTTGTTCCGCCTGCTCCGCAGCCTGCGGGCTGGAACGCACAAGGGTTTCCGCCGGTACCCCAAACAGCTTGCTTAAAGTGACCAGATTCTCTCCCAACGGTTCCGCCAGCCCGCGTTCCCAATTTGATACAGTCTGCCGTGTCACCCCCAATCTCTCCGCCAACGCTTCCTGGTTCAGCCTCTGCGCTTTCCGCAGGGAAACCAATGTGTTCTGCAATTCCATAATATCCTCCTTTGGTATACATAGTCAAGCAACTTCGTTTTGCAAAACGCGCAAATCTGTTTGTCATTGCACGTTTTTCTGACAAATTTTCCGCTTTTTTGCCCGCGCAGAAGGGCGAATGCCCAAGCGCCGCCCAGAATCCGCCTCTTATATAAGATAATAATACTTCTCACGCCCTTTGTCCATGCGCCCCGCGCGAAAACAGAGGAATTTTGTATATTTCTCTCGCCCTTCGGATGGGGGAAATCCCGTAAAGGGGCGGGATGTACCACACGCGGGCGCTCAAGCCCCGAAAAGTGCCATTTGCTTCCTTCTATCTGCCGCCATTTTCTTGACATTCCCCAAACGGGGCATATATAATATAAGAAACCTTCTGGCATGGCATTCTCCCCGTCTATAGCCGGGAGAATGCCCCAAAATCCGCAAA
>CANCXY010000055.1 GCA_947381875.1 uncultured Clostridia bacterium | reverse complement strand
CCTTTGGCGGAGTCCAGAGGCAGCGCCTCTGGCGGGTCCGGGCAGCGCCCGGCGGGCAAAGTGCCCAAAGCGGCGGCTGTGAAACCGTCGAAATACCTAAATGTGAGAAAATGATAAGGTTATTGTTGACTTTATGGAAAAGGGAATTTATACTTAAATAAAGGTAATTTAGAGCAGGTGCTTAGCTTAAATTTATCCATCTTCAATAGGGCCGGATGGAAAAAGGCCCGGAAAGGCGTAGTATATGAGCATTGCATTTGTGAATGGAACGTCCCTGCCTAATATCCCGTGGCAGGAAAGGCCGGAGGGCTGTGCCGCGCCGCTGTGGCGGTTTGCGGGCAATCCCGTGATTGGGCGCAACCCCGCGCCGGGGCTGGCGCGCATTTTCAACAGCGCCGTTGTGCCGTATCAGGGCGGTTTTTTGGCGGCGCTGCGCGGCGAACAGACCGACGGCATCCCCATGATCTACCTGGGCCGCAGTGACGACGGCATCCATTGGCGCGTGGACCCGGAGAAAGTGCGCTTTGTGGACGAAAACGGCAAAGAATTCATGCCCCGCTACGCCTACGACCCCCGCCTTGTCCAGGTGGAGGGCACCTACTATATCATGTGGTGCCAGGATTTTTACGGCGCGGCCATCGGCATGGCGAAAACTACCGACTTCCAAACATTTACGCGCGTGGAAAATCCGTTTTTGCCGTTCAACCGAAACGCGGTGCTGTTCCCGCGCAGGGTCGGGGGGCATTACCTGATGCTCAGCAGGCCCAGCGACAGCGGGCATACGCCGTTTGGTGATATCTTCGTCAGCCAAAGCCCCGATATGACGTTCTGGGGCATGCACCGGCACGTCATGTCCAAAAACGACAACTGGTGGGAGGGGCTGAAAATTGGCGGCGGGGCCGCGCCCATTGAGACAAACGAGGGATGGCTCCTGTTCTATCACGGTGTGACAGGCACCTGCAACGGCTATGTATACAGCATCGGCGGCGCGATTTTGGATATCGACGAGCCGTGGCGCGTGCGGTACCGCTGCAAAACGTATCTGCTCACGCCGGAGGCCGAGTACGAGGAGCGCGGGTTCGTGCCGAACGTCTGCTTCCCCTGCGCGGCGCTTTGCGACAACGATACAGGGCGCATCGCGCTCTACTACGGCGCGGCGGACAGCTATGTGTCCCTTGCGTTCACGACGTTGGAAGAAGTGACGGGCTATATCAAAGCGCACAGCGCCGTCAGCGCCGAGGACGCGGGCGAGGGCAGGAGGTGAGCCGCTATGCTGAAAGAGGAAGCCATGTGGGAAATGGCCTTGCGCATTGTGCCGTTCTGGCTGTCCCTGCATGACGAACGCGGCGGCTTTTACGGCTATGTGGGCCATGACCTGCGCGTGGATGCCGAGGCGGAAAAAGGGTGTATCCTCAACAGCCGCATCCTGTGGTTTTTCAGCGAGGCGTACCGGGAACTGGGCCGGGATACGCTGCTCATGGCCGCGCAGCACGCCTATACGTTCCTGGCCCGCGCGTTCTGGGATGAGGAGCAGGGCGGCGTCTATTGGAGCGTACACGCCGACGGTACGCCCGCCGATACTACAAAACACACCTACGCGCAGGCGTTCGCGCTGTACGGCCTGGCCGCGTTCTACGGCATTTCACACGACGAGGGCGCGCGCCGCCGTATGTATGACCTGTTCGATTTAGTCGAGACGAAATGCCGCGAGGGCATGGACTACGGCGAAGCCTACGACCGGCACTGGCGCCGCGCAGGCAACGAGAAATTGAGCGAAAACGGCGTAGAGGCCGCCCGCACCATGAACACGCTGCTGCATATTTTTGAGGCGTATGCGCAGATGTACGAGGCGACAAAAGAGCCGCGTGTCGGCGAGGCCATGCGGAGCATTTTGGATACGTTTCTGACGAAAATCTATAACCCTGCCCGCCGCCGGTTAGAGGTGTTTTTTGACGCGGACTGGCATTCGCTGATCGACCTCCACTCCTACGGCCACGACATCGAGGCGTCCTGGCTGCTGGAATGGGGCTGCGAAATGCTGGGCGACGAGGAGCTAAAAAAGCGCCTGGAGGAAATGACCTCTGTTTTGACCGAAGAAGTCCTGCAAAAGGCCCTGCACGGGGACGTCGTATGGAACGAGTGCGAGAAGGGCGTCGACGACAAAACGCAGGTCTGGTGGGTGCAGGCCGAGGCCGTGAACGGCTTTTTGAACCGCTGGCAAAAGACGGGCGAGGAAAAATACCTGAACGCCGCCAAAGCGGTGTGGGGGCATATCCGTCACGCGTTCTGCGACTGCCGCGCGGGCGGCGAATGGTTCTGGTCGCTGGACGAACACGGCGCGCCCATCCCGGAAAAACCGATTGTAGAGCCCTGGAAGTGCCCCTATCACAACGGGCGCACCTGTTTGGAAATGATAAGGAGGCTGCCGGAGAATGTCTGAGATTCATCCCGCCTATTACGCGGCGAAGCAGCGGTATGAAGCGCTGCTGGCGCGCCGCAACACGAAAGCGCGTTTTTACAACGGTATCTATGACCGCTGGCGCGACCCCGTACTCACGCGTGAACACATCCCGCCCGAATGGAAATATGACCTGGACCGCGAGACAAACCCGTATTTCATGGAGCGTCTGGGCGTGAACGCGGCGTTCAACGCGGGCGCGGTAGAACTGGACGGAAAATTCTATTTAGTGGCGCGCGTAGAGGGCGCGGACCGCAAGAGCTTTTTCGCGGTAGCCGAGAGCAGAACCGGCGTAGACGGTTTCCGTTTCCGGGAAAAGCCTGTGGAACTGCCGGACACCTGCCCCGACGAGACGAACGTCTATGACATGCGCCTGACAAAGCACGCCGACGGCTATATCTACGGCGTATTCTGTTCCGAGAGCAAGGATAAGGAATCGCCGGACCTCTCCGCCGCCGTCGCGGCGGCGGGCATCGTGCGCACAAAAGATTTGAAGAACTGGGAGCGCCTGCCGAACCTCGTCACAAAGCAAAGCCCCCAGCAGCGCAATGTGACACTTCTGCCGGAGTTTGTAAACGGCCAGTACGCGTTCTATACGCGCCCCATGGACGGCTTTATCGAAACAGGTTCCGGCGGCGGCATCGGCTTTGGCCTGTGCCCGGACATCACGCACGCGGTAATAGAGGAGGAGCGCATTACCAGCCAGCGCCGCTACCACACCATCACGGAATCGAAAAACGGCGCAGGCGCGGTGCCCATTAAAACAGAAAAGGGCTGGCTGCACATCGCCCACGGCGTGCGCGCCACCGCCGCAGGCCTGCGCTATGTGATCTACACCTTCGCGACGGCATTGGAGGACCCCGCGCGCGTCATTGCCGAGCCGGGCGGATACCTCATCGCGCCCCTTGGCCCTGAACGCGTCGGCGATGTATCCAACGTGGTGTTCACCAACGGCGCGATCGCCCGCGAAGACGGCAGTGTGTATATCTACTACGCCGCCAGCGACACCCGCCTCCACGTCGCCACAACGACCATCCCCCGCCTTTTAGACTACACCTTCCACACGCCCCCCGACGCCCTGCGCTCCGCCGATTGCGTCCGCCAGCGCTGCGGCCTGATCGACCGGAACAGGGCGCTGTTGGAAGCGTCCCCAGAGGGCTGCCGCCCTCTGGACTCCTGCCCAAAGGGCGCTGCCCTTTGGAATCCTGCCACCCTTTGAAAAGGGTGGACGGAAACTTTAATAGCGCCCAAACATACGTTTGGGCGCGGGTTTTTTTATGAAAGAATGCGCAGGCTCTTGACAATGCGGGGAAGGGGGAACATAATAGAAGTAATTACCGGCGCAGGCATATATTTCCGCGCCTTTCAAAAGGAGGATTGTTTATGAAAAAACCGATATCCCGTGCGCTGGCCCTGCTGTGCTGCCTTGTGCTGGCGCTCACCATGCTGGCCCCGGCTTTCGCGGATGGAGAAGTTAGCGTAACGCTGGACAAAACCACACTGGCCCTCACGGCAGGCGGAAGCGAGACACTGAAAGCGACCATCTCTCCCACCAGCGCTTCTAACAAAACGGTAACATGGAGTACCAGCAACAGCAGTGTTGCCGCCGTGTCCGGCGGAACAGTAACCGCCAAAGCTGCGGGTACAGCCACAATTACCGCAAAGGTAGACAGCGCATCCGCCACCTGCAAAGTTACTGTAAAAGCGGCCACAGTCTCCGTGAAAAGCGTATCGCTGGACCTTTCTACAGTAAAATTATCCGTGGGCGGCACCGAGACGCTGACGGCGACGGTTTCCCCCTCTAACGCTTCCAACAAAACCGTGACATGGAAATCCAGCAATACCGATGTTGCTACCGTGTCGGACGGGAAAGTGACCGCCGTAGGCGTAGGCGACGCCACCATCACCGTTACCACCAGGGATGGCAATAAAACCAATACCTGCAAAGTAACGGTAATATCGGGGCTTGCTGTAACGGGCGTGAGCGTGGACAGCGCCCTCACCTTGAAGAAAGGCGCGAAAGGGACGCTGGTGGCGACCGTCAGCCCCTTCAACGCGACCGATCGTTCTGTGACATGGAGCAGCAGCGACACCAAAGTTGTCACTGTGGATGAGTATGGCGAAGTCACCGCCAAAGCCAAAGGCAAAGCGGTTATCACGGTTAAGACAAAGGACGGCGGCAAGACCGCGACCTGTACCATTACCGTGACAGAGGAAAACGACAGCTCCAGCGGCACCACTGGCGGCAATACGGGTACGACGACCCCCAGTAATCCGATTACGACATCGCCTATCTATAAGCCCTCTACCCCCGCGACAGCGGAGAACCTTGCCAAAGATAATTGGACCTTCACCACGACCGCCGCGGGCAAAACAGGATTTAAGCACACCGAGCCGAACGGCGCGCCCTCCACAGGCGTGCGGATACTCCAGACCTCCGACGGCGCGGCGGTGCGCTATATCTTCAATAATGATGGTACAGTAGTTTCGGGCCAGGATACCGTCGCGGCGGGTTCCGGCATGACCGTGACAAACGACGGTGGCATTCTGTTAAATGGAAACTTGTACTATCTTAACCCCGACCGCAATCTCAGCGACCCCCGCACCTGCTATGTGATGATGAATTACCTGCGTGTCCGTCCGAATTACGCCGGACAGACATGGTACGACGAGAACGGCATCACGTTCCGCGGTTGGATGAAAAGCGCCAATGGCGGCCTGCGGTATCAGACGCGCATATCGGATAACTATTATCTGATCGTCTGGCGCGTGCAGGATCTCCCCGCCTGCCAGCACCCCGACCACCCCGGCGACCCCGCCTATTATCTGCCCGCCGGCCGCTACTTCTTTGATGATGACGGCGTTTTAGTGCAGAAAGAAGGCTGGAACGACGGCAAGGACGGCAAGGAGTACTACACCAACGCCAAAGGCATGGTAATTCAGGAACGCACAAAGTAATAACGAGAAACCCAAAACAACTCCGGCGGGCTGCATCAAAAGCGGCCCGCCGGGTTCTTTTTATGTATGTTTCAGTGTCGACCGGCAAACACATCGGTCATTGTCCCCGTGTTCTGTATCATACCACAGGATATTGAAAACAGAGCCGATCAATATGCCATATAAACGGATACTCCCGGACAGGCGCAGGGAACGGACAGCCTCTGCTTCAATTTGCAGCTCATTCAGCCGCTCCTGAGCCGCTTTATTGAGCTGCGAAACTTCGATAGAATGATTTTGCTTTTTCGCCTTTATAAAAATATCGGCCAGTGTTTGCCGCTCGAAGGATTGGAGCTTTGGAAAGATAAAGCTCCAAAATTCCCCGCCGATCTTTTCGCCGCAAAAGGCCCAGCTTCCGCCCCTGTCACAAGAAGCGAAAGCCCATGATGGGGGAAAGGACAGGATACTGTCTGGATTTCCCCCTGTGCGGATTTCCCGAACCGGGTTTCCCGCCCGTTTGATTTTCCCTTTCGGCATTTATAAGCCCCCATAATACATGGATATGCTTTCTTTCGTGATGATCCTGTCACAGCGCGCCCCTACAGGGATACCCTGCCTTGCTTCCTGCCACGGGCTTTCCATGTGCGTGAGCTGGCTGAGCCATTGCGCGTCCCTGCCGCCGTAGTATTCGATCACTTTATCCACGGTCTCTTTTTGTCCGCTGCTCAGGTTCTCGGCGTCCCCGCCCATTTGTGCTGCGTCCACAGAAAATTCGCCTTGGCTGAATTGAAAGAGTTCGGGGCACACAGGACCGTTGGCCCATGCCTCAAAATCTTCCTCAAACAGGGGCGCATCATCCCATACAAGCGACCATGCCTGCGCATAATAGCATAGCTTTTGCAGCTTCATCGTGGATAAGCGGCCCTTTTTTTGCAGAATATACTTGGCGGTATCAAAAATAGTGCCCATTGTGTTTCCTCCTTCCGCTTACATATAGTATAGCTTTTTTGCCCGCGTTTGTCCATTGCGCAGATTCATTTTGCCATTTTGCACATTCCGGCGCTCCTGCTGCGTCCGCTCAAAGCGTCCCTATCCCTCCGTTTCCTCGTCCTGCATGAGCCAGTCGGCGGTGACGCCCAGCACCTGCGCCATAGCGCGCAGCTCGTAATCCTGCACCATCCGCTGCCCATGCTCAATGCGGCTCACCGATCCCTGCTCCAAAATCACACCCAGTACTTGCACCCGCGCCGCAAAATCAGCTTGAGATATATGTTTCTTTATCCGCATCTGCCGAATCCGTTTTCCCGATATGTTGCGCCGGTCCAAACTGCTCTCCCCATCATCCAGATTACACACTTTCAAGCGTTTCCCTCCTCTGAAAATATGTGATATTAGCATATTTTTCTTGACATTAGCATGAAGGGGGCGTATTATTATAGTAATATCACATAAAAAGAGGGGCATTCGGGAAAAAAAGAACGCCCCTTACGGGGCGCTGGCTATTCCAGATTGCATGGCGGAAAAATGCCCGCCGGGCTGTGTGAGTCTTGGGCAAATATCACCCAAACAGGTTTTCCAGCATTTGGGAGAGATGCTCCGGCAGCTCCGTTCCCTGGCTTTTCAGCAGATCGTAATCCTCCTCCAGCCGAGCGTATTCGCTGCTGTTCAATATTTTGACGGCACGCCGGTTCTTCTCGAACAGGTTCAGCAGGGCGTACAGGATATCCTTTTCATCCTCCTCCAAAGAGGAAATGTCGACGGTTTCGCAGCGGTCGAGGCCTAAAAGGTAATCGGTGGAGACCTTGAACAGCCGGGACAATTCCACTAAATACTGCGCCGAGGGCACGCTGACCCCCATTTCCCATGCGTTCACCGCCGAACGGGATATCCGAAACTTTTTTGCAAGGGCCGATTGCGTGAAGCCGTTTTTCTCCCTTGTTTCTCTTATCCTTTCCCCAATCATACAAACAACCTCCTATTTTACCATGATGCATAGTCAGGCAGGGCATGACATTATCTATACAGATTTTTGATTATCAATTATGATAAAATAGATTGACATTCATGGGAATACGTTGTATGATAGAGGTACACCCCATAAAAATCAAGGAGGTAAATGAATAATGGAGAAACGAATATCCCGTTTGTTGGCGCTGGTGTGTACCTTGATGCTGACGATTACACTGTTTGCGCCCGCATATGCACAGGAGGACAGCGTGCCCGACGCTGCACCCCAGGCGGAAACATCCGGCGTCAGCGGCCTTGACCAGTTCCAGCCCATCCCCGGCTCTGACTGCCAATGGAAAATTGTGGATGGTGTGCTGACCGTTAAAGGGACAAGGATGCCGGATTTCTTCAATGGGGTACCATGGGATGATTATTCCCAAGAGATCAAAGAAGTTGTTCTTGATGGCATTACCCATATTGGCACAAATGCGTTTGGGTGCTGTAGTCAGGTGACAACCCTCTTCCTGCCGAGTACAGTTGAAACAATTTCTTCATTGCCGGGTGATGCTACTTTTACCGTTGATGAAAATAATTCATTTTACTGTGCTGTAGATGGTATCCTTTATTCCAAAGATAAAACAACATTGGTTTGTGCGCCGAACGGAATTGAAGACGCAGTGAATATCCCGGAAGGTGTAACAAAAATAGAGGAAGATGCATTTGACGGTTGTAGAAAAATGCCCAGCGTATCTTTCCCAGAATCTTTAGAGATGATTGGCGCGTATGCGTTTAGTTCCTGTCATGCTCTGTCGGAGATTACCATTCCTGGCAAAGTAAACAAATTTGATGCGTCCACATTTTTTGATTGTGAAAATTTAACAGCAATTAAAGTCGATACAGAAAATCCTGCCTACTGTGATATTGATGGGATTGTTTATACAAAAGATAAAAAAATGCTTGTGTATGTTCCTACTGGTACTACAAAAACGGTGAATGTCCCGGAGGGTGTAATAAAAATAGAGGAATTGGCATTTGCGCTCTGCCGTATTCCGAGCATTACATTCCCGGATTCCCTTGAATCTATTGGGGAGGAGGCTTTTTTGCAGTGCTATGGGCTACAGGAGGTCAGCATTCCTGCTAAAGTAACCGAACTTACAGATAATCAATTTGTGAATTGCGCCAACCTTACAAAAGTGACTCTATCTTCTGGAATAACAAAATTAAGTGCTAACGCATTTGCGGTTTGCAGAAAACTTACGTCGATCCATGTAGCAGAAGATAATAATCAATATTGCTCAAAACCATTTGGTTCAGTAGAGGCAGTTTTCTCCAAAGACGGAAAAACATTGGTTGCAGTTCCGGGCGGCTTAGAAGGAAAGGTAGATATTCCAGAGGGCGTGACAGTTATAGGAGAGAACGCGTTCCATGGCGGAAAAGTTATGAATGTAACGGTGCCCGCCAGCGTGTTGGAGATTCAACACACTGCATTTGGCTATTTCAATCCCTATTCCAATCCAAGCGAAGACATCAATCTGACCATAACTTTCCAGGGCGATGAACCGCAGATTGCGTCAACTGCTTTCGCTAATTCTACGCTGACGGTTAATTACCCCGGCAACCGCGAATGGCCGGACGCGGGAAAGAGTACGACTTTTGGCTTTGCTGCCGCGTTGACATGGATAAAGGGAGCCGATTCCACCGCGCCGCAGTATTATAAAGTCACCTATCATACTCCCTCTGGTGCGCAGGAAGCGGAATCCGTAAAATGCGATGAAACGCTGACGGTGCGCGAAATCGCAAGCGGTTACACTGGCTGGAGTACCAAAGAGGGCGGCGCGGCAGAGTACAAGCCCGGTGACGAAATCACTGTGACGGAAAACCTTGATCTCTACCCCGTGAAGGATAGCGGCACAGGCGATAAGCCTGATGATAATGACAAGCCTGGCGATAATGATAAGCCCGGTGACGACAACAAGCCGAGCGATAACAACACTTCTGGCAGTAGCACAACTACCCCCACCCCCATCCCCACGCAGCCCGTGACTCCACCGGCTACAACCACTCCGGGGCAATCCACCTATAAACCCTCCACCCCCGCGACTGTAGAAAATTTGGCAAAAGACAACTGGACGCCTACCACAACAGCCAGCGGCGCGGTCACATACAAGCACACCGAGGCCGACGGCACACCATCTACAGGCGTCCGCTATATCGAAACATCCGACGGCGCGGGTGTGCGCTATATCTTCAATAATGATGGTACGGTTGTTTCAGGCCAGAATACCGCTGCGCCAGGTTCCGGCATCACCTTCACCGGCTGGATGAAGAACGCAAACGGCGGCCTGCGGTATCAGACGCGCATATCGGATAACTATTATCTAATCGTTTGGCGTGTGCAGGAACTCCCCGCCTGTCAGCACCCCGACCACCCCGGCGACCCTGCCTACAACCTGCCCGCCGGGCGCTACTTCTTCGATGATGAGGGCGTCCTCGTACAGAAAGAGGGCTGGAACGACGGCAAGGACGGCAAAGAGTACTACACCAATGCCAGCGGCATGGTGACAAACAAACGCACGAAACAATAATAAAACCTAAAGCAGGTACAGGCGGGCCGCCTAAAAAGCGGCCCGCCTGCCGTTTCCATCACTATTTATTAGAAAAAAATGGTAGAAAAAATTTGAAAAATATTTGCAATGCACTTGCAAATTACGTTAATTTGGCGTATAATAGTATTGAAAGCCAAAAGGGTAAAGGAAGGAGTGCGGTATTATGGTTAAGGGAAATATGACAATACGGATGGAGCCGGAACTGAAAGCACAAGCGTCAGCCCTCTTTAAGGCTCTTGGGATGGACTTGAGTACAGCGACAGGGATATTTTATCGACAGGCACTTAGGTGTCATGGGATTCCTTTTGAGATCAAGGTAGACGAGCCGAACGCTGTCACCTATGCAGCAATGGAAGCGGCGGAACAAGATGAGGATATGTATGGGCCGTTTGACAGCGTTGACGGGCTGATGGAGGCCTTGAATGCTTAAATTGGAATTTTCGGGGCAGTTCAAACGGGATTATAAGTTGGCAGTTAAAAAAGGCTGTGATCCGAAGAAGCTGGAAAAGGTAATTGCGCTGCTGGGTAGTGGGCAGCCGTTGCCAGAGGCATATCGGGATCATGCGCTTACCAATTCCAGAAATTATAAGGACGTGAGGGAGTGCCATATTGAGCCGGATTGGTTACTAATCTATAAAGTCTTCCAGCAGACCCTGACCTTGAAATTGATTCGGACAGGGTCACACAGCGATTTGTTTTAAGGGCCGCTCTTTGAGCGGCCCCCCGGCTTCTAACAGCGAAATTTATGATGGAAATATCCTCAAAAATATGCTATACTAAACTTTGAGGAAACGGGAAGTACGCAAAACGCTCCCGCGACCCGCTCTCTCTGAAATCAAAAAATCTATTGGAACAGGATGGGATTCCAAAGGGGGCTTGCCCCCTTTGGCGGAGTCCAGAGGCAGGGCCTCTGGCAGGTCCGGGCAGCGCCCGGCGGAGTCCAGAGGCAGAGCCTCTGGGAGACGGTTGCAGGCCCGCCGACGTTCCCACAGAAAGGAAAATGCGTTATGGATTGGCAAACAGAATCGCAGAAATGGCTTGAGGACCCGGCGCTGGACGCCGAGACGCGCGCTGAACTGGAAACGGCGGACGATCTGCCCGACCGCTTTTACCGTGACCTTGCGTTCGGCACCGGCGGCCTGCGCGGCGTGCTGGGCGCGGGGTCGAACCGCATGAACGTGTATACCGTGCGCCGCGCCACCCAGGGGCTGGCAGATTACCTTTTGGAGACAGGCTTGCCAAAGTGCGTCGCCATTGCGCATGACAGCCGCATCAACAGCGACTTGTTCGCCCGCGAGACGGCGCGCGTGCTGGCCGCGAATGGGATCACTGCGTGGCTGTATTCGCGTTTGGAGCCTACCCCGGCGCTCAGCTGGGCCGTGCGGCGGCTCTCGTGCGGGGCGGGCGTGTGCGTCACCGCCAGCCATAACCCCGCGCAGTACAACGGCTATAAGGTATACGGCGCGGATGGGTGCCAGATCACATTGGAAGCCGCCGCGCGGATCCAGGAGTGCATCGCCGCCGTCGATATTTTCAAGGGTGTACAGATAGCGGATTTTGATACCGCCCTTTCTGCTGGGCATATCCGCTGGATCCCGGAAGACGTGCTGGACGCGTTTGTGGATACCGTCTATGAACAGCGCATCGACAACAGCCTCGATATGAGCGCGCTGAAGCTCGTGTATACGCCGCTGAACGGGGCGGGGCGCGAGTGCGTGGAAAAGGTGCTGGCAAAATTAGGCGTCATGCAGGTGACGGTCGTGCCTGAACAGCGCGACCCCGACGGCCATTTCCCCACCTGCCCCTACCCCAACCCGGAGATACGCGAGGCGATGGAGAAGGGCCTGGCGCTCTGCGCGCAGGTACACCCGGACATCCTCATCGGCACCGACCCCGACTGCGACCGCTGCGGCACGGCTGTGCCCGACGGCCAGGGCGGCTATCAGCTCATCACCGGCAACGAGATGGGCGTCATCCTGTTGGACTATATCTGCCGCGCGCGGCATGCGATCGGCGGCATGCCCGCCCGTCCCGTCGCCGTCACCACCATTGTCTCCACCGATATGGCGTCCGCTGTCGCGCAGAAATACGGCGTCGAACTGCGCCGCACGCTGACGGGCTTTAAGTTTATCGGCGAGCAGATCGGCCTTTTGGAACATGATCGCGAGCCGGAACGCTTCATTTTCGGCTTTGAGGAGAGCTACGGCTACCTTTCCGGCTGCCATGTGCGCGATAAGGACGCGGTAAACGCCGTCGTGCTGGTGTGCGAGGCCGCCGCGTGGTACGCAAAGCAGGGGAAGACGCTGCTGGACGCCATCCGCGGCCTGTATGAGGAATTCGGCTATTACCGGAACGACCTGCTCAGCACGGGCTTTGCGGGCGAGGACGGCATGCGCACCATGCAGCGCTTGATGTCCGCCCTGCGCGCCGCGCCGCCGCAGGCTATCGGCGGGATGCCTGTGACGCGCGTCGTCGATTACGAGGCGGGGGACACCGGTCTGCCCCGCGCCGATGTGCTGGAATTTTGCATGGGCGGGGACGCCAAGCTGATGATCCGCCCCTCCGGCACGGAACCGAAGATTAAACTGTACCTTTCCGCGCGCGGCGAAACGGACGAGGCGGCAAAGGCGATACTTGCCACGCTCCGCGGCGCGGCGGGCGAACTGATGAAGGAGTGACATGATGCAGGAAATACAAAAGAAATTGGGATTCGGCGCAATGCGCCTGCCGATGCTGAACAACGAAGTGGATACCGCTCAGGTGTCCCGTATGGTCGACGCATTCTTAGAAAACGGGTTCAACTATTTCGATACCGCGCACGGCTACATAGACGGCAAAAGCGAACGGGCGCTGAAAACATGCCTGACAAGCCGTTACCCGCGCGAACGCTATCTGCTGGCCGATAAGCTGTCAGGCCCCTTTTTCAAATCCGAGGCCGACATCCGGCCGCTGTTTGAAAGCCAGCTCGAGGCGTGCGGCGTAGAGTATTTCGATTTCTACCTGATGCACGCGCAGGGGGCCGAGAGCTTCGCGCATTTCAAAGCCTGCCGCGCCTATGAGACGGCCCAGGCGCTGTTGGCCGAGGGGAAGATCCGCCATTTGGGCATTTCGTTCCACGACAAGGCCGAGGTGCTGGAACAGATCCTGACGGAATATCCCATGCTGGAATTTGTGCAGCTGCAATTCAACTATCTGGACTACGACGACCCCATTGTACAGAGCGGAGCCTGTTATGATGTATGCTGCAAACACGGCAAACCGGTAATCGTGATGGAGCCGGTGCGCGGCGGATTGCTGGCAACCCTCCCCGACAACGCGCGCGCGCCGCTGGACGCGCTGCACGGCGGAAGCCCGGCGAGTTACGCCATCCGCTACGCAGCGGGATTTGGGAACATCCGCCTTGTGCTTTCGGGTATGAGTACGGAGGAGCAGATGCGGGATAATGTAAGCTATATGAAGGATTTTGCGCCCCTCACCGAAACCGAACGGGCCGCGGTGGCCGAGGTGCGCGACATCTTCCGCCGCGAAGTGCTGATTCCCTGTACCGCCTGCCGCTACTGTACAGCGGGTTGCCCGAAAGACATCCCCATCCCGGATATCTTCAGCGTCATGAACCGGAAGAAGCTCCACCCGTATATAGATGATGAGAAAGCCTACCGCGACGCCTGCGTCGGCAAAGGCGATGCCGCCTCATGTATCCGATGCAGCCGGTGCGAACTGGAATGCCCCCAGCACCTGCCCATCCGCGCGTTGCTGTCCGACGCCGCGAAGAAGTACGGGAAACTTTGAGCGGCGGGCTGCCGCCCGCGCCTGCCCAGAGGGCGCTGCCCTCTGGACTTCCGCCGGGCGCTGCCCGGACCCGCCAGAGGCCCTGCCTCTGGACTCCGCCAAAGGGGCGCAGCCCCTTTGGAAACCCATCTTGTCCCCCGTCCCGCACACGCTTTGCCGGGGCGGGGGTTTGCGGGCGGAGGGGCAGGATTGGACGGGGTGAAAATATTTTTTGAAAAAATGCAAAAAAACTCTTGCATTTTGCAGGGAAAAGGCTTATAATAAGTAAGCGGTTTGAGAAAAGCCGTGAATATTCCTCCTTAGCTCAGTCGGTAGAGCATGCGGCTGTTAACCGCAGGGTCGTCCGTTCGAGCCGGACAGGGGGAGCCAGAGAAAAAGTTCGGAAAATATAGATTTTATCTATGTTTTCCGGCTTTTTCATATTCCGGGATTTCTCAAGGCTATGGCATAAATTTGCACTGTTTTTGCCAATGTGAGCCGCGAATACATGTCAATATGCAAGTCAAAAATAAGGTTCAAGAAAGCCTCGCGCGTAGAGCAAAACAACGCGAGAGGCTGTTGCGCCCGTCCCGGCAGTTGGAAGCATCTCTCCGACTGCCGGGCTTTTTGTGTCTCTCAGGAAAAATATGGTTTTCCCTTCTCCAGGTAATATGCGCAGTAGAGCAGGATTTCTCCCGGACTTGGCTTCACAGGCAGCGCCCGGCCAATCACCTGATTAAGCCGCTCATTCTGTCCGTCCGACCAGCAATATTCCACAGCCCGGTATATAGCCTTTTCCGCCGCGTTCAATTTGTGGCCTGTTTTCTGTGACACCAGCGGATACACCTCCTTTGTGACAAGGGTGGGGACGTCCTCATTCAAGGACGAAACCTCACGGTAATAGAAAATCGCAAGGGTAAACTGCCACTGGCCGGGAAAAGCGGCTTTAGGGGCGATTTGCGCAACGAGTTCCTGCACTCTTTCCATGGAAAACATCCTTTCCAATATGATGTTTCCATAATAAGACTTTTTTCGACAGTCGGCATATTTTCGACGTTTGTCGACACTTTTCGACGGGTGTTTTTGCTGTGTTGAGGTCTATAACACAAAAATCGCCCCGCGCACGGATGCTCTCCACGCGCGGGGCGGCTGCTGTTCTACGCCAAATTTTAACTTGCTGGTAATTTGCCTGTAACTTGCCGGTAACTTGCTCAGCCCTCCACCTCCGGCAGCCCCGCCACACTTGTCAGCAGGCTAAGGATCGCGGCCAGCAGCGACGCACTGCCCACCATCACCCAATCTACCGCCCCCAGCACGGCAGCGGTGCCTATTGTAGCGACAGCCGTCTGTGCGAAGGTTTTTACAGCGCGCACACCAGCCGCTTTCCACCATCTGAAAGCCCTATCCCTGTTTTGTCCGTTCATGTTCCACAACCTCCTCTAAATCCTCAATGCGGTGGTT
>CANCXY010000054.1 GCA_947381875.1 uncultured Clostridia bacterium | reverse complement strand
AGATGTCCGTGCGTGACTGGAGTTCAGACGTGTGCTCTTCCGATCTGAAATCTATAAGGAGACGGTGTATAATGTAACTGGAAAAGTTGTTTCAGATAGAGAAGTTGTTGAATTGTTGAAAGTCGAGGTTTCTGACTATTCCGCGGTGGTGAAATACAAAAGAAACGATAGTGTCGTTTATGATGAAGTCATTTCGGAACTGCTAAGTGTACATTATACTCAACCAAACAAGTACTCTCATGAATTTGTGAAACTTTTGAAGGAGGCGTGTAAAAAATGACCAGATTGGATTTTTCATGGGCTAAGGATAGGGGGAACTGGCATTTTGAGGGGGATCCTCCTATTATGGTGGTAAACGATAACGCCCCCGAAGAAGTAAAAGAAGCATACGAACGATATTTGAAGCAGCGCGAAGCCGCCCAAAAGCGCGGCACGCTTTAACGCCCGGCATCAAGTAAAAGCACCACGAGCAATCGCGGTGCTTTTTTGTACCTATTTTTCAAAAAAGGAAGGATGACAAAACATGAAAAAAGAAGATTTCCTCGCCCTTGGCGTTGAAGCGTCGCTGGCGGAAAAGTGCGCGGCGGCTGTAGCAGCGGAACTGGAAGGGCTTGTTCCCAGGGCGGAACTGGACGAACTGCGCGAGGAAAACAAAGCCCTGCAAGCATCCGTAGCCGACCGCGACAAACAGCTCCAAAAGCTGAAAGAGGCCACCGGCGATGCCGACGCGCTGAAACAGCAGATTGAATCCCTGCAAAAGCAGAACGCCGAACAGGAAAAAGCGCACAAGGCGGAGCTGGCACAAATGCGCCTTGACAGCGCCCTTGACGCCGCCCTGTCCGTTGCCGGGGCAAGGAACGGAAAAGCCGTCCGCGCGCTGCTGGACACGGGGAAAGTGACGCTCGGCGACGACGGCAAACTCTCCGGCCTGGAGGAACAGCTTGCCGCGCTGAAGAAATCCGATGGCTACCTGTTCGCGGACGAAAGCCCGAAGCCGGTGTTCCGGGGTTTCCAGCCCGGCGCGTCTGGCGACGCAAAGCCCGCTGTTACGCCGGACATGCACAGCATGACCTACTCCCAGTTCATGGCCGCACAGGAAAAACAGTAAGAAAGGATGATTAAAATGGCAAAATTTGATTCCAAGAGTTTCAACCCGCAAGCGTTCGGCGCGTATGTGAACCGTATCCCGAACGCCGCGAAAGCGGAGCTGGCGCGCTCGGGCGCTGTCGGCAGCAACGAGAACGCGCGCGGCGCGCTGGCCTCCCAGACAGGCAGCCTGTACGCGCGTGTGCCGTACTTCGGGCGCATCAGCGGCGCGACCTCGCAGAACAACGACGGCGCGACGGATATCGCCTCCACCAACACGACCACCTATGAGCAGGGCTTTGTGGTGGCCTCGCGCATGGACGCATGGACGGAGCGCAGCTTCTCCAAAAACATCACGGCGGGCGTCGATTTCATGGATAACGTGGCCGCGCAGATCAGCGACTACAAACAGGAGGTGCGCCAGTCGATGCTGCTTGCGATGCTGGCCGGGGTGTTCGGCATGCAGACGACCGGCACGGACGCCGCCGCAAAGGCCGCGAAGGAGTTTGTCGAAAAGCACACCTATGACATCAGCGCGAATACGGGCGAAGCGGCGCTGGTGGGCGCGGATACGCTCAACAGGGCCATTCAGCGCGCGTGCGGCGACAACAAGAACATTTTCAAGCTGGTTGTGATGCACAGCGAGGTGGCGACGAACCTTGAAAACCTGCGTCTGCTGAAATACCTGACGTACACCGACAAGGACGGCGTGCAGCGCGACCTTGCGCTTGCCACCTGGAACGGGCGCACGGTGCTGATTGACGACGGCATGCCCGCCGAGGCTGTGGCCGCAACCGGCAGCGGGGCAAGCGCCGTACCGGGGTATACAAAATATACCACCTATGTTCTGGGCGACGGCGCCATTGTGCTGGACGATATCGGCGACAGCGTGCCCTATGAGATGAACCGCGACCCGAAAACCAACGGCGGGCAGGATACATTGTATGTGCGCGACCGCTATATCTGCGGCGTGGACGGCATCAGCTTTGAGAAGCCCGCTTCGCTCACGGCCTCGGCCTCGAACACCGACCTCTCCACGGGGGCAAACTGGCAGATCATCAACGACGGCGAAAAGGCCATTCCGCATAAGGCAATCGCGCTGGCGCGCATCATCTCGAAAGGCTGACAGGATGGATACCGCCTTGTATGAGCGCGCGGCGGCGCGGCTGGCCGCGTTCGGGCTGACACTGACGGAGGCCGACAGCGCGCTGCTGGCGCTTGCCGTGGAAAAGGCCGAATGGACGGTGAAAAACGACTGCAATGTGCCGGAAGTGCCTGAAGGGCTTTTGCCTGTCGCGGCGGATATGTCGGCGGGGGAGTTTCTGCGCGTAAAGAAAATGTTCGGCACGGATTTCCTCACGGAAAGCGGCCTTGACCTTGAACAGGCCGTGAAGCAGATCCAGCTTGGTGACACGACCGTAGCCTTTTCCGGGGACAGTCAGACGCCCGAACAGCGGCTTGACGTGATAATCGACGCGCTGTTAAAAAGTGGCAGGGGGGAATTTGCGTGTTATCGGAAAATTCGCTGGTGAAGATCGCGGGCATTGCCCGGAAGAAGCTGGAGATGGCCTATACGGGCGTGTGCGAGGTGCGAGAGTATGTTTATTCGGTGGACGCAAAAACGGGCATCACAAGGCCGCAGGGAGCGGAAAAAGTGGTGTATGAAGTGCTCCCCTGCCGCCTGTCGTTTGAGCGCGTCAGCGCCGCGCAGGGGACGGAACTGGGCGCGGCCATTGCGCAGCGCGTAAAGCTGTTTTGCGCGCCGGACGTGACGATTAAGCCTGGCTCGAAAATCACCGTCACGCAGAACGGCGTGACGACGGAATACACCGCCAGTGGGCCGCCCGCCGTCTATCTGACCCATCAGGAAGTGATGCTGGAGCTGTTCAGGGGGTGGGCTTGATGGCGCGTATGGGGAGTTTTTCTGCGTCCGGCATGAAGGACTTGCAGCGGAAAATGGAAAAGCTGCAAAAGGACGAGATGGACGCATTTTGCGAATCCTGCGTGAAAGCGCTGGCGGCACAGCTTTTGCGGCTTGTTATGGAGAAAACGCCTGTGGGTAACTACGACGGCCCTGTAGAGTTTGATGCGAACCTTCCCGCACGCCAGGTTGAGTTTAATACCAAAGATGGGAAACATGTATCATTCCATGCAAAGGCCCAGACAAAGCATGTGCAGTTCGAGAGCAAAACAGGCAAACAGGGCGGCACTTTGCGGCGCGGCTGGATAGCCGAAACACACGAAGAAGCGGCAAGAGGTGAAGGCGACCCAGGGGACAAAGAAATCCTCCAGTACACAAAATCGCTGAAGGTACGGCGTGAGGGCGATATGTTGATAATAGATATCGTAAACCCGGTGGAGTATGCCGCCTACGTCGAATACGGGCACCGCACGGCCAATCACAAAGGCTGGGTGTCCGGAAAACTTATGCTGACAAAGAGCGAAGTGGAATTGGAACAGACCGCGCCCGGCGCGCTGAAAAAGAAATTGACACGGTTTTTAAGGGGACATTTGTCATGATGACAGAGGAGATCATCGCGGCGATCGCCAGCGCCCTGGCCGGGGAGTTCGGCGAGGGGTACACGGTTTATGGCGAGGCGGTGGAACAAAACCTGCAAACACCCTGCTTTTTCGTATTCTGTGCGAGTGAGGGAAACAGGATATATCGTCCGGGGAGGTACAGGCGGGACAACCTCTTTGCCATCCAGTATTTGCCCCAGAGCCGCGAGGAGCCGCGCAGCGAATGTGAAAGCGTCGCCGAGCGGCTTTTCCTTTGCCTGGAGCTGGTACAGCTTGCCGACGGTCCGCTGCGCGGTACGGGCATGCGGGGCGAAATCGTGGACGGGGTTTTGCACTTTTTCGTCAGCTATAATATGTTCTTGATGGTGCCCCGGAAACTGCCGTTAATGGAAATTCTTGATACCGACGTAAAGACAAAGAAAGGGTGAGCTTATGCCTGAAAAGAAAAAAGCTGAAAGTAACGCCGGGCAGGTGACTTTCAGCAAAGAACAAATCCTGACGTTCAAACGCTTTTCCACACGCCGTGACTTGTTGAATGTGCTGTTAGAGGACGGCCAGCGGTACACGATGGAGCAGGCGGAAAGCGCGGTAAAAACCTTTATGCAGCCAAAAGGAAAGGTGATGTAATATGGCACTCGGCGGAGGGACTTTTTTAGTCCAGAACAAGGTGCTGCCCGGCGCGTATATCAATTTCGTTTCTGTCCCCTATGCGAGCGCGACGCTCTCTGACCGTGGATACGCCACTATCCCGTTGCCCATGAGCTGGGGGCCGGAAGGAAAGATATTTACGGTTGAGTTAGCGGACTTTATCAAGGACAGCCAGAAGATTTTCGGGCATGCGTACACCGCACAGGAGCTTTTGCCTATGCGGGAGATTTTCAAGCACGCCAAAACGGTGCATTTCTTCCGGCTGAACATGGGTGGGAAAAAAGCATCCTGCGCGCTTTGCTCTGCGAAATATCCGGGTGTGCGCGGGAATGACGTGCGTGTTGTAGTAGAGGCAAGCGAGGAGACTACAGAAGAAAAACCGCTGTTTGATGTCTCGACCTATCTCGGCAATGTGCCCGTAGACAGGCAGGACAAGATAACTGCTATGGCCGATTTGAAAGACAACGATTTTGTTGTTTGGGATGATAAGGCCGAATTGTCGCTGACGGCAGGCATGCCCCTGACAGGCGGCGAGGACGGCGCGGCGGAGAACGCGGCGTATCAGCTCTACCTTGACCAGGCGGAGGGGTACAGCTTCAACGCGATGGGCTGCCCCTCTACTGACCCGGTGATCAAGGGCCTATTTGCCTCGTTTTGCGCGCGAATGCGTGACGACGTGGGAAAGAAATTCCAGGTTGTGGCGTCCAACCATCTTGCGGACTATGAGGGCGTTGTAAGCGTCAAAAATGGGCTGGAAGATGTGGAGGGCGAGAGCGCCGCGCTGGTGCCGTGGGTGACGGGTGTTGTCGCGGGGACGGCGGTCAACAAATCCGCCACCAATATGGTCTATGACGGGGAATATGCCATTGATACCGACTACAGCCAAACAGAACTTGAAAACGGTATCCGTGAGGGTTCGTTCCTGTTCCATAAGGTGGACGGCAAAGCGCGTGTGCTGACGGATATCAACAGCTTTATCTCTATCACGGATGAGAAATCCCCCGACTTTTCCAGCAACCAGACCATCCGTGTACTGGACCAGATCGCGAATGATATAGCGGTGCTGTTCGGCGATAAGTATATTGGCAAGGTGCCCAATGACGCTTCGGGGCGCATCAGCCTGTGGAATGACATTGTAAAACACCATCAGCAGTTGGAAACCATACGGGCAATCGAAAATTTCAGTCCGGAAGATGTGGTTGTTGAAAAAGGCGATACAAAAAAATCCGTGGTGGTGACAGACCGGGTATCGCCCATCAACGCGATGGAGCAGCTCTATATGACCGTGTGGGTCGAGTGAGGGGAGGGTAAAACATGAAAGGCGCAATTATGAACGCCAAAGATGCTGTGTATGGCAGTTTGGCAGAATGCTATGTGACCCTTGAAGGGAACAGATATAATCTTATGTCCCTGACTGAATTTGAAAGCAAGTGGGATGTCACTGTTACGGATGTCCCCATTTTGGGCAAAGTCGGGATGGGGCACAAGTCCGCTGGCGGCAAGGGCACCTGGAGCGGGACGGCGCACTATAACCATTCTGTTTTTCGCAAGATGGCAGATACCTACCAGAAAACGGGAGTGATGCCCTATTTTGAGATCCAGGTGACGAATGAAGACCCCACAAGCGCCGTGGGGCGGCAGACAATCATCCACCACGATTGTCTGTGCGACACTTTTACACTGGCAAAGTTCCTGGCCGGGGAAGAAATTCTGGATGAAGAACTGTCCGGCACCTTTGAATCCTGGGATATGCCGGAAAGTTTCAATCTTCTGGAAGGTATGCAATAAGGGCAGCCCCGGCCCATGCGGAAAACAGGCCGGGGCATCTTTGTAAATTGACCTGTTGAAAAGGAGTGGAAAACAATGTCTAAATTCGCAAAATTCATGAAAGCTAACAAGGCCATGCGCCCCAACGAACAGTACGCACCCACGCGCTCGCTGACGGATGAAAGCGGCGCGCCGCTTTTGTGGGAATTCCGGCACATTACCTCGAAAGAGAACGAGGAGATTCGGGAGAGTTGCACGGTAGATACGCCGGTTGCGGGCAAGCCGAATATGTTCCGCCCGCGCTTGAAAACGAACTTGTATGCGCAGAAGATGATAGCGGCCAGCGTCGTTATGCCCAATCTCTATGACGCAGAGCTTCAGGACAGTTACGGTGTAAAAACGCCGGAAGACCTGCTGCTTGCCATGGTGGATGACCCGGGCGAATATACCGACCTGTCGGTGTGGGTGCAGAAATTCCAGGGCTTTGACACGTCGTTCGAGGATAAGGTGGACGCAGCAAAAAACTGATTGAGGGCGGGGACGCCGAAGCGAATTATGCCTACTATGCGCTGATGAAGCTGCATATCCTGCCGTCCGTGTTCTTAAACATGGACGAGCAGGAACGGGCGTTCCTTATCGCCTCCGTCCGGCTGAAAGTGGAAGCAGAGAAGAAAGAGCAGCGCAGGCTGGAACATCAGGCACACGCAAAGAGGTGACAGATTGTGGCGACCATCCAAACGGCGATTGAATTACAGGATAATTTCACGGGCGTGCTGTATCAGGTGGTGAACGCCGTGAATATGGGCGTCGCCGCTATGAGCGACCTCCAGCATGGCATGAGTGCTTCGATGGATACGGCGTCCTTCGAGGCAATGCAGGACAGCGCCGCACGGGCGGCGGCATCGCTTGACCTGTACAGCGAGGCGAGGCAGCGCGCCCAGGCGTCGGGGGCAGTGCCCGCATGGCAGACGGACAGCGCACCTGTGTTTACAAGCTCCGGGGCGGAGCGCTTCGCACAGGAGGTGGAGGATGTCAACGCCCGAATGGGTGCGCTGTACCGCACGCAGACGCAGATTGCCGCTGCGGCGTCGCGCGCCGAACTGTTCCCGCCCGAGGCGTCGGCGGACATTACCACCATACAGGAACGGCTGGGGGCCTTGCAGCGCCGCATGGCGGCGATTGAGAGCGACCCGCTCAACATGGGCACGGACGCCGCCAGTGCGCAGCTTGAACATATGCGCGGGCTGCTGGGGCAGGCGTTGGATGCACAGGAGGCGTTGAACAGCGCCGTCGGCGCAATGGACGTTGGGGCGGCCAACCGGGCCTACCTGCAAATGTCGCAGAGCATCGGCAATGCGGAACGGTATATCCGCGACAACACTGCCGAACAGGAAAATTTCACGCGGGCGGTCGAGCGGAGCAGCGGCAGCGCCGATCGGCTTTTCTCCACGGTGCGCGGGCTGGTGGGCGCGTATGTGTCGCTGCAATCCATCGGGAAGGTGCTGGAGGTTTCGGGCAGCCTGTCCCAGACGACGGCGCGGCTGGACCTGATGAACAGGAGCATGGAAAGTGCCGGGAAGGGCGCAGCGGGCAGTACGCAGGAAATGCTCTCGATGGTATACAACGCGGCGCAGAACGCGCGCGGCTCGTTCTCCGATATGGCCGAGGTTGTGGCGAAGTTCGGCAACAACGCCGGGGATGCGTTCAGCGGTTCCGATGAGGTGGTGGCTTTCGCGGAGTTAGTGCAAAAGCAGATGAAAATCGCGGGGGCAAGCACGATGGAAAGCGCCAACGCGATGTTGCAGCTCTCGCAGGCGCTCGGTTCGGGCGTACTGCGCGGGGATGAGCTGAACAGCATCTTTGAACAGGCCCCGAACCTGATCCAGAATATCGCTGACTATCTGGACGTGCCGCTTGGCAGTATCCGTGAGATGGCAAGCGAAGGGCAGCTCACGGCGGATATTGTAAAAGCGGCCATGTTTGACGCGGCGGAGGATATCAACGAGCGTTTCAACAATATGCCCATGACGTGGGGCGATATATGGACATCATTCCAGAATGACGCTCTGATGGCCTTCCAGCCTGTCTTACAGCGCGTTAATGAGTTAGCGGGCAGTGAGGCCGTCCAGCAGTTCACACGGGGCGCAGAGGCCTCACTGATGGGGCTGGCGGGCTTTGCGCTGGATGTCGTAAATGGCATGGCGGCGGGGGCGGATTTCGTCGCGACGCACTGGGACGTTATCGGGCCTGTTGTTTTGGGCGTTGCCGCGGCATTGGGGGTATATGCGGCAGGGGCGGCGGCGGTGAAGATAGCGGATGCCGCCAGCGCCGGGGCGAAGATTGTGCTCTGCCTTGCGTCCTATGCGCACGCGGCGGCGACCCGCACGGAGGCGAGCGCTGCCGCGCAGGCCACAGCGGCGCAGTACGGCTTGAATACAGCGCTGCTGGCGTGCCCGATTACATGGATAGTAGTTGGAGTGATTGCGCTTGTTGCGGCCATCACAGCCATCGTGCGTGCGCTGAATATTTTCGGGGCAAAAAATACGTCCGTTTTCGGGACGCTTGTCGGCCTGGCAAATGTCGCGGTGCAGGCTGTTGTCAATCTCGGATTGTGGGTTGCAAATGTCGCACTGGGGATATGGAACGCCTTGGGGGCCTGCTGTACAAACATTGGCACGGCGTTCCATAATACCATTTCCAATATACAAGGGTGGTTTTATGACCTGCTTGCCACTGGACTTGAAACAGTGGCAGGTATCTGCGAGGCGCTGAACAGGCTGCCTTTTATCGAGTTTGATTACTCTGGCATTTCTGGAAAAGCCGCGGAATATGCCGCTAAGTCCGCTGCCGCATATGACAGGAAAGAAGATTATGCGGATATTGGGCAGGCTTTTGATAAAGGGTTTCATACATTTAACGCATTTGGGGACGGCTGGGCACAAAAGGCATTCCAGGCAGGGGCCTCATGGGTAGATAAGCTATCGCCCAAAGATCCGGAGGATGAACGGGAACAGGTACTTTACGCAACAGACCCATATACAGCACTTGGAGACAGTGTAAATAACATTGCCGGGAATACCGGGAAAATCGCCAACAGTCTCGAAGTTTCCCAGGAAGATTTGAAATATATGCGTGACATTGCCGAACGGGACACCATCAACCGTTATACGACAGCGGAAATCAAAATCGAGCAGACGAACCACAACAATATTGCCAGTGATATGGATTTAGATGGAATCGTGGACAATCTGACAAGCCTTATGGGTGAGGCCGTCGCCGTATCCGCAAAGGGGGCGCATGCGTAATGGGAAAATCCAACGGTTACGATTTTTACCTTGACAAAACGCTTCTCCCCTTTGCGCCGGGAAAACTGCAAATCAAGATTGGCAACGCAAACAAGACCGTTACCCTGATTGACGGCGGGGAAGTGAATTTGTTGAAAACTCCGGGGCTTTCAGATATTGAATTTGAATGCCTGCTGCCGCAGGTGCAGTATCCATTTTCAGCCTATCCGTCCGGCTTCCAGAACGCGCAGGATTATCTTGGCGTCTTTGAAAAATTCAAGGCGGAGAAAAAGCCGTTCCAATTCATTATCGCGCGCTCCATGCCAAGCGGGAAGGTGTTGTTTTCCACCAACATGAAGGTGTCCTTGGAGGATTACACTATCACCGAGGAAGCGGAAAACGGCTTTGATATCACGGTGAAGATCAAGCTGAAACAGTATCGGGATTTCGGGACGAAAACCGTCAATATCCAACCCGCGGAACAGGCGCGGCAGTCTGACGCACCCGCCGCCACGGTGGAGACGCCGCGGGCGGAATCCACGGTGCAGGCGGCAAAGCCCATCACCATTGGATGTGATGTGATTGTGAACGGGCGCTTGCATCGGGACAGCTACGGCAACGGCCCCGGTCAGACACGCAGCAACTACCGGGGGAAGATCAATTTCATCAATCTGAAAGGCTCGCACCCGTACCATGTCACCACACCTTCGGGCGGGTGGCTTGGCTGGGTGACAGCGGGCAGCGTACAGGCGGTGTGACATGAAAGCGGAACTGTATATCGCGGATTCGGGCGGCGCGAAGGTGTATCTGCCGTCCGTGGAGGAAGGGATCGAATGGACGACGCAGCGCCGCTCCACGCCCGGAAAACTGACGTTCCGGGTGGTGCGGGATGGAAGGCTGAAGCTGGAGGAGGGCGCGGCGGTGCAGCTCCGTGTGGACGGGAAGCCTGTTTTCTTCGGTTTTGTCTTTACGCAGCAGAGGGATAAGGACCAGATCATCCGCGTGACGGCATACGACCAACTGCGCTATCTGAACAACAAAGATACCTATGTCTATGAGAACAAGACCGCTGCCGACTTGCTGCGCATGATTGCAGCGGATTTTTCTTTGCAGGTGGGGGATGTGGAGGATACGGGCTTTGTCATCCCCTCGCGCGTGGAGGATAATACCACGCTGTTTGATATGATAGAAAATGCGCTTGACCTGACATTGCAGAACAACAGGGGTATGTATATCCTCTATGATGATTTCGGGAAACTGGCGCTGAAAAACATTTCCTCTATGATTGTCGGCGAACCAGGCGCGTATTTCATGATTGATGAAGCGACCGGGGAAAACTTTGACTATTCCTCCAGCATCGACAAAGACGTATATGACAAGGTAAAGCTGATTTATGAAAACGAGGAGAGCGGCGCGCGGGAAGTGTTCATCGCACAGGATGGTGGGCACATCAATGAATGGGGCGTTCTTCAATATTTTGACACGCTGCAAAAGGGAGAGAATGGGCAGGCGAAGGCCGAGGCGCTGCTGAAACTCTACAATGCGAAAACGCGGACGCTGCAAATCACCGGCGCGTTGGGTGATACCCGTGTGCGGGCGGGCAGTATGATTGTAGTTAATCTGGATTTGGGCGACATACAGCTAAAGAATCTTATGTTGTGCGAAAAAGTAACGCACAAATTTAAGCTGGATGAACATAGGATGGACGTTACACTTCGAGGGGGTGAATTCATTGCCTGACGCTGCTGGGTTATTAAAGGAAATCAAGAAAGCGGCATTGGAGGCCGTGGACGCAAAGAAGCCTGCGGAAGTCTGTTTCGGGCGCGTAATCCAGGAAAATCCTCTGCAAATTTCCGTAGAACAGAAAATGGTTCTGGGCGAGGCACAGCTTGTCTTATGCCGGGACGTTACAGAATACAAAATTGAAATCACCGGCGATAACGTGAAGGACTATTACTACATCGGCACAAAGCAGGATACGCCCACAGCGCCGGTATCCCCGCTGCATGTACACGCTGTGGGCAGGATAGAAATCACCGTACACAACAGGTTGGCTGTCGGTGAGGACGTGCTGCTTGTGCGCATGCAGGGCGGGCAGAAATATGTGGTGGTGGACAGGCTCGCATGATACCGTCTGTAAGCGCCTTTGCAGCGCAGGGATTTGAAATCCGGGAACAGCCAACCTATACGCACAAGATGCAGCTGGACAAAGAGCGCGTTATCGGTTACACGGATGAAAAGGAAGCCATGGAACAGGCGATTTACAAGATCATCCTGACCGAACGATTCCGATACATCATCTACAGCGCCGATTACGGCATAGAGCTGTCGGACCTGTTCGGCCAGCCTGTTTCCTATGTGTGCCCGGAGTTAGAGCGACGCATCACCGAAGCGCTGTTATGGGACAGCCGCATCACATCTGTTACGGATTTCGCGTTCGATTTCCCAAAGAAAGGTGTGGTGCATGTGGCGTTTACCGCACACACCGTTTTCGGCGACGTGCAGGCCGCGCGGGAGGTGAATATATAGCCTATGTTTGAGGCGAATACCTACAGGGTAATTTTAGACCGCATGCTTGGGCGTGTGTCGCAAGATTTGGACAAGCGTGAAGGCTCCATCCTGTTCGACGCGCACGCCCCGGCGGCACTCGAAATCGGACAGCTATATATTGAACTGGAACGTGTGCTGGCGGAATCGTTTGGCGGCACGGCGTCGCGGCAGTACCTGATTTTGCGCGCGGCGGAACGCGGCATCACGCCTTACCCGGCCACGCATGCGATTCTGCGGGCGGTGGCGGAGCCTGACACCGTGGACATCACCGGGAAGCGGTTTAATTTAGGTGAGCTGAACTATGTGGCCGTGCGGCGGCTTTCGCCCGGCATATTTGAAATGCAGTGCGAGACGGCGGGCGCGGAGGGCAATCGATATTTTGGGCGGCTGTCCCCTATCGAGTATGTACCCGGCCTGGCGCGCGCTGAACTGTGCGAGGTGCTGATTCCCGGCGAGGATGAGGAAGAAACAGAGGCGTTGCGCAGACGGTATTTCGATTCCTTTGATGAAACAGCCTTCGGCGGGAACAGGCGCGACTATATCCTGAAAGTGAACGCCATTCCCGGCGTGGGCGGGTGCAAGGTGCAGGCCGTTTGGAACGCCGATTTGAACCCCGCGCAGCTTATCCCAAACACAACAGTGCGCGCGTGGTATGAGAATGTGCGCGGCACACTTCCCGCCGCGCCGCGCGCATGGCTGGACGCAGTATACAGCGCGGCGGCGGACAAGAAGCTGACAGTCGGCGGCACGGTGCGCATTACGCTCATTGATTCCGAGTGGAACCCGCCGACGCCCGCGCTGGTGGACGCCGTACAGCAGGCGGTCGACCCCACGGAATACGCGGGCGAGGGGGCGGGTACCGCGCCCATCGGCCATGTGGTGAAGGTGACAGGCGCGGTGGCCGTGCCTATAGATATCACCACCCATATGATGTTTGAATCCGGCTATGACACGGATATTTTGCGCGGCGCGCTGTCGGAGACGGTGGAGGAATATCTGCTGGAGCTGCGCAAGGCGTGGGCGGACAGCGAACGGCTGGTGGTGCGTGTCAGTCAGATAGAAACGCGGCTGTTGGCGGTGAAGGGTGTGCTGGATATCGGCGGCACGGCGGTGAACGGCGCGGAAAAGAACCTTGTGCTGTGCGAGCGGGAAATCCCCGTATGGGGCAGCATTGAGGACAAGGGCAGCGAGGCGCTGCGCGAACAGCAGATATTCCACGGAGGAGGTTTGTGCAAATGAATACGCAGGAACCAATCCCCGTTTGGGAAGCGGAAATCGCCGTGGGCAAGCCGCCAGAGGATATTGACCTTTTGAGTTACCTGCCGCCGTTCATGGCGGCCTACCGGGAGCTGTCGGCGGGGCTACGGGCGGAGGAACCGGAATTCCGGCTGCTCTGGCAGTGCGCACACCGGGTACTTGTAAACCAGTTTGTGCTTACAGCGGATGACTTCGGGCTGAAACGGTATGAAACGCTGCTGCATCTGCTTCCCACGCCGGGGGACAGCATTGAAACACGGCGGGCGCGGATTCTGGCCGCATTGATGCGCCATCCGCCCTATACCATCACCTGGCTTCGGGCGTGGCTGGATGGGCTGCTTGGGGCGGATGGACACAGCGAATCGGTGGAGGATTACAGTTTTTCCCTCACCCTCGACGGCGACGCACTGATTGCCGCGCACCTGACGGGGCAGGATATCATCTATCTGCTGTACCCGATTCTGCCGGTGAACCTGTATTGGTGCATCATTACGACGCTGGAAATGCAGTCCGCGCTATATTTCGGCAGTGCCGTAGGTGTGCAGGCGCAGCTCGGCATACACGAAAAGCCGGACGACCCGCACTATCAGGACACGCTGCACGCCGGGGGCCGCGTGGGAGCGGAGGGCACGCTTGCCCTGCATGAGCGGCCCGATACGCCCGATTTCCGCCGAGCGCTGCATGCGGGCGGAAATTTCGGCACGGCGCGAAAGCACTCTATCCCGCAAAACCAGAACGAACGGGCGGCGGCCACGATATTGCGCACAGGCGGGGTGACGACCATCCTCTCCAATATTTCAAAGGGGGATTGACCTATGGATTATGAATACAAACTGACTACGCATGGGCGCGCAGCAATCGCGGCCTGCCTGGCGCTGGAAACGCCGCTGCGCATCACGCGCGTGGGGTTCGGCAGCGGGATGATTGACGAAGGAAAGGAACTGGCCGACCAGCACGAGCTTCTGTGTTTTGTCTCGGATGGGGCTATCACCGAGCGGCGGCACGAGGACGACCGTCTTTTCCTGACGCTGCAATTCGCCAACCAGCAGCACCCGGATGTGAAAACGTTCCTGCTGTCGGAGTTCATGCTCTACGTCACAGACCCGGTGACGGGCAAGGAAACGGACCTGCTGTATGCTACACTGGGCGATTATCCACAGCCTGTCCCGGCGTACAACCCCAAGTATCCGACGTGCGTGTTCAACTTCCCGCTGATTCTGATTCTGTCCAATGAAATCAACGCCTCGGTGCTTGCACCGGTAGGTATCGTTACTTACAGCGACCTCAATGCGGTAATAGATGTGATCGCCATCCGGCGTTTAGACATGACGATCCCCGTTTCCGGCTGGGCGTCGGGCACTGCCCCAGGTTATGCCGTGCAGTGCGATATTCCCGTACCCTCGGCGGCAGAACGCATGATACCCTTCCTGACGGTGCTGCCAGTCGGTGCGGCCTCGGCGGACGTCTGCGGGCTTGCGCCGTTCGCCGAGACACGCGAAGGCGTCTTGCGGGTATTCGCGCGCAAAGCGCCAACGACGGCCATCCCGGCCAGTTTGGCTTTGGCGGGAGATGCAAGCGGATTCTGCGTGGTGGGCAGCGAGGATACCTATGTGCTGCCGCCCGCTACCACAGACACACTGGGCGGTGTAAAGGTCGGCGGAGGCGTAGATGTAGAGGATGACGGCACTATTTCCGTAGACGGCGCGCGGATCGTTGAGAGTGCGGCGGCCTCCGAGGAGAGCGCACGACTGCTGCTGGATGAGGTGTTTGGGACGCCGTAAGGCGTCCTTTTTCAGGCACAGAAACACAGGATTCTCCGGGCACACAGCCCGTAGAATAGAAAAAATTTTTACAGGAGGAAAAACACTATGGCAATCGACAAAACAAAATTAGCAAGACTTTCCGCACTGGAGGCGCTGGCACTGCGCCTGAAAGACAAATGCGGAGACGTGAACGTGCTGGAGGCCGTCAAAGTGAACGGCACGGCGTTGACGGTGACAGACAAGGCAGTTGACATCACCCTGCCCGTCAACGTCTCCGACCTCGCCAACGACGCGAAGTACCAGA
>CANCXY010000053.1 GCA_947381875.1 uncultured Clostridia bacterium | reverse complement strand
ATATCCAATGTGGGGTGGTTTCGTGTATTTTCCCGCCCGTAGGGCGGGAAAATACACGGCAATAAATCCGCGATGTGGATACTCCCTGTTACAGGCTGATTTTCCCCATCACTACGGGATGTGCCGCGCCGGTGGCCCCAGGGGCGTTGTTGGCACGGCCATAAAGCGTTTCGTTGGCAAGCACCGCGAAGGCGACGGCTTCCTTGGCGTCGCTGTCAAGTCCCAGCTGTTCATTTGTCAGCACCTCGCAGCCGGGCAGGCAGTCGGCGATATGGGCCAACAGCACTGGGTTCCGGCTTCCGCCGCCGCCCACAATCAGCCGTTCGGGCTGCGCAGGGCAGAAGCGCTCCACGCCCTCGCGGATACACTCCGCCGTGAATCGCGTCGCCGTGGCGAGCGTGTCCGGCAGCGGGCAGCCCAATGCCTCGGCCTCGGCGCAGAGGCGCGCCACATACGCCGCGCCGTATACCTCGCGGCCTGTCGTTTTAGGGGGCTTTTGTTGCAGATAAGGGTCGCGCAGCATCCAGGCCAGGAGCGGCTGGTGTACGTGTCCCGCAGCCGATAGGCGTCCGCCGTCGTCATAGCGCAGTTTGCCGTCTGTCAGGCGCGCGGCCAGGGCATCCATCACCATGTTGCCCGGCCCGGTGTCGAACGCGAACACATCTTCTAAGCGGCACCCCTGGGGCAGGATCGTGATATTCCCGATACCGCCGATATTTTGCAGGCCGATGGTGCGCGTTTCGTCGCGGTACAGCAGGTATTCGGTATAGGGCACCAGCGGTGCGCCAAGGCCGTCCGCCGCCATATCGCGCACGCGGAAGTCGCTCACAACGGGGCAGCCGAGGCGCTCCGCGATGACGGAGGCCTCGCCGATTTGAAGCGTGCCGCGCACCGGGCGGCCCAGATACATTGCCATATCCGGGGCGTGGAACACCGTTTGCCCATGCGAGCCGACGAAGCACACCTGATGCGGGTCAACGTCCGCCGCGCGGCACACAGCCTCGCACGCGTCCGCGCACAGCGCACCTAAAAAGAAGTTCATCCGGCACAGCTCCTCGCTGCCGCCGAAATCACCCGCCGCCACGCGCAGGATACGCGTCCGAGCCTCATCCGAAAACGGCAGCGATACAAACGCGCGCTGGCTGACGCGTGTCTCCACGCCACAGCCGATAATCTCCACTAAAACAGCGTCGATGCCGTCGGCGGAGGTGCCGCTCATCAGCCCGATCGCGAGGCGCGGTCCCTCCGCGCCGGTAAACAGGGAATAGCGCATGCTCATTCCTCCTAACCACAGCCGCGCCCGCGCTGCGGCGAAAGCTTTCGTGTGTCCGCCGCCCTATGGAAGGAGGAACACGCGGAAATATCTCCGCAGCCGGGGCACGCCCGTGAAATAAATTTGCAGAAAAACGGCGCCCGCGGCGCACAGGTCAGGGCGGTTTTGCAGGCAATATACCTATTATATCATGTTTCCAGCACAATAGGGGGCTTCGTGGTCTAAAAAATGCCCCATTCGTTGACACAATCATATCCAAATTTAGCACAAATGTTCGCCTGCCCTGTAACATAGTTCCAAGAAAAAAGCGGCTCTCAAAAAACCGCAGGGCCGGGCGAACCCTTTCATGCGGGATACCCTGGCATTTGCCAGACCCATCCATATATAAAACCAGCCCCGCTTTTTCTTTCAAAAAGAAGCGATGGGGCGCGCCCATGTCCGGCCTGCGCCGAGAGATTCAGCGGCGTACAGCGCCGGACGGGCTGTTCCATTGTTGTTCTTTTTGCCAAGCTTTTTCTTCCAAGAAAAAGCGGGGGAAAACGACAAAAGGAGGCACTCACATGACATTACAGGAGCAGGTTGGACAGCGCCTTGTGACGGGTTTTCCTGGCACGGAGCTGACAGAGGATTTCAGGCGCATGGTGCGGGAGCATAAGATCGCGAACGTGATCCTTTTCAAGGAGAACATTGAGAGTTGTGAACAGCTTGCGCGCATCTGCAAAGAGATTCAGGCGCTTGTGCGGGAGGAGACGGGGCACGGCGCGTTCATTACCATCGACCAGGAGGGCGGCACGGTCACGCGGCTGCCCGCCGATGCCGTCAATGTGCCGGGGGCTATGGCGATCGCCGCCACCGGCGACCCGGAAAACGCCTACCGCGCCGGGCTGCTGACGGGGCGGGGACTGCGCGCGCTCGGCGTCAATTTTGACCTTGCGCCCAGTGTGGATGTCAACTGCAACCCGAAAAATCCCGTCATCGGCGCGCGCAGTTACGGCGATACGCCCGATACGGTGTCCCGGTATGCCGCGCGCATGATCCAGGGGTTGCTGGACGGCGGCGTGCTGTGCAGCGCCAAACACTTCCCCGGACATGGGGACACGGACGCGGACTCCCACCTTGCTCTGCCCTGCGTGGACAAGAGCCGCGCGGAGTTAGATAAAATGGAGCTTGCGCCCTTTGCCGCCGCCATCCGCGCGGGCGTGCCCGCCGTTATGACGACGCATATCCTTTTCCCGCAGATTGAACCGGGCGGTGTGCCCGCCACCATGTCGCGCACCATTATGACAGATCTGCTGCGCGGGGAAATGGGGTTTGACGGGCTGATTATCAGCGACTGCATGGAGATGCGCGCCATCAAGGACCATTTCGGCACCGTCAACGGCGTCATCGCGGCAATGGGCGCGGGCGTGGACCTTGTGTTTGTCACACACAATACGCTTTTAGGCGGCGAAGCCGCCGGGGCAGTCTGTGAGGCTGTGCGCACAGGAAGGCTTGACGCGGCGGAAATGGAGGCTTCCGCGAATCGTATCCTTTCCTATAAGGAAAAGTGGGTCGACGCCATGCAGGCGGAGCCATTCGATTTCGAGACAGCGCGCGCTGAAAGTGAAGCCATGCTGCAAAAAACGATCACCGAAGTCCACCGCCCCGCCGCGGGGCGCGTGGGATTGGGAGACTCGCCGCTGTGCGTTGGTTGCGCGGCGTACCGTGTCTCCCTCGTGGGCAATGTCGACGACGGCACGGCGAATGTGTTTGGGAACCTTCTCGCCGAAGAACTGCACGGGGAGGCCGCGCAGATGTCGCCCGACCCGTCGGCGGAGGAGATTGCCGTGCTGACAGAGCGGGCGCAAAGGCATTCCTGCGCGATTGTGGGCACTTTCAACGCCTACCTGCGCCCTGGGCAGCGCGCGCTGATTGAATCGCTGGCCGCTGCGGGCGTGCCGACCATCGCTGTATCCCTGCGCGTGCCGTATGACCTGACGGGCCTGCCGGAGAGCGTGTGGTCGCTGGCGGCCTATGAATATACGCCGCAGAGTATCCGCGCTGCCGCGCGTGTGCTGAGAGGCGAGACGCAGGCCACCGGTACGCTGCCAGTCACGCTGTAAAGGAAATAAGGAGGAGAATGGTATGGGCGGCATGCCAAGCTATGACAAAGCGTCCGGCAAAAGCCTTTCTGCCCCGCTGTATGCGGCGGGCTGGGACGGCGGCGGGACCAAAACAACCATAGAAGCGCGTGCGGAGGACGGCACGGTGCTGATGCGTGAGCGCTTCGGCTCCATGAACCTCAACAGCGCCGGGGAAAGCAGTGTAGAGGCCACGTTCCGCGACGCGATAGCCGCCATGCGCACCCTGCCCGGCGGGCTGGAGGCGTGCGGCGCGGTGTGTATTGGCAGCGCGGGCGTCAGCAACCCGGAGGCGCGCGCCACGCTGGAGCGCCTGCTGAGACAGTGCGGGTATCCTGGACCGCTGCTGTTAGTGGGCGACCATGAAACAGCCCTCGCGGGCGCGCTCGGCAGCCCCGTCGGCATGGTTCTGATTGCGGGCACCGGCTCTATCTGCTTCGGGCGCAGCAGTGCGGGCGAAACCGCGCGCGCGGGCGGATACGGACACAAAATCGACGACGAGGGCAGCGGCTACGCTTTGGGCAGGGACGCGCTCGCGGCGGTTGTGCGTGCCGCGGATGGGCGCGCGCCGCGCACGCTGCTCACGCAGTTGGTCTTTGAAAAACTTGGTATCACGAACCTTGGCGGACTGGTGCGCTTCACCTATGCCCCGGAGACTGAGAAAAAGCAGATCGCTTCGCTTGCGCCGCTGATCGAGCAGGCGCGGGACGCGGGGGATGAAGCGGCGCAGGCTATTACAGTGCGCGCTGCCGGTGAACTGGCGCAGCTTGCCGGCGCTGTGGCGCGTACAATCGGAATGGAAAACGCGGAGTTGGCGATGACGGGCAGTCTGCTGCTGCACGACAACGGCCTGCGTACCGAAACGCAAAAATCCCTGCGCAATCAATTCCCCGAAATGCGCTTTCTCGCCCCGCGCAGTGATGCGGCGTCCGGCGCGGCGCTGCTGGCGTGGGAGCATCTGCAAAGTGTCCGGCACGAGAGATGAGCGTCCGCGCATGTCCCCGCTTTTTCCGTGTACTTTCCCGCCCGCGCAGGACGAATACACAAAAATGATTTTACGTTTCAGGAGGAAAACCACCATGTACGATATGCTTGTGAAACTGTATGAACTGCCGGAGGATGCGGCCCTGGCGGCGCCGAAGGACAAGACGGTGCGTATCATACGCGCTCTGGCCCCCGATAAAACGCGTGTTCTGGAATGGGTGCGCGAACACTCCGGCGTGTCGGCGGAGGGGGAGTGCGATGTTTGCTTTTCGCACATGCCCATCTCCTGCTTCCTCGCCCTGCGCGGGGCGGACATCATCGGTTACGCCTGCTATGACGCAACCGCCCCGGACTTCTTTGGCCCCACGCGTGTACTGGACGCTGAACAGGGGGGCGGCATTGGCCGCGCCCTGCTGCTGCGCAGTTTGGCGGCCATGCGGGAGGAGGGCTATGCTTACGCCATCATAGGCGGCGTAGGTCCGCAGGAATTTTATGAGAAATGCGTCAATGCCGTCTTGATCCCGGATTCCAACCCCGGCATTTACCGCGATTTTCTTCCGCTGATTAAGAAAAAGCTGGAAAGCGATAAGGAATAGGATAGACCAGGAAAGCGCCCGGAGCGTGAGGTATCTAATCAGATACTTCAAACACCGGGCGCTTTTCCTTTTGGATTACAGGTATACTCTCTATTTCAACCCCCGCCCTATTGATTAGGACGACACGAAAATATTGTACCATATTTTTTGGCGTCTTGCAAGCTGTAGTGGATGCTGAAAATTCAGGGATTATCTGAATTTATCGGGCTATGAAAGCAGGCTGTTCCTTACACTGGTAGTAACACAAAAATAACACAAAAATCGCCCCGCGCGCGGATACTCTCCACGCACGGGGCTGGTTGGTTGACAAAAACTCTGAAAGTTTGAAAAATAGGCGCTTGCTTAGCTGTAACTTGCCTTTTGCGCTCAGACGGCTTTTGCCTGGCTGTCTTTCAGGGCTTGTTCAATGCGCTGCTTGGCAATGTCAAAATACCCGGCGTCCAGTTCAATCCCAATGAAATCCCGCCCCGTGTTGACACAGGCCACGCCTGTACTGCCGCTGCCCATACAGTTATCAAGGACGGTTTCGCCCTCATCGGTGTAGGTGCGGATAAGATATTCCAGCAGATCAACCGGCTTCTGCGTGGGATGTAAGGTGGTGTAACTGCGGGTATTGCAGGAAGCAAAATGCACAACATCCACCGGGTAACGTGTCCCGTCTGTGTTCAGTGTTTCCGTGACGCGCTGGGTGCCGTAATTGGAGCTTTTGCCGCTGTGTTTCATCCTGTACGGTTCTGCGCCTGCCCTTTTCTGGGGATAATAATGCGGCAGGCGGCGATAAAAAACAAGCACGTTTTCATGGATCTTCAACGGCATGCGGTTTGCATTCAGGTGCCCTGTTCCCTGCGATTTCTGCCAGATAATTTCATAGCGGAAATACGTTAGATTGCTAAAAGCGAGTGATACGGTAAAGGGCATTTGCGAAAACAGGACAATGGCGGCGTTTTCCCGGCAGATACGGTGATACTGTTTCCAAAGGGGTTCGAACGGGATCACACGATCCCATTTGTTGCAGGTGGTGCCATACGGCAGATCGCACAGCACCATATCCACGCTGCTGTCTGGAATCCGCTTCATGAGTTCCAGGCAGTCGCCCTGCCAAAGCGTCACGGGTCCACCTCCGGCAGCCCCGCCACGCTTGTCAGTAGGCTGAGGATTGCGGCCAGTACCGACGCACTGCCCACCATCACCCAATCTACCGCGCCCAGCACGGCGGCGGTGCCTATCGTTGCGACAGCCGTCTGCGCAAACGTCTTCACGGCCCGCACACCCGCCGCTTTCCACCATCTGACAGCCTTATCCCTGTCTTGTCCGTTCATGTTCCACAACCTCCTCTAAATCCTCAATGCGGTGGTTTGCCACCTTGATCTGTTCTTCCACTACCGGCATGCGCCGGGCGAACTCGTTGTGCAGGCGCACCTCACGCGTCAGCTCCTCGATCTTGGTATCGGTGACGGCCTGCGCCGTCTCGATCTTCGCCTCTGTGCGCCGCGCCGATGCCCAGCTTGTGACAACGACGCCCAACAGCGACAGCAGGCCCGTGATAAGCGCCGAAATTACTCCGCTGTCCATATCTATCCCACCTCCTCGACTGTCAGCGCCAGACGCTGCGCCAGCGCGCACAGGGCGCGGTCGTCGCCGGGGCTGGCGGGGCCAATCGTCAGGTCGCCGCATACCGCAAGCCCCAGGTCATCCGCTGTGCGCATAAGCTGTATGAGGTCGCCGCGCGACAGGCGCAGATATCGCCGCGTCGCGCCCTGTGCGTCCGTTTGCGCGCCCACGACAGGCGGGGCAGACGTTTCCCCATCTGTCGTACCGGGGGCGTCCTGCGTGCCTTGTGCGGGCGCTGTCCCGTCATAAAATGTCTGCACCTGGGCAAGGAACGTGTCCCAACTATACGGTTCGCCGATGCGCAGGCGGCGCGGGCAGTCCTTACCGCTCCAGTGGTTGTGCTGCACAACGTTTGACAGCGGGATGTCCCATTCGCGCATGAGATGTGCCGTCAGTTCGGCGGCATTGTCGGTGGCGCGGCGCAGATCGCTTTCAGGGTTTTCGCAAATCTCAATGGCGAGGCTCTGGCGGTTGCCCTTGCCGTTCGCGCCGTCGCCCGCGTGCCAGGCGTTTTCGCTGTCCGGGATGATCTGCACAATGGCCGAATCGTCCACGGCATAATGATAGCTGACGGCCTTTTTCGCGCCAGTCCCGGACAAATATCTGCCGTGGCTCACGGATCCCGCGCCTTTGTTTGTATTGGCCGTGTTGTGGATAGTGATGTATCGCGGCACAAGCAGATAACCGGGGCGCGCCGCGCTGCCCCTGGGTGCAAGCATGGTTTGGATGTTCATGTGTCAGCTCCTTTCGCGGACGGTGACAGCATGCGGCTGTCCGCCGTAAATGTAAGTTTTGTATCGGTCGGCTGCCCGGCTGATGTCGGGCAGCGTGCCGGTGAGCAACAGCGTAAGCAGGGGGTAGGCGTCCGGCACAGGACCACCGTCGCACAGCAGCCATTCGTTGGCGGGGGTGGGCGGGGTGCGTGCGGTTGTGAGGTCGCCGGGGATATACGCCGCGCCTGCGCCCGCGATCTGCCTTTCCAGCGCCTGCACTTTGGCGTCCGCCGCCTCGGCAAGTGACGTGACAGCCTGTTCCAGCGCGTCAAACTTCGCGCCGATATCGGACGTGAAATAGGCATGGACATGCGCGGCGCGTGCTGTCAGCGCTGACAGCGTATGGACAGCATCGCACAGGCCGCTTTCGGCGCGCACATCGGTGATGTCGGCGGCGTCAATGTACGTTGCGCCCCGGCGCACGCGGATGAAGTACAGCACAACGCTGACAGCATCGCCCTGACGCAAAAGGGAAGGGTCCGCGCGGATGGCGGCGGCGTCCATGCCCTCTACAATTTCCACCGATGCTGTGCGTCCGTTGTGGTCGACACGCAGGCACAGGGCGTCGGTGCGGTCGGCGCGGCTGCCGGGCGGCTGCACGGGCAGGCGGAGCGGTTCGGTGTTCTGGACGTACCGCCCATCCGCAAAGCCGTACCCTGTGCCTACGATGAGCGTGAAACCATTGGGGGAGACCGCAAAGCGCCTGCCGTGATTTGTAACGCCGTCGCCAGTGATGGCGCGGAAAACATGGGAGAAATCGTCGGCGGTGTACTGTGCGCTGTCATCGCCGAGGCAAAAGCCGTATGTGAGGCTCAAACATTACCCCTCCTTTGCTTTGATGAAAGCCGGTACGCCGTCGCTGGCAATCATCGGCAGCCATGCGCCGTCGTTGGCGTAGGTGAAATCCTCGCCGAAGGAAAGGCTGTACATGACAGGCTTGCCCGCCGTGTTCTGGCCGGAAAGGATGAGGGCTTTTTTCGCGTTGTCGTAATAGACAGAGCCGTTGCCGCCGATTTTGCCGATGATGGACTGTGTATCCAAATAGCCCCAGTTGTTATCGGCCAGTGTTTGGCAGAACGCTATGCCCGTGCCGACGAAAACAAACCAGAGCTTCCAGACAGAGGAATAACAAATAGAATCCTCAAAGAGCTGTGCGCCGGAGGGGAGGGATACGTTTGAGAGGTACCAGTCAAGGTTTTTAGCAGGGGAAATGGAGATGTGCCATACTTCCAATTTACGCCCGGAAAGGCCGAGGCCCATAAGGATTTCCGAGGCGCGGTCAGAGACAGAAAGGCACAGATCGGGGATCAGTTTTCCGCCCGACAGGATTTCATCATACATCTTTTTGGCTAATACTAAAGCGCTGCCGGAAGATTCAGCAGCGCTTTTATCAGGGGAATACGTTATTTCCGATGCGGTATTATCATAAAGGCCGTTTGGGATAGAGGCCGCCCCGGTTTTGAATGATGCGAAGCCTGTGTTATCGACTTTCGCGCTGCGATCATCTCCACGAGCAGAATAAAACAGTTGTATTCCATCCCCATTTTTTTCATTGACAGCAAATTTTGCACGCATTCCCCGCATGGCAGCACCATACGCATAAGCATCATACTCAAAGAGGGCCGCCAGTAAAATCTCTTTTCCTTTATTGTTTGAAAATTCGCTGTCTTGCGATAATTTCCCTGCATTCCACCCAATGCAAACGGCTTTTTGAGAGTTGTAATTAGAAGAAGCCGAGGAATCACCCAGGTTTTGAAAACTTGCAAACCCATTGGCAACCCACGCAGTGCCGGATTGCACAATCACGCGAGGGATAATTTTAGAATCCAATGAAAATTTTGAAGAAATGCCTGTTGAGACGCTTGATGCCGCCGAAAACGATAAAGAAGTTGTGCCCACATTTAACCCGGTCGCCTCGTAAAGGATGGGCCTGTTGCCCCGCGCGCTTGTCTGAACGCCAGACGCCTTCCCCAAATACACAAACCCGCCATCACATACAGAGAGCTGTACACCCGCCGTTACATTGTACAGCCCATCGATGCCCGTGCAGGCCACCTTCTGCACCTTGCCCGCCGCGTCTACGCCGATAAGCTGCCGCGTCGCGGTATCGAAAACCCACATGGTATTGTTCCAGTAGGAGAGGTTCGAGGTTTCGCCCGCGACTTCCCCCTCAAACAGCTTTTTGAAATCCGCCTGTCCGGGCGTCAGCTTACCCAGCGCGGCCACCAGTTCCGGGTATTCCGCCTCATTGACAAAGCTGCCGTCGCACCGAAGCCAGCCCGCGCCCACGTCCTTTGACGCCGAAAAACGCACCGTGCCGACGGGCGGGGGCTGGATGCCGTCGACCGTGGCCTGCATGGCCGCAATCCGCGTGTCGACCGCCTGCCGCTGTGCGGAAATATCCGCCTCCACCTGCCCAAGACGGGCGTCGATTTTGTTGTCAATGTAATCCTGCGCAAAGGCCAGTTTCTCGCCCAGCACGCCGGACGGCTCAACCACGCCGCACACCGCCGCATTGTGCCGCGTATCCTCCACAGCCCCGCTGGCCGGGTCGACCACGGCGAGGCACAGCGCGTCCGGGTAGGTGTCGGCGGCGTCCTGTGCGCCGAGGGTGATTGTCTTTTGCGCGGTGTTGAGATGCGCGACAATGGCGGTGCGGCCTGTGCCCGTGACGGCCACCGTGTACGGTTCATCCCGGATGCGCAGCCAGTAGCCGCGGATAAACAAAAATCCGGGGGCAATGCTGGCCTGCCCGCCGGAATACGTCACTTTGCAGCTATCGGCACCGTCCAGCACACTGACGCCCGAACCCGCGATCTGCGCGAAGTAATCGGTAAAATCGCCTGCACTGTAGGTTCGGTCATATTTTGGGGTGCCGTCTGCGTTTTCGCCCGTCTGTTCCGCGTCAAAAAAACCGTCGTAGACTGCCATATCATTTCCCTGCCTTTCGCCTTAAAATATCATGTAATGTGGGCTGGCCGTAGCCGAGGGTTAGCGTCAGTTCGCGGTCATCCCCGCCGACGCTCTGCGCCGCTGCCTCCACAACAGCGTCCGCACTGACGCCGAGGCGGTTGTCTGTCACAGTGATAGTATCGCCTACGTCAAAATCGACGCCGTACTGATAGGTGGGGTCCAGCGTGCGCACCACAGCGGAAAACGAGCGCACAAGTTCATTTTCCGCTAATTTTTCGCGCCCTCGTGTGGTGAGCAGGGCAGCGTATTCTTCGGGGGTGAGGGGGTTGTCCGGGTCGGCTTCGGATTGCAGGTCGCGCGCGTCAACGTACAGTTCGCGGCGCGCCAGGCCGGAGGGTATGTTCATGCGTCTGTCACCTCTATCAGGCCAAGATTTAGATAGCTGGAACTTAAACTGATGCCATAGTAGTTATTGGGGCTATTGGCGTTTACTGAAGGAAGAGTGATATAGGATGTCACGATAAACCGCCTGCCGCCCATTTCTACTTCTGTTTGTTCTTCGGTATAGCCGTTTACCGGGAGCGGGAAATATCCGGCGGGCGTTTTGTATACACCCTCCAACTGCCAGTTTGCAACAGTTACGGGAACCAGCAGGATTTTTTTCGGGTCCTGTTCGTATTGGATATTCGGCAGCAGCAGAGCAACATCTGCCAAGTGCCCTTGGACAGTATAGGTGTCTTTATCGAATATTCCGTCCTGTATATCTACAGCGTAGAATGGGTATACATAGCTATAACTTGAGGTGCCAGTACCCAATCGCCAGACAGTCGCGTCACGGCCATTGATCATATTTTTGGCTTTGTAAAATACCATTTGAGAGCCATAGTCCACATTGGTTGTGCCATAGGGCACCCACCGAAGGCAAAAGCCGGTTCTGGGATTTCCCGTAAACAACAGGCTGAAAGAAACGTCCCCGGAACTGCCGTTGTAGATAAATGCACACCCGCTCCATACGGCTGTTGTACAGTAGGGGAAATACAAGTAGTGGCCGTACTTTTTCACCGAACTGTTGTAATTATACTCAAACAAAAACGGCACGCCGCGTATCCACAAATATTTATCCGCTGATTCCCCGCGCGCCTCATAAGCGGCATCAACGCCGCATTCGGACAAAAAATCTGCGATAACCTGATTAAAATAGTCTGTGCGGGTATCGCTTGTACCTGTAGTGTTTGTCATACCATAGCTGTATGTCCTGTTTATGTTTGTGCCCGCGTCGACCGTCGCGGTGTAGCTCTTTTTTACCTGCATCGTTCAGCCCCCTGTCATTACTTCATGCGGAATCGTATATACAGTTACAGCCCCCGCGCATTGCAGCACGCCGACAAAAACGACTTTGCCCGGATGCGTATCTTCTAATACAGAGATGCCGCACGCACCTCCGCCGCCCGTCTGCAAAGCGCGGATGCGCGCGGCAAAGTCGTTTGCACAGATGGGGCCGCTGCTGCCCTCGCTTTCCCGTATCGCGTCGGCGATAGCGGAGAGCTTTGTTTCCTGCACGCTCAATAGTTCGCCTCCCAACTGTCCAGCATGGCGGCGCGGATGGCGGCGCTTACTTCAGCCATTGTGGCCGCTCCCACCATGTCCGCCGTGTAATCGCCTTTTTCCGGCATGACGTGGCCGCTCCTGCCATTAAAAGATGACATGGAGCCATTCCCGTCAAGCCCCTTGAGGTTCGGGGTCGTGAATGTCCCGCTGACTGTCGTAATATCCAGTTTGTATACGGAATAGCTGTTGCCTGCGTTTGGCCGGATTTCCGGGGAGCAGCCGTCAGCGCCGGGGATGCCCTGCCCGCCGGGCTGCCCCTGCGGGCCGGCAGGACCTTCCGGCCCTGTTTCACCTGGATCTCCTTTTGGTCCCCGTATATCCACTGCCGCAGGCGGCGTTTTGGTCCGTGTCCTTGTCCAGGATATCTGCCCTGTGGCCGCGTTGACGTAGGGATACCAGGCGATATTGCTTTCCGGATCTGTATCGCCAATCACCACATTCGGCAGGATAACATATGCCATATCGTCATTTTTATCCCCGCTGCTGTCTTTGGCGTATGTGGCAGACAGCGTATTCGTACCCGCTTTCAAAGTGGCGGAATAAGTCAGTTCCGAACCCGCCCCGGATATGGCGCTCACGATGGTCGACCCGTTCAGCACAATCGTGAGCTTATCATAATTCTGCTCGCTGGAAACCCTGTACTTTATATCATAGCTCACAGATTGAGATACGTTTATTGTCCATTGTGTGGTGGCTGTAGAACTGGCCTTTCCCTTGTTGTTGGAAGTCCATTTATCCCCACTTTGTACAAACGCATATGTCCCGTTGGAAGATACCGTCCACGAAAATTCCTGCGGTTCCGGCTGCTCCTCACCCGGCCCAAGTTTTACCGGCATAATAAAGTCAAGGACAGCGTGGTGTTCGTCCCCGGAATTGTGGATCTGTATTTCCGTCCCGGCCTCCCCGGTGATGACTTGGCCTACCTGTACCGTAGCGGCGGCCCCGGCAGTTCCGGGCAGTCCCTGTTTCCCCTGCGCGCCCTGCGGGCCTTGTGGACCTTGCGGGCCGGGCGCTCCCTGTTCTCCCCGCGCGCCAGGTGCGCCATCCGCCCCCTTGATGTTGGTGGGCGCGGGCGCAGTTTCGGATTCTGATTTGCGCCAGGATAATACGCCATCTTGTGACACACTCGGATACCAGAGCTTATCGCTTTGGGATACAGTGCCCCCGCTTCCCCCGGCCAGGGCTTTTCGGACAGCCTCATCAATTTGTGCGCCGGTATAGGCGCTCTGGTACACCTCGCCGCTGGCGGACAGCGCGACAGTGTGCAGCGCTTTCCCGTCCGCCGTGCGCATGGCCGCGCTGTCGCCCAGCACCGCAAAGCCGACAAGCGATGCGGGCGGCGGATCGCTGTCCCTGAACACCGTCACCGACACACGCTCCGCCCCTTCGCCCTCACCGGCCACAAGCGCCGTGTTGCGGTAGTCGGCGCTGTTGTAGAGGTAATCGGAGGAAAGCACGTCATCCAATTCCGTGGAATAGAAAACCGGGTCGACAGCGCTCTGATGCACACTGCGGTCAACGCCCGCCCGCGCCCAGAACACCATGCGCGGCACAGCGGGGTCGAACCGCACGCCGAACGCGACGCTATAGGCCGCGCCCAGTTTTTCCAGCGCCTCCAACAGCGTGCCGCCGGTGATCTGCACACGGGCCGAGGGGCTGGCGCTTCCCTGCGTATCCAGCGCGAGGCCGGGGATGACGCGCGCCGCTGTGTCGCCGCGCGTGGGCGTGATGCAGCAGTCGGCCACAAGCCGCCGCATGATATCCGCCACGCCGCCGCTCAAATCATAGCGCCCCCACAGGATACGCCGGTCTAAAATCCCGCCCAGGTCGCGCCCTTTTACGGTGATGGACGGCCCTTCCTCCTTCTGTTCCTGCGCGATATACTCCACGAGGCCCGCCGTCCCGTCCTCGATCCAGAGGATGTTATCGGGCACAAGCAGCGTGCGCGCCTGTTCGGTAAGGGGGGCGTCCAGCGAGAACGAACCGGCGGAAAATGCGCGTGTTTCCCAGATAACGGCCCGGGGCTTTTCCAAAATGCCCAGCAGTTCCAGCGCGGGGGAGTACACTTCCATTTTGAGGGCCAATCATTCCACCTCCAGATACAGCGGGGAATAGTACAGCGTCACGCCCATATTGTCGCGCTGTGCCGTGTCTGTGCAGCTCACGGCGATATGGTTGACGCCGGGGGAGAGCTGGAACCAGCTCGTGCGCACATCCCGGTGCTTGATAAGGTCGCGCTTTGCCCCATCGGCGGAAAACAGCGTGATATGCTTTGCGCCGGACACCGTGCCAATCTCCAACTGCTCGCCGTTTTGGAAGGTGTGGTTTACGCCGATCATCCCCCCGGTGTCGAGATTCGTCAGGCACGGCCCCGACACCTCGCCGGAAAAGCGGATACGCGCCACAAAGCCCGCCGCAAACCCGCCCTGGTTATTGATGGCCGTATTGTACGCGCTGCCCACGACGGCGAACACAAGCGGCTGTGTACGCCCGAAATCCGCAGGGAAACGGAACAGTTTCGTTTCGCTCTCAAAGGGGACGGCCTTATCGGCGCTGTCGGAAAAAAGCGGGAAGGGGCACGTCGCCTGGAGCAGGAACCGGCGCGCCTTGCGGTTGTTCTCCTTGAACTCGCGGCTGTAGATGATGGAGCAGTCCGGTCGGAACGCAATCTTCTTATCGCCACACAAAAGCTCGTAGTCCTCGACGGGGGAGAAAAAGGCGTTGAGGAAATCGCACCGCTCGCGCAGCGTGCCGTCTGCTGTCTCCACCACCCAGCCGGACAGCGAAAGCGTGCGCGGCTGGATCGACGTGGAGACAATGCTCGCGCCCACCTGATCCAAATAGCGGTAGGTGTTGTGCTGCCCGCTGGCCTGCCCCCAGTCGATTTCATCCAGCCAGTAGGAGGAACGGTCGCCGCGCCGCAAGAACAGCGTGCCGCGGCCCGATAGAGAGGTGATTTTTACTGCGTCTGTCATGCGCGCCCCCTTTCCGTGCAATGAAAAACGGCCCGCTGCCGTTTGGCTGCGAACCGTTATTGAGAGAGGTGTTCCACAAAACCCCTGCCCTACGGGCGGGGGTTTTACAAAAAAACTCGGCAAGAATTGACAGGAAATGCGGTGTTGTGCTATGATGGGAAAGCGGTACAGAGCGGCACCCACCAGAAAGGAGGATCGGTAAAATCCAACCGGAAGGGGGGTGCTGAAAAATGCGGGAAAGCGTGAAGAAAGCGTTGCGTTTCCTTCTTTTGCTGATTTTGCAGTTAGCTTTTTTCATCTACTTTTCGCCGCTGGCTAAATAAAATGGCATGAATTGGTAGGACAATTCATGCCGTTCACGCCACGGCACAGAGACTGGGTGCCGTTCTGTACCCTTATTTTAGCATAC